>JBBSQN010000031.1:0-40277 GCA_038257875.1 Mycobacteriales bacterium
CTGTCAGTTCCCGAAATTACCTGATGTAGACACGAGGGGCAGGGGTATCCGCAGGCGTCTGGCTCCTCAGATGGCACCCGCAACCTCTGCGCATGGTCTGCTGTCCGACGGGACTAACGCCATTACAAAGCCCTCTCTCGACATCCCGAGTGATCGCTGCCCGATCACATCAGACAGCCGGTCATCTCAACTGTGATCTTGACACGGATTCCGGAGGTCTGAGTCTGCCGCGGGTGAGGTCGGCCCTGGCGATCAGTGCTTCGGGGGTGTGGTAGCTGTAGGTGCGGCGGGTGAGCAGCCGCAGGTGGGTGTTGGTGACCTCGGAGCGGGCGTCAGCCAGCCCGTGGGTGACGGCTCCCCGGATCAGGACCTTGTACCGTGTGATCGTCTTGGCGAGCTTGACGAACGCGGGAAGTCTGCTGCGTCGTGCCCAGGCGATCCACCCGGCGAGCAGGGCTCGCGCCTTCTCCGAGTCGCGGCAGGCGAAGATCTCCCGAAGCTGCTCGGTGAGCAGGTAGGCGCGGTAGAGTCCGCCGTTGGCCTTGGCGATGCTGGCCATGGTGGTGCGCTGGTCACCGGTCAGGTCGCCCATATCCACGCGCTGCGCCACTACAGCGCGACCGAGCTGCTGTCCTCGGGTATAGACCTGCGCACCGTCGCTGGACGCCTGGGGCACGGCGACGACTCGGCGACGCTGCGGGTGTACGCGGTGTGGGTCACGGCCGCCGATAAGCAGGCCGCGGCCGTGATAGCGGCGAGGATGCCCGTCCGGCCGACTCATAATAAGCCGTGACCCCGAAGTCTCAGGCATAGCTGCAACCTGTTTGTCCCGGGTAATCGCCGGATCGTAGAGTCGAGTAAGGACCTGCCCGAATGAATTTATTTAATCGTCCGCGCCAACAAGCATGACCATGGTGATGAGCGCGAGTATCACGACAACTACGACAACGTTCATCATCCATGGTGGCGGCTTAGGTCTACGACATGGTGATGTATGAGGAGGCAGAGGATGGTTGGTGTAAAGGCTGTGTCGGCCGCGCGGGTCCGGTGGATCCGGCCCCCAGTGGCGAGCCGCCAGCTCCAAGGCCTGTGCTGCCATCAGCTTTATCCGACCTGCGATGAACACCATCGGTGACGGTGTGGAGGTCTTCGGGACGGTATCTTCGAGCGTGTGACAGTACATTTTCTTCCCCCTGCGGCTCACCGCGATGCTCTGCTGCTGCTCTCGTCCTGACGCCGCAGCCACCGCGTCCCCAGCGCCCGGACCTCGGCCAGATCGGTCCACCCTTTCTGCGGCACCGGTATGGTGGCCAGCACCTCGGCCATGCTGTGGTCCCCCAACCGGTGACCGGCCAGCACGTATGCCACCGGGTCGCCTCGCCGCCAGCGGATGGTGTACCCGTCATGGCGGTGGTGGTCGAGGAAGGTCCAACCCACGGGATGTCGTGTGGGTACGCGACCGCCACGCTTGACCATAGTGCTCTACTCTCCCTTTCAGGGGGTGAAATGATCAGCTGTTCGATGTGCGGCGGGATCGTGAGCGCCGCGAACTTCTCCCGGCAAGCCGTGTCGATTGGCGACCGTGCAGTCGGGGGGCGGGTCCGATGTCGGCGGCGTGTCGGCCTCCACGCACTCGCGGAGCCACTCGTTGACTCTCTCGTCGTCGGGACGGCTGCCCGTGGGGTTGCGCAGGTAGGTCCACAGCGTCGTCATGCCCGCTCGACCGCAGTCGACGAGGATGCGATGAGTCACGCACGCCGATCGTCGTCGCCAGGGCCACCAGCGGCGACACGCACGCGCCCGGCACCGGCCGCGGTCGTCGAGGGGATGGATCTCGTGCAGTTGCTGGCGTAGCGCGGTTCCGCGCAGCGCCAGCAGCGCGATGTCGTCGTCGTGGAGTGCGGGCCACAGCTCGTGCAGCTGTCGGGTGGCCTGTCCGATGCACCGGAGATCGACGTCGGCTTCCATGGTCGCCAGTGACGGAGGTGCTGCGGGTCGTGACCGTCGGTGTGACATCTTGTCGCCCTCCACGTTTGGCAGTCGGGGTGGAATACCGTATATCCGTCGTAGCGGTAGCGATTGAGGAGGACCCAGCCGACGGGTGCTGGTTTGGCTACGGGACCGCCACAGTTGGCATAGTTTTTGCTCCCAGGTTTGGGGGTCGAATGATCAGCGGTTCGATGTGTGGTGGAACCGTGATCACTGTGAACTTCTCTTTTTAGGCCTTGTCGGTCGGAGACCGTGTAGCGAGGGGCGGGTCCGATGTTGGTGGCTTGCCAGCCAGGTTGTGCTGCGGGCTCGTGAGCGGTGCGAGAGCGATTCGTCGGGATGACATCGAAGCAGCGCCGGACCGCTGTCGAGGATGGGACTCTGCTGGTTGTCGTTGAGCGCGACGACACCGACCCGGGCCCAACACAGAGTCTGGGAGGGACCGCCAGATATCTGACCAGTGGAGAACAGATGGAGCGACAGGCGTGACGGGCGGGGGACCCCTCGTCACACCCGTCACGTTCCCGGCCCCTCCGGTCGGGGGTCACAGGAAGGACCGGGAAGTCGCGCGCTCGTCACGGTGAGGCCACTGACGGCGCCACCAGCGGAGGACTGCCCTGTGACGGCAACGACGGCAGAGCACCGGTGGCACCAGCCCTGACGACAGCAGCTCGATTCCTCACCGGCAGACCCGACCCGCGACCTCACGTGCACGGCAACCACCGCCACGACCCCATCTCTCGACCTCCGAACCCTTGCTAGGTTGAAATCAACTTCTTGCTGGCGGGACCAACTTGCAGTCGACGCACATCTGGACGGGTGTGCAGCACAAGGACAGCAGAGCATCACCGTCCGCATAAGTGACGTCAGGTAATGCGGGGTAACGCGTGCCACGTTACGTCTTCCCATCGCTCGTCGAGTGTGAGACAATTTGCTCGACACTTGTAACCTCTGTACGGATGTGATCGATGAGCAACCTCATTCGCCAGGCGCGAGACGCACGTGGTTGGACGTCAGCTCAGCTGAATCTTGAGTTACGTCGAGCTGCCTGCCAACTGCGGGTGACAACTGCTACAGAAGCCAGCCTGCGAGTGATGATCTCACGATGGGAAAATGGTAAAGAACTACCAGATATCTCGTATCGCCTGCTACTTCAAAAAGCATTCAATCTTCCAGCGGAAGCTCTTGGTTTCGATGACGAACGAGTAGTCGAGACCGCTTCTGCCCCGCTTGCGGCCCTCGTTCAGCGGGGAGCATCACGTCTGCAGCTTTCTGATGATACGCTGAGCTATTTCCGGGTCCAATTTGCTGAACATGTACGCATGGACAACCTTGTTGGTCCTGGGCTTGTCATCGATGTTGTCTTAGTTCAGTACCAGCAGCTACGGACTCTCGCTGAACAAAGATCGGTCGAAACGTTTCAACTAGCAGCTAACTTTGCTGAGCTAGCCGGTTGGCTGCATCAAGATAGCGGGGATCTCTCACTGGCACTCAAGTATACAGATGAATCCGTAGACTTCGCGGAAGCAGCTGGTCAGGTCGATCTGCTTGCCTACGTCTTGATGCGTAAAAGTAATATCTTGTCCGCGGTTGGGGATCATCAGAGAGCCATCTTGACGGCACAAAGAGCGCTCACCGTGGCCGAACGGAGCGCCCCACATCTAGCGGCCGTGTGCCTCCGGCAAGTTGCTTTAGCTCATGCCTACCTCGGCCACGAGATGGCTGCACGAGCAGCCCTAGATCGTGCACTCGAGCTCGCAACACCTACTGTCGAGTCTGATAACGAGCTGTCCCCATACTGTACGACGTCCTACGTCCATATGGAGGGAGCACTTTGCTTCTTGGTGCTCGGCCAGCCTGAGCCTGCCGTCAAAGCGTGTACGGATGCACTGACCACGTGGCCCGTGGAAATCGTCCGAGACAAGGCTGTCTGCCTTGCACGGCTCGCTATTGGTCACCTCGATCTACATCAACTTGACGCCGCGTGCGAGTCAGCGATGCTCGCTATACATCATGTACAAGCGACTCCATCCGCTAGGACGCTGCACCTACTCCGGATTATCGGGCGCCGGGTCGTGCCATTCAAGCAAGCCCAAGTAGTGCGTCAGTTCAGGCAAGCCCTATCAACTGTCGCCTGACTGCGAGATACTGGATGATCTCATGATGTCGTCGATCACTTCCCATGACCTAGCCCAGCGTAGTATCGATGTCGCAGTGCTTCCGGTCGGAAGTTTTGAGCAACATGGCGGGCACCTGCCGCTGACAACTGACTCTTTAATCGCAGCGGCGATCGCGCACCGACTCGCTGATGATTATGATCTACTAGCACTGCCTCCTGTGATGTTTGGCTGCTCGCACGAACATGCCGCATTTCCTGGAACCGTAAGCATCAAGGCCACGACACTATATACTGTTATGATGGATATAGTGGACTCGCTCCGTGGATCCGATATAGCAAAACTTGTCATCGTCAATGGTCATGGTGGCAACTATGTTCTCAACAATGTTGCTCGTGAGTCCAATGTCATCGGACCACGCGTACTATTGTTCCCTCAGCAACCTGACTGGACGGATGCTCGTCACCGCGCCGGTCTCCTGACTTCCAACCACGAGGATATGCATGGCGGTGAAGCTGAAACCTCTATCATGCTGGACCGTCACCCTGACCTCGTTGGGGACGGTTATCGATCGGCGGATCATCTCGCAGACGACAGGCGACATCTCCTGACCGTCGGACTCGCTTCGTATGCCCCTGATGGAATTATAGGTCGCCCCTCACTGGCAACAGCGGAAAAGGGGCGACTCCTCCTCGACGCACTGTCCAGCCTCTTCAAGGCACATCTTGCATATCTACGACCATCCGTGGATCCAGGCTGATCCTCCGGAGCGGAGGCGAGCAACGCCCTTCGAACCTGCGACTTCGCGGTGATCCTCCCGTACCTAGCCGATTACCAAACGGAGATGAGTGTTGACCAGCGGGTATGGCCGCTGATCACGTCTTGCTGTAGTCCGTGCTCAGCCATTTCTCTGGGCGCATTCGGGCGAGCAGTGAGTTCTCCCCAAGATAATCCTCTACCCAGCGTGCGGCCTCCTCAGCGGGTAGGTAGCGGCTGGCGATGCCCAGGGCCTGCTCCTCGGTCGGTGCCTCACTCAGGGCGACGACCGGGCCCTCGGCCGTGACGTACTTGTACGGTATCGTTTCCACCTGTGCGCAGATGCTGAACCGGCCCGCTTCCCGGAACAGGCGTTCCTTCACTGACCCGCGTTCGATCCAGAGCAGCACCTCACCGCCGGGAGTGTAGTCGTACCAGATCGGCACCGCGAGCGGGGCTCGGCCTTCGCGGTTCACGGCTACCACGGCGACGTGCACCTCGGTGAGGAACTCCTCGCGTTCCCGGGCGGTCATGACAAAGGACATCTCATACTCCTTGAGGTGGCACGGCGCATTCCGTAACCGCGGGCGGGGTAAGTGAACCTGGATGGTACGAACAGCCGTACCGCTGCGGTGCGGTTCATCTCCCGGCACGCGGCCCGGTAGACTGTCCTCTGGTTCATCACCCCTCCGATAATGGTTGACTGGTCAGTCATCTTAGCGGACGCTGGCCTGTAGGCCTGCCAGCAGATCGATGACCATTGTGAGAGTATCGCCGAAGAAGTGCGTACTGTAGGTGTGGATGGTCTGCATGAGGCGGATGGGCGGTCGGATCCGGCTATGTCGACTGTCGACGATCGTGGCCGACCGACGGTTCGGTCTGGTGGTTGGTCGTGTTCGAACCTCCCATCGGCAGCCACCCGACGTACCGTGGACAGGGTTGCGGCCATCGTGGGCACCCACCCGCTGGCCGGCACGGTCCGCGACCTGGCGCGACTGGTACGTCAATCGGCAGTGTGGCCGACCCACCCGCCCGGCTCGACGGATGCACAGGAGAAGCTCATGGACCCCCTCACCGAGGAGTGGTTCGCACGACGCACCTGGCAGGAGCCGGACTGGACCGTTGACGACCTCGTCGCCGCGAAGGTGGGCCGGCGGGTCTCGGTCGTGCTCCCCGCGCTGGACGAGGAGGCCACCGTCGGCGCGATCGTGCGGGCCGTCGTGGGCCTGACCAGCGGCCCGTCCCCGCTGGTGGACGAGCTCGTCGTGATGGACTCCGGGTCCGTCGACCACACAGTCGAGGTCGCTGCCGCGGCGGGGGCCCGGGTGGTGCTGCGTACCGACGTCCTCCCGGAGCTCCCGCCGGTGCCGGGCAAGGGCGAGACGCTGTGGCGTTCGCTCGCTGCCACCACCGGCGACGTCATCTGCTACCTCGACTCCGACCTGGTCGACTTCGACCCCGCGTTCGTCCCGGCGCTGCTCGGCCCGCTGCTCACCGAGCCGGACATCGCGCTGGTCAAGGGCTTCTACCGGCGCCCGCTCCGGCTGGAGACCACACAGGCCGACACCGGCGGAGGTCGGGTCACGGAGGTGCTCGTGCGCCCGCTGCTGGCTGCGCTGCGTCCCGAGCTTGCCGGCGTCGTTCAGCCGCTGGGCGGGGAGTACGCCGCGCGCCGCGAGCTGTTGGAGTCGGTGCCGTTCGCGGCCGGGTACGGCGTGGAGATCGGGCTGCTGCTCGACACCTACGCCGCGCTCGGGCTCGACGGGCTGGCGCAGGTCAACCTCGGGGTGCGCAAGCACCGCAACCGCTCGTTGCTGCAACTCGGGGTGATGGCTCGGCAGATCCTGGCCGCTGCGTTGTCGCGGTGCGCCGTCGACTCCGGTGCGAGCCTCGACGCCGGTGCGGTGCTCACCCAGTTCGTCCAGGTGGGTGGGGAGTGGCTGCCGTCGTCCACCGCGGTCGAGGTGGCGCAGCGACCACCGATGCGTGAGGTGCTGGTGCGCTGATCACCCGGTCGTGGTGGGATGGCCCGAGTGGGGACAGCGCTGATCTACCTGTTGGTCGTCGTGGTGGTGGCCGCCGCGGTGTTCGGACTGGCCGCTGTCGTGTTCGGCCGCGGTGAGGAGCTCGCGCCACTGGCCCCGGGTACCACGCCCACCCACCTGCCTGCCGGCGAGATCGGTGCCGGGGACGTCCGCGAGCTGCGGTTCCCGCAGGCTCTGCGCGGCTACCGGATGGGCGAGGTGGACTGGGTGCTCGAGCGGCTGGCCGCGGAGCTGGACCGGTTCGGGAGGGAGCGTGCGGGGCTGCGGGCCCGCGTCGCGCAGCTGGAGTCGGAGCTAGCGGGCGCTGGTGCCCGCGACGAGGGGGAGACCGAATGACCCGGGTGGAGCTCACCGTGCCGGTCGACGTCAACGCGCCCGCCGAGGTGGTCTGGCACACCGTCACGGACTGGGAGGGCCAGGGCGAGTGGATGCTCGGCACCCGGGTGGAGGTCACGAGCCCAGGTGACGGCAGGCGGGTGGGGGCGACGCTGCGCGCTGTCACCGGCGTCGGACCGATCGGGTTCACCGACACCATGGAGATCGTGGAGTGGACCGTGCCCGCCGGGGACGGTCCGCGACGCTGCGTGGTGCGCCACACCGGCCGGGTCGTGCGCGGTGACGGCGTGTTCGAGGTGGTCGAGCTGGGCCCCGAGCGCTCGCGGTTGCTGTGGAGCGAGCTTCTGGACCTCCCGTTCGGGGTGCTGGGCCGGTTCGGGTGGTCGGTCGGGCGGCCGGCGTTCCGGGCCGGTGTGGAGCACTCGCTCCGGAGGTTGGCTCGGCTCTGCGAGGCCGGGTACCGCGCCGGTGGATGAGTTCGTCCGGTGCGACTGGGCCGGTACGACGCCGGAGTACCTCGCCTACCACGACGGCGAGTGGGGGTATCCGCTGCGTGGTGTCACGGCGATGTTCGAGCGGCTGAGCCTGGAGGGTTTCCAGTCGGGGCTGTCGTGGCTGGTGATCCTGCGCAAACGGCCCGCCTTCCGGGCCGCGTTCGCCGGGTTCGACCCCGCCGTGGTCGCCGGCTTCGGCGAGGCGGACGTGGCACGGCTGCTCGCCGACGCCGGGATCGTCCGCAACCGGGCCAAGATCGAGGCGACCGTCCACAATGCGCGGCGGGTTCTCGAGCTCGACACCCCGCTGGACGAGCTGCTGTGGTCGTTCGCGCCGGATCCCGCGACGCACCCGCGGCCGGCGAGCCTCGCCGAGGTGCCCGCGACCACAGTGGAGTCCACCGCGATGGCCCGGGAGCTCAAGCGCCGCGAGCTGCGTTTCGTCGGGCCCACCACCTGCTATGCGCTGATGCAGGCTGCGGGGCTGGTCGATGACCACATCCGGGGCTGCTGGCGGGTCGGGTGAGCGCTGCGGAGCATCGACGCCCGCACCAGGTTGATCGCGCCGGTTGCAGCGACGTCCGGCGGATGAGGAAAGATGTTTCGCGAGCATCCCGCTGCGCTCTCCCCGCGAGGCGGCACCCCGTATGCACAACGACTGGCACGACGAGGACGGAGGGAACAGGAGATGGCGGCGATGAAGCCCCGGACCGGTGACGGTCCCCTGGAGGTGACCAAGGAGGGTCGGGGCATCGTGATGCGCGTTCCGCTCGAGGGCGGCGGCCGCCTGGTCGTGGAGATGTCGGCCGAGGAGGCCAGCGATCTCGGCGACGCGCTCAAGGCCGCTTCGAGCTGACGCTCGTGCGCGGATAGAGGTGCCGGGGCCCTCATATCCGCTCACGACCCCAGGGAGTGGTAGATCTTCGCGGTCCGCGCCGCCGCCCGCTCCCAGGTGAACTCCCGCTCGGCGCGGGCTCGTCCTGCTGCGCCCATCGCCGCCGCCCGGCCCGGGTCGGCGAGCAGGGCATTGACGGCGTCGGCGATGGCGGCGCGGAACTCGTCCACCGCGTGCTCGTCGAAGTGCACCAGCAGGCCCGTCTCGCCGTCGGTGACGACCTCGGGGATGCCGCCGACGTCCGAGGACACCACGGCGGTACCGCAGGCCATCGCCTCCAGGTTCACGATGCCCAGCGGCTCGTAGACCGAGGGCAGACGAACACCGTGGCGGCGGACAGGAGCTGGCGGACCTCGAACGTGGGCAGCATCCTGCGCACCCACACCACGCTCGGCCGGGTGGCGCTCAGCTCGGCGACGGCCTTCCCGGTCTCCTCGGCGATCTCGGTCGTGTCGGCCGCGCCGGCGCACAGCACGATCTGCGCGTCGCGGCTGATCCGGTGCGCCGCAGCGACCAGGTGCCCGAGCCCTTTCTGCCGGGTGATCCGTCCGACGAACACCACGCTGGGGCGGTCCGGGTCCACGCCGGCAGCGCGCACGGCGTCCCGGGCGGGGTCGGGGTGATAGAAACCTGCGTCGATGCCGTTGTGCACCACACGTGCACGCGAGCGGGATCGAGCGCCGGGTAGCACTCCAGCACGTCGCGCCGCATGCCATCGCTCACGGCGCTCACGGCGTCGGCGTGCTCGTAGGCCGTGCGTTCCACCCACGACGAGAGCCGGTATCCGGCGCCGAGCTGCTCGGCCTTCCACGGCCGTCGCGGCTCCAGCGAGTGCGCGGTGACGACGTGGGGCACGCCATGCAGGAGACCGGCCAGGTGTCCGGCCATGTTGGTGTACCAGGTGTGGGAGTGCACGATGTCCACGTCCGCCAGCGCCGCCACCATCGCCAGGTCGACGCCGAGGGTCTGCAGCGCCGGGTTCGCCTGCCCCAACACGCTCGGCGGACGATAGGCGTGGGTGCCCGGCGACTCGGCGCGGGGCTCGCCGAAGCAGTGCACCTCGACGTCGACGAGCCCGCGCAGCGCCGGCACGAGGTGCTCGACGTGCACCCCCGCCCCGCCGTAGACGTCCGGGGGGAACTCGCGGGTGAGCAGGCCGATGCGCACCTCCGGACGGTAGGCCATGGGGCTCTCCGCGGTGCCTGAGATGTGCACTTCTCGGCCCCGGTGTTCGTTGCCTCGACACGTGGTCGCTGTGGCCGGGCACGGTCCGGGAGCACTAGGGTCGAACGCGTGACGACGCTGCGGGCCGTCCCGGTCACCGGGGTCTCGACCGGACGGTCGGGATGACCAGCGCTGGCCTGCAGCCCGCGTCTGCACGAGGCCTGCCCGCAGGCGTCCTCGGCATCGTGCTGGCCGGCGGTGAGGGGAAGCGGCTGTGGCCGCTCACCGCCGACCGGGCCAAGCCCGCCGTGCCGTTCGGGGGCCACTACCGGCTGATCGACTTTGTTCTTTCCAACCTGGTCAACGCCGGGCTGCACCGCATCTGTGTGCTGACGCAGTACAAGTCGCACTCGCTGGACCGGCACATCTCCACCACCTGGCGCCTGTCCAGCGTGCTCGGGCAGTACATCACCACGGTGCCCGCGCAGCAGCGGCTCGGCTGGCGCTGGTACACCGGCAGCGCCGACGCGATCTTCCAGAGTCTCAACCTCGTCTACGACGAGCGGCCGGACTACATCGCCGTCTTCGGCGCCGATCACGTGTACCGGATGGACCCGGGTCAGATGCTGTCGCGGCACATCGAGAGCGGCGCCGGCGCCACGGTCGCGGGCATCCGGGTGCCACGGGCCGAGGCCAAGGCGTTCGGTGTGATCAACTCCGATGCCGACGGCCAGATCATCGACTTCCTCGAGAAGCCCTCGGACCCCCCGGCGGTGCCCGACGACCCGAACGTCACCTTCGCGTCGATGGGTAACTACGTGTTCACCACCGAGGCGCTGCTCGACGCGCTGCGCGCCGACGCCGAGGACGGCGACTCCGACCACGACATGGGCGGGGACATCATCCCGCGGATGGTCGGGGAGGGTGATGCTGCGGTGTACGACTTCGCCGACAACGTCGTCCCGGGGGCCACCGACCGCGACTCCGGCTACTGGCGTGACATCGGCACCATCGACGCCTTCTACGAGGCCCACGCCGACCTCGTCTCGGTGCACCCGATCTTCAACCTCTACAACGACCGGTGGCCGATCCGCACCGCGATGGCCCCGCTGCCCCCGGCCAAGTTCGTGGAGGGCGGCATCGCGCAGGACTCGATCGTCGGCGCGGGGACGATCATCTCCGGTGCCGTCGTCCGCCGGTCGGTGATCAGTCCCAACGTGCGCGTCGCGGCCGGTGCCGAGGTGTCGGACTCGGTGGTGTTGCCCGGCACCTCGGTCGGGCGGGGGGCCGTGGTACGGGGTGCGATCCTCGACAAGAACGTCGTGGTCCCCGAGGGCGCGCTGATCGGCGTGGACCTCGGCCTGGACCGGGCGCGCTACACCGTCAGCCAGGGCGGGGTCGTCGTCCTGGGCAAGGGCGCTACGGTCCTGTAGGGCACCGGCCGCAGCTTCAGGTGGGCAGCTCAGGCCGTCTTGACCGCCGCCAGCAGTCCTGCGCCCAGCAGGAGCAGCACGGGGACGAGCCGGTCGTCTTCCCGCACCTGCCGTGCGACCTCCCGTAACGCGACGGTGTTCGCGTCGAGCGCCTCCGGGTCAACGACCCCGGCGGTGAGGACGTCGTCGAGCACCACGATGCCGCCGATGCGCAACAGCCGCACGGCCTCGTCGAGGTAGCGTGGATAGTCTGCGGGCTCCGCGTCGATGAACACCAGGTCATAGGCGGTGTCGGTGAGTCGCGGCAGCACCTCGAGACCCATGCCGTTGATCAGCCGCAGCCGGGACGACCGGTGTCCGGCCGCGGTGAACGCCCCGCGCGCGACGCGCTGGTGCTCGGGATCGACGTCGATCGAGGTGAGCACCCCGTCGCCGGCCATCCCGCGCAGCAGCCACAGTCCACTGACACCCGCGCCGGTGCCGATCTCCACGACCGCCCGGGCGGCGATGGTGGCGGCGAGAAAGCGCAGGCCAGCGCCCGCTCCGGGACCGACCGGGGGGCATCCCAGCCGTACGGATGCCGCGCGCGCGGCGAGGAGCACGTCGTCCTCGGCGAGGTAGCCTTCGACGTGGTCGCGCAGCGCCCCCAGGTCCGTGGCACTGTCCGGGCGGCCGGTCATGGTCAAAGAGGCTACTGCGCCCGCGCTTTCACAGGTTCCTCTCAGTCGGTTCTCACTCCGTGTTCACAGGCATACGGCACCGTAGGAGCCATCGGTCGGGGTCGTCGGCCGGTGCGGGGCCGGGAACATCGTTCTTCGGTTCTTCGTTGGAACGACGGCACGACCCGCCGCAGGAGGTGCGACCCGACGATGAGCGACGGCTTAGCCACGTTGCCGAGCAACGCCGCACTGCCCGGCACGGGCACCGCGTGGACGCCGCCGAGCTGGGACGAGGTCGTCCGGGAACACGCGGACCGCGTGTATCGCCTCGCCTACCGACTCACCGGCAACCCGCACGATGCCGAGGATCTCACCCAAGAGACCTTTGTCCGGGTGTTCCGCTCGCTGGCGTCCTACAAGCCCGGCACATTTGAGGGTTGGCTGCACCGCATCACCACGAACCTGTTCCTGGACATGGTGCGCCGCCGCTCCCGGATCCGCATGGAGGCACTCCCCGAGGACTCCGATCGCATTCCCGGCCGGGGACCGGAGCCCGAGAAAGTGTTCTCCGACACCCACCTCGACCCGATGCTGCAGGCCGCTCTCGACGAGCTGGCCCCCGACTTCCGCGCTGCGGTCGTGCTCTGCGACGTGGAAGGCCTCTCCTACGAGGAGATCGGTGCCACCCTCGGGGTGAAGCTCGGTACGGTGAGGAGCAGGATCCATCGCGGGCGGGCCGCGCTACGCAGCTCCATGGAGCGCCGGACGGCCGCGCTCGAGGAGGCGGCCGGAGGCGCCGTACGGGAGGAGGTTCGCGGATGAACGATGGGCGTTGGCGCGTCTCGGTGACTCCCCCGGACTGGGGGCAGGACCACCTCTGCTCGGACGCCATCGTCGCCTTCGTCGACGGCGAGCTCTCCTGCGGCCCGCAGGCCCGGGCTACCCAACACCTGGCGCAGTGTCCGGAGTGCGCGGCGCAGGTGCTCGTGCAGGGCCAGGCCCGGTCGGCGCTGCGTTCGGCGGGGTGTCCGATTCCGCCGTCGTCGCTACTGGGCAGCCTCCGCTCGATCCCCCAGAACGCCGATCTTCCCGCTGCACCGCCGGGTCTCGCCGTCACCCGTGACGGCCAGTTCGTGTCCCTGCTCCGTCCCGAACGGGCGGGGCCCCCCGTGGCCGACCTCGCCGCAGGGGACGCGGGGGGAGCGTGCGTCGACACCCCCCCGCCGTCGCACAGCAGGCGGCCACTGGCCCAGCGGCGGATCCGGTTCGGCGCCGGTGCCGCCGTCTCCGGCCTCGCGCTCGGCGCGCTCGCCCTCGGTGCGGCGGCGGCGTCCAGCGCCCCGGTGGCCGCCGTCCCGCCGACCGTTGACCGTGGTGTGCTCGGGGGTCCCGTGCTGGCTGGCACCTCCGGCGTCGTCGAAGCCCGGTTGCGGCTCTCGCCGGTCACCTCCGGAGCTCACCCCGACGACCTCGTCCTCGACCACCGGTTTCCGGGGGCACCCCTGCGCCTGCGCTGACCCGGCTACGCGGACTTCACCGCCGTTGCGGCAGGCTGGCCCGAGATCCGGTCCGCATCCCCAGGAGCCAGCAGCGCGATGAGTGAGCTTGCGAGCACCCGGGTACGGCGATGAGCGGCGAGCAGCCGCCGGAGGACCTCGCTCGCGACGAGACACCCGCGAAGCGACTCGGTCCGCGACCGCTCGACCGGCCTGCCGTGGACTCCGGTGTCGCCGCACTGTTCGGTCGCCCCAGCGGCGTGCACGGCGGTTTCGCCGCATTGGGCGCCGCCGCCCCGACCACCCCCCCCACCCTCGTCACCCCTCCGCCCACGGCGCTGGCCAGTGCCTTCGGCCGACCCGGCGCCGATGCCCCGTCGCTGCAGCGGCCCCCGGCCAACGGTGTGGTCGGCGACCGTAGCGGTGCCCCGGGCAACGACGGGGCTTTCTGGGACGCCGGCGCCGATCACGATCCCTGGCGCAACCCGGAGAGCACCGTCGCACTCGGTCCGCCGGCCGTCCCCGCGGAGTCCGGGGCGCCGGCGCCCCGCGGGGACGGTCCTCGGCTCAGCTTGCGCGAGGTGCTCTTCGGCCGGCGGGTCGATCCGCGCGCGCTCGCCGTGCTGGCCGTGGTCGCCGTGCTGGTGGGCGCGGCGGGCGGACTCGTCGGGCGGATGACCGCCGACGGCGCGTCCGGCCTCACCGACCCCGACCCGACGATCACCGAAGCGGTCGCAGCCAAGGAGCGCCCGCCGGGTTCGGTGGCCGACATCGCGGCCCGCACCGTGCCCGCCGTGGTCTCGATCGAGATCCGCGTCGGGGAGGAGGGCGGCACCGGCTCCGGTGTCGTGATCGACCCGGCCGGCTACGTGCTGACCAACGACCATGTCGTCGCGCCCGCCGCCGAGGTCGACGGCGCCCAGATCGGGGCGATCTTCCACGACGGCACCCGGAGCGCCGCGCGGATCGTCGGGCGGGATCCGAAGACCGACCTGGCCGTCGTCAAGGTCGAGGTCGCGAACCCGGTGGTCGCGAGCCTCGGATCCTCCGCATCGCTCGCGGTCGGTGACGGTGTGCTGGCCATCGGCTCGCCGCTGGGTCTGGTCGGCACCGTCACCGACGGCATCGTCAGCGCGCTGAACCGGCCGGTCCGACTGGACAGCGGGGGCACCGTCATCAACGCTGTGATCGACGCGATCCAGACCGACGCGGCGATCAACCCGGGTAACTCGGGCGGGCCGCTGGTTGACGCCACCGGCGCGGTCGTGGGTCTCAACACCGCGATCCGTAGCCTGGGGACGGTCGAGGGCGGATCGATCGGCCTCGGCTTCGCCATCCCCATCGACGACGCCCGCGTGATCGCCGAGGAGCTGATCCGCACCGGCGTGGTCGCGCACGCCGAGATCGGCGTCAACGCGCGCTCGGTCAGCGATGCGAGGACCGACGGTGCGCAGGTGCAGAACGTGCAGCAGGGTGGGGCGGCCGCTGCGGCCGGGATCCTGGAGGGGGACGTCATCGTGGCGGTGGGGGAGCGCTCGATCGCCGGGGCGGACGAGCTCGTCGTCGCGGTCCGGGAGCGCAACCCCGGCGACACGGTGCCGGTCCAGCTCATCCGGGAAGGCCGCCCGCTCACGGTCTCGGTGGTCCTGACCTCCGACTGACGAGGCGTTGCCCGCGACACCCGCGCCGAGGACCCGTAGGCTGGTGGCGTGTTCGACAGCGTCGGTTGGGGCGAGATCATCGTATTGATCGTGGCCGGTCTGTTCATCCTCGGCCCCGAGCGGCTCCCGTCGGCGGCGGCGTGGATGGGCAAGGCGGTCCGGCAGGTCAAGGACTACGCCACCGGGGCGCGGGAGCAGTTGCGCGGCCAGCTCGGCTCGGAGTTCGACGAGCTGCGCAAGCCGTTGGAGGAGCTGCGTGGGCTGCGGGACTTCAACCCTCGCTACGCGGTCAAGCGTTCGCTGTTCGACGACGATCCCTTCCTGAAGCCCAACGGCTTCGGCACCGGCCCGAACCTGACCAAGAGCACCTTCCCCCTGCCCGACTACCCCGTCCCCGGCCTTGCGCCGGAGAGTCTGGCCAAGGGTGAGCGCCCCCCGATCGACCCCGACGCAACGTAAGGCGCCTCCGGCGCTCGTGCGCGGAAATCGCTGCTAGAACAGCGTTATCCGCGCACGAGCTGTTGATGCCAGTCGGTGGCCTGCTGGAACGCGTGTGCGGCGGCGAGGACGGCTCCGTCGGCGTGCCGGGGTCCGACGATCTGCAGGCCCACCGGTAGCCCGCCCGCGGTGAAACCGCACGGCACGCTCGCGGCCGGTTGCTGGGTCATGTTGAACGGGTAGGTGAACGGCGTCCAGGACGTCCAGCGCTCCCGTGGCCACCCCGCCGGGACCTCCACCCCGGCCTCGAACGCCGGGATCGGCAGCGTCGGGGTGAGCAGCAGGTCGTAGCGGGTGTGGAACTCGCCCATCCGGGTGCCGAGCGCGTTGCGCACGCCCATCGCGGCGAGGTACTCCAGCGCGGTGCTGCGCGCGCCCTGCTCGGCGATCTCCACGAGCCCGGGGTCCAGCACCGCCCGCTGCGCCGCGGGCAGGTGCGCGATCGACGCGGCCACCCCGGCGAACCACAGCACCTCGAACGGCTCCACCGGGTCGGCGAACCCCGGATCGGCCTCGGAGACGATCGCGCCCAGCGCCACGAACGTCTGCACGGCCGCCGCGAACGCGGCCGCGACCTCCGGGTGCACCTCGACGTACCCGAGCGCCGGGCTCGCCGCGACGCGTAGCCCGGCCACGCCACCACCGAGCCGCGCCGCGGCGGGGTCGGCGGGGGCCAGGGCCCACGGGTCGCGCGGGTCGGCGCCGGAGATCACGTCGAGCAGCAGCGCCGCGTCGGCCGCGGTGCGGGCCATCGGTCCGACGTGCGCGAGCGTGCCGAACGGGCTCGCCGGGTGGTGCGGCACGCGCCCGTAGGTGGGCTTGTGCGCGGTGATGCCGGTGAACGCGGCCGGGATGCGCACCGAGCCGCCGCCGTCGGTACCCACGCTCAGCGGCCCCATCCCCAGCGCGACCGCCGCCGCGCTGCCCCCCGACGAGCCACCCGCCGTGCGTGTGGGATCCCATGGATTGGTGGTGATCCCGGTCAGCGGGGAGTCGGTGACGCCCTTCCAGGCCAGCTCCGGTGTGGTGGTCTTGCCGAACAGCACCGCGCCGTGGGCCCGCAGCCGCGCCACCGGCGGCCCGTCCACCGTCCACGGTCCGGCGGCGTCGACCGTCCGGGAGCCGCGCAGCGTCGGCCAGCCGGCGGTGAGCAGGATGTCCTTGATCGAGACGGGTACGCCGTCGAGCAGCCCGCACGGCTCGCCGCGGCGCCAGCGGGCCTGCGCGTCGCGGGCGGCGCCGAGTGCGGCGTCGGGGTCGAGCAGGCAGAAGGCGTTCACGCGCGGGTCGAGCCGCTCGACGCGTTCCAGCACGGCGCGGGTGGCCTCGACCGGGGAGAGGCTGCCGCTGCGGTAGGCGGCGAGCATCTCGGTGGCGGTGAGGTCGGCGGCCGTGCTGTCGGAAGCGCTGCGCGCCACGGTGCCGGTCATGAGGATCCTCCGGTCACGTAACCGAGCGACTTGTCCACCACGTTGCGCAGCGGCTCGCTCGCGCGGTAGCGGGCCAGGTTCTCGGCGAAGACGGTGACGAGCGTGTCGCGCCAGCCGACGACGTCGCCGGACATGTGCGGGGACACGATCACGCCGGGAAGGTCCCACAGCGGCGAGCTCGCCGGGAGCGGTTCGCTGGCGAAGACGTCCAGCGCGGCGCCGGCGAGGCGGCCTTCCCGCAGGGCGTGGACCAGGTCGGGCTCGACGACGAGCGCACCCCGCCCCACGTTGATCACGCGGGCCCGCGACGGCAGCTCGGCGATCAGCGCGGCGTCGAGCAGGCCGCGGGTGGCGTCGGTGAGCGGTGCTGCGAGCACCAGCCAGTCGGCGTCGGGCAGCAGCTCGGGCAGCTCGACGATGCCGTGGACACCGTCAGACGCGCGCCGCCCGACCAGCTCCACTGCCATCCCGACGGCCGAGAGCAGCCGCGTGATCGCCCGCCCGATCGGCCCGCCACCGACGACGACCGCGCAGCTGCCCGCCACCAGTTCGCTCTCCCGGTGCCGCCACTCGCACCGCGCCTGCGCGGCGAGGCTGCCCGGGAGGTCCTTGGCCATCGCCAGCACCAACCCGAGCACGTACTCGGCCATCGGCGTGTCGAACACGCCGCGGGAGTTCGTGAGCGTCACCGGGGACTCCAGCAGACCGGGGAAGTTGAGCCGGTCGACGCCGGCGCTGGCGGTGTGCACCCAGCGCAGCGCGTCGGCGGCGGGCCAGGCATCGCGCACGGCGTCGGAGGTGAAGTCCCAGACGAGCAGCACCTCGGTGCCGGGCAGGGTCGCGGCCAGGGTGTCGTCGGTGGCGAACCGCAACCCCTCGATGTCGAGCCCCTGGGGCCGGTCGTCGGCATGCAGCACCGTGATCGTGGGGGCAGGCCGCTGAGCTGCGGAAACGGGCAAGCGGGTATCCTTACGGGAGTGGAGACGGCCGTTGACACGCTAGGAACCGTTCGTATGATTGTCAACAATCCGCGGCGCTGCGGGACTCGTCGGATGGAGTGGTCATGTCCAAGTTCCTCCGCATCGGCCTCGCCCGCCGCGGGGTGTCGTGCGTCGCCGAGCTGCTGGAGAAGGACGCGCCGCGCACCTGCGCGGCGGTCTGGGACGCGCTGCCGACAGGCGGGGAGGCCCAGCACGCGAAGTACGCGCGCAACGAGGTCTACACGATGGTCCCCCGGTTCGGGCCCGAGATCGGCTACGAGAACACGACCGTCACCCCGATCCCCGGTGACGTCGTGTACTTCTCGTTCGCCGGTGGGATGCTCGCCCAGTCGTTCAAGGCCGACCAGGGCATTGACCACCTGCCGGGGGTGATCGACCTTGCGATCTTCTATGGCCGTAACAACCTGCTGATCAACGGTGACGTCGGCTGGGTACCCGGCAACGTCTACGCCACGATCGTCGAGGGCCTGGACGTGATGGCCGAGGCCTGCCACGACGTGTGGCGCTCGGGCAGCGTGGGCGAGCGGCTGGTCTACGAGCGCCTCGCCGCCGACACCGGCGCCGGGTAGCCGCCAGTGCCCACCGAACTGTCGGTGGGCCTCGCCGAACCCGCCCACCAGCAGGGCATCGGTGTGGTCGCACCATTCGACTTCGCGCTCGACCGCGAGCTGTGGCGCTGGGTGCCCGAGGACGTCTCCCTCTACCTCACCCGGCTGCCGTTCTTCACCACCCCGGTGACCGTCGAGATGGCGGTGGCCTGCGGTGACCGGCGCGCGGTCCGCCGGGCCACCCGCGACGTCCTCACCCCGGAGCCCGGCGTGGTCGCCTACGCGTGCACGTCGGGGAGCTTCGTCGACGGTGCCGCCGGCGAGCTGGTGCTGCGTCGGACCATGAAGGACGCGGGAGCGCCAACCGCCTGCACCACGTCCGGGGCGCTGATCGACGCGCTGGTCCTGCTCGGCATCTCGCGGTTGGCGATCGTCACCCCCTACGTCGAACCGGTCACCCGCAGACTCATCGGCTATCTCGCCGAGCACGAGGTGCGCACGGTGTCGAGCCAGGGGCTGGGCCTGCTCGGCAACATCTGGCGGGTCACCTACGCCGAGGTCATCGAGGTGGTGCGCGCCATGGACATCGACGACGCCGAAGCGCTGTTCATCAGCTGCACGAACCTGCCCACCTACGACCTCATCGAGCCCCTCGAGCAGGCGCTCGCCAAGCCGGTGCTCACCGCCAACCAGGTCACGATGTGGGCCGCGCTGCGGGCCATGGGCCGGGGCGCGGTGGGCGGGGGCCGGTTGCTGCACGCCGAGAAGCACTCGCTACGACCAGGAGCGGCATGACTCCCACCGTTGGCATCCTCTACCCCGGCTTCTCCGCTGAGGACGACTACCCGCGCGCCGAGTCGTTGCTCGGCGGCCCCCGCCTGCCGCTGGTGCACACCGCGATGCGGGTGGACGCCCACCGCGTCGACGCCCTGCTCGACATCGGCGCCGACGCCGTCCTCGCCGAGGGTGTGCAGGCCCTGCCCGCCCCGCTGGACGCCGTCGTGTGGGCGTGCACGAGCGGGAGCTTCGTCTTCGGCTGGGACGGCGCCGCGGCGCAGGTCGCGGCGCTCGCGGCGGCGGCGGGGGCGCCGGCGTCGAGCACCTCGTTCGCGTTCGTCGACGCCTGTGCGCGGCTGGGCGTCACCCGCGTGGCCGTCGGCGCGACCTATCCCGACGACGTCGCCGAGCGGTTCGTCGCGTTCCTCGCCGCGGCCGGCGTCGAGGTGCTGGCGCTCTCGTCGCGGGGGATCGTCACCGCCGCCGAGGTCGGCACCCTCCCGCCCGCCGCCGTGCTGGAGTTCGCCGCTGCCGCCGACCATCCGGACGCGCAGGCGGTGCTGCTGCCCGACACGGCGCTGCACACGATCGCGGTGCTCGACGCGCTGGATTGCCGCGTTGGCAAGCCGGTACTGACGGCCAACCAGGTGAGCATCTGGCAGGGGTTGCGGCTGGCCGGCGCGGACGGCGCGCGCTCCGGGCTGGGCGCGCTGTTCTCCCGGGCGGCCTGACCGTGGATCTCACCGAACTGGAGCCCGTCGAGCGCCGCTCGACCGCGGCCATCGTCGCCGACCGGATCCGCGAGGCGATCATGCGCGGGGTGTTCCCGCCCGGTACCCAGCTCGGCGAGGTGGAGCTGGCCCTGCGGCTCGGGGTGAGTCGGGGACCGCTGCGCGAGGCCATGCAACGGCTCGTCGCCGAGGGGTTGGTGCGCAGCGAGCGCCATCGCGGGCTGTTCGTCCGCGACCTCGGCGCGGCCGACGTGCGCGACGTCTACACCGCCCGGACGGCGGTCGAGCGCGCCGCGGCGTTGCTGGTGATGGCCGGGAACCGTGCGGCGGCCGGGCAGCGGCTGACGGCGGCGCTCGCCACGATGGAGGCGGCGGCGGGTTGCCCGGTCGCGCTGGCCGATGCCGACCACGCCTTCCACACCGAGCTGGTCGCAGCCGCGGGCCGCCCGCGGCTGCGACGGATGGCAGATGCGCTGCTCGTGGAGACCCGGATGTGCCTGGCCGCACTGCAGGAGGCCGCCCCGCCCGCCGGTGCGCTGCTCGCCGAGCACCGGGAGCTCCGCGACGCCGTGCGCGACGGCGACACCGCCCGCCTGCTCACGGCACTGGATTCCCACATGTCCGACGCCGTCCGCCGCATCCTCCCCACGGCACCCCCCGTCCCCGCCTAAACCCGCGAGTCGGTACAGAGTGGCGGACGAGTCGGCACGAACTGGCGGCCCGCGACCTTGCCGGGCCTCGCGGAGGCGTGGTTCCATCGACGAGGATTGTCGACAATCCGACAACATTCAGAGGAGTAGCGCATGGCCCAGCTGTCCCCCATCCTGAAGCAGGCGACGCCGGTACAGGTCGCCCGCGGCGAGGGCGTGTACCTCTACGACACCGACGGCCGCCGCCACCTCGACTTCACCGCCGGAATCGGTGTCACCAGCACCGGGCACTGCCACCCGCGAGTCGTCGCCGCGGCGCAGGAGCAGGTGGCCACGCTGATCCACGGCCAGTACACGACGGTCATGCACCAGCCGCTGCTCCGGCTCGCCGACCGGTTCGGCGACGTGCTGCCCGCGGGTCTGGACAGCGTGTTCTTCCTCAACTCCGGCAGCGAGGCGGTCGAGGCGGCGGTGCGGCTGGCCCGGCACGCCACCGGCCGTCCGCTGGTCGTGGCGTTCGACGGCGGGTTCCACGGCCGGACGATGGGCGCGGCCGCGCTCACCACCTCCGGAGCGAAGATCCGCGCCGGGATCGGGCCGATGATGGGCGGTGTCGCGTTCGCGCCGTTCCCCTATGCGTTCCGCTACGGCTGGAGCGAGGACGAGACCGTGGCGTTCTGCCTGCGCGAGCTGGACCGGCTGCTGGTCACGGTCGCTCCGGCCGCGGACGTGGCGGCGTTGCTCATCGAGCCGGTGCTCGGCGAGGGCGGCTATGTGCCCGTCCCGCCGGCGTTTCTGACCGGGTTGCGCGAGCGGGCCGACGCGCACGGCATCCTGCTTGTCGCCGACGAGGTGCAGACCGGCTTCGGGCGCACCGGTCGGTTCTGGGGCCATCAGCATGCCGGTGTGGCACCCGACGTGCTGATCACCGCCAAGGGACTGGCGTCGGGCTTCCCGCTGTCGGGGATCGCGGCGCCGCGGGCGCTGATGGAGAAAGCCCGTCCCGGCTCGCAGGGCGGTACCTACGGTGGCAACGCCGTGGCCTGCGCCGCCGCGCTCGCCACCCTCGACGTCATCGCCGACGAGGGGCTCGTCGCCAATGCCGCCGAGCAGGGTCTGCGCCTGCGAGACGGGCTCCGCAAGGTGGCGGCCGACCACCCCGGTATCGCCGACGTGCGCGGGCTCGGGCTGATGGTCGGCAACGAGTTCTGCACGCCCGACGGTGCCCCCGATCCGGCCGCGGCCACCCGCGCCCACGCCGCCGCGGCCGAGGGCGGGTTGCTGCTGCTCACCTGCGGGCCGTTCGGCAACGTGGTGCGGATGATCCCGCCACTGATCGTGACCGCCGACCAGGTCGACGAGGGGGTAGCACTCTGGGCCGAGGCTTGTGCGCGGAAATCGTCGCCATAGCAGCGGTTTCCGCGCACAGGCCGCGTCAGCGGCGCACCGGGCTGATGTTCAGCGACATGCCGGCGAGACCCCGCGCGCGCACGGTGAGCTTGTCCGCAACGGCGCTCAGGGCCTGCGCGCTCGCGCTCTCGGGGTCGGCCAGCACGATCGGGGTGCCGGAGTCGCCGCACTCGCGCAGCCTCGTCTCCAGCGGCACCTGGCCGAGCAGCGGCACCGGGGCGCCGAGGATGCGCGTCAGCGAGTCGGCCACCGCCTGGCCGCCGCCGGAGCCGAACACCTCCATGCGGGTGCCATCGGGCAGCTCCATCCACGACATGTTCTCGATGACACCGGCGAGGCGCTGGCGGGTCTGCAGCGCGATCGAGCCGGCCCGCTCGGCCACCTCGGCCGCGGCCGGCTGCGGTGTGGTGACCACCAGCAGCTCCGCGTTCGGCACCAGCTGCGCGGTGGAGATCGCGATGTCGCCGGTGCCCGGGGGAAGATCGAGCAGCAGCACGTCGAGGTCGCCCCAGAACACGTCGGCGAGGAACTGCTGCAACGCGCGATGCAGCATCGGGCCGCGCCAGGGGACGGCCTCGTTGCCGGGCTTGAACATGCCGATCGAGATGATCTTCATCCCGTGCGCCTGTGGCGGCATGATCATGTTCTCGACCCTGGTGGGCCGCGCGGTGGTGCCCAGCATTCGCGGCATCGAGTGGCCGTAGATGTCGGCGTCGAGCACGCCCACCGCGAGCCCGCGGGCGACCATCGCGGCGGCCAGGTTCACCGTGACCGAGGACTTGCCGACCCCGCCCTTGCCCGACGCCACGCAGTACACGCGGGTGAGCGAGCCGGGCTGGGCGAACGGGATCACCGGGTCGGCGGCGTCGCCGCGCAAGCCGCGGCGCAGTTCGGTGCGCTGCTCGTCGTTCATGACGTCGAGCTCCACCTCGACGCCGGTGATGCCGGTGACGGCCGAGACCGCCGCGGTGACACGGGTGGTGATCGTCTCGCGCATCGGGCAGCCGGCGACGGTGAGGTAGACCCCGACGTGGGCGCGGCCCTCGGGGGAGACCGTGACGCCCTTGACCATGCCGAGGTCGGTGATCGGCTTGTGGATCTCCGGATCGTCGACCGTGGCGAGCGCGGCCCGGACGGCCTGCTCGATCGTGGTGGTGTTTCCGGTGGTGGACATTCAGAACCTTCCTGGTGACGCCGTCGTGGCCTCCCCGTGACCGGCCCATGCTACGTCCGCGCTCCGGCCACCGGCGTCCGTAGCATCGTCGGGCGTGATGGACATCGCCGCGCAGGCACCGATCGACGCGCCCGTTGCCGCTGCGGCCTCGCGCAGCGTCCCGACGTGCGAGCAGCTCGCCGCGTGGCGCGCGTTCCTGCGGGCGCACGCCACGATCACCCGTGCGCTCGAGACCGAGCTGGTGGCCGAGCAGCAGCTGTCCCTCGCGGCCTACGACGTGCTCGTCCAGCTCGCCGAGGCTCCGGGCAGGCGGCTGCGGATGACGGAGCTGGCCGACGCGGTGCTGCTGTCCCGGTCCGGGGTCACCCGGCTGGTCGACCGGCTGGAGCGCACGGGCCTGGTCACCCGCTGCCGCGTCGCGACCGATGGCCGGGGGGTGGCCGCCGAACTCACCGACGCGGGCCTGGCCCGACTGCGCGCTGCCGCCCGTACCCACCTCGCCGGCGTCGTGCGCCACTTCGCGACCAGGCTCGATGCCGACGACCTCGCCACCCTGGAGCAGATCAGTCGCCGGTTGGCCGGCTGACCCGCACGGGACGTGCCCGGTCCGCGGCCGCGTCGGTGCCGTCGGCACCCATCCGGTCGGCACCCATCCGGTCGGCGAGCAGCGTGTCGGTGAGCTTCTCCAGCTCGCCCCGCAGGTAGTCCCGCGTCGCCACCTCACCGAGGGCCAGCCGCAGCGCGGCGAGCTCGCGGGCCAGGTACTCCGTGTCGGCCTTGGTGCGCTCGGCGCGGTTACGGTCCTCGGTGAGGGAGACCCGGTCGCGGTCGTCCTGACGGTTCTGGGCCAGCAGGATCAGCGGCGCGGCGTAGGCGGCCTGCGTGGAGAACAACAGGTTGAGCAGGATGAACGGGTACGGATCCCAGCGCAGCGAGACCGCCGCGACGTTCAGCGCGATCCAGGCCACGACGAGCACCGTCTGGATGGCGAGGAACCGACCGGTGCCGAGGAACCGGGCGATCCGCTCCGAGAGCCGCGCGAAGCCGTCCGGGTCGACCTCGAAATGGGCACGGCCCAGCCGTGGCTGGTCCAGCCGTCGGTGGGTGGTGTTCTCAGGCATCGGCGGCCTCGGTCTCGGGATCCTCGCGGGCCCCGTCCGGCTCGGTCAGGCGATCGCGCCAGTCCGGGGGCAGCAGGTGGTCGAGCACGTCGTCGACCGTGACCGCGCCGAGCAGGTGGTCCTCGGCGTCGACGACGGGGCCGGCCACGAGGTTGTACGCCGCGAAGTAACGGGTGATCTCACCGAGCGTCGCCTCGGAGCTCAGTCGCGCCAGCTCGGTGTCGACCACGCCCGCCACCAGCTCGAACGGCGCCTCGCGCAGCAGCCGTTGGGCGTGCACGCAGCCGAGGTAGCGCCCGGTGGGGGTATGTGACGGCGACCGGCAGACGAACACCATGCTGGCCAGCGCCGGGGGGATGTCGGGGTTGCGGATGCGGGCCAGCGCCTCGGCCACCGTCGCGTCCGGGCGCAGGACGATCGGCTCCGGTGTCATGAGCCCGCCCGCGGTGTCGGACGAGTAGCTCATCAACCGCCGGACCGGCGCCGACTCGCCCGGTTCCATCAGCGCGAGCAACGCGTCGGACTCCGCGTCGGAGAGCTCGTGCAGCAGGTCGGCCGCGTCGTCGGGGGACATCGCCTCAAGGACGTCCGCGGCCCGATCGGCGTCGAGGTAGCCGAGCAGCGTGCGCTGGTCGGATTCCGAGAGTTCTTCGAACACGTCGGCGAGCCGCTCGTCGTCGAGGGCGTCGACCACCTCCCGCTGGCGCTTGCCCGGCAGCTCCGACAGCGCCGCGGCGACGTCGGCCGGGCGCATCGTCTCGAACACCGACAACAGCCCGGCAGTGCCTTGGCGGTCCGACAGCGACAGTCCGGTGACCGCGTTCCAGGCCACCACCTGCACCTGCCCGCGGCGGGCGAGGCCGTGCCGCCGGGCCCGTACCGCGAGCCTGCCGACGAGCCAGTCCCGCGATCGGGTGGGCTCGATCGCCGCGTCCACCACGACGACGTCGGCACCGGTCTCGACCAGCCGCACCCGTGCGTCGAGCAGCTGGCCGACGAGCAGCGTCTCGTTGGGCCGCTGCGCGAAGCCTCGCATGCTGACCGAGCCGGTGGCGAGCGTGACGGCACCGGGGTCCACCGTGGTCACGCGCAGCATCGGCACGAAGATCCGCCGACGGGTGGCGAGCTCGACCACCAGGCCGAGTACCCGGGGCGGGCTGGCGTTCACCCGTAGGGTCGCCAGGACGTCGCGCACCTTGCCGATGCGCTCGCCGTCCGGTCCGAAGACGGCCAGGCCCGCCAGCCGCGCCACGAAAACCCGATCGGTGCCCACGGCGCTGAGCCTAGGCGCTGCAATCGTGCTGCCACTGCGCTACGTCCTCGTGGACGTGATCCCGGTTGCATGACGTCGGCAACCGACGGAAGTGGCGCCCGGCGGTTGCTCACTGCGTTACGGTGACGTGGTGTGATCATGTACCACCCGAACCGGGCATGATCGCCGAGAGGAGCATCGATCGTGAACGACGGGCATCCACCGCAGATCGACACCGCCGTCCCGCACGAAGCCCGGATCTACGACTACTGGTTGGGTGGGAAGGACAACTACCCCGCCGATCGCGCTGTCGGGGACCTGATCAGGGAGCAGGTCCCGACGATCAGTGCCATGGCGCGGGCCAACCGCGCCTTTCTCGAACGTGCCGTCGGCTACCTCGCCGGAGAGGCCGGCATCCGGCAGTTCCTCGACATCGGTACCGGCATCCCGACCGCCCCGAACGTCCACCAGGTGGCCCAGCGGATCGCACCCGACTCGCGCGTGCTCTACGTGGACAAGGACCCGCTGGTCCGCGCGCACGCCAGGGCCCTGATGTCGAGCACCCCGCAGGGCCGCACCGCGTTCGTGCTCAGCGACTTCCTCGACGTGGACGCGATCCTGTCCAGCACCGAGCTGCGCGAGACGGTGGACCTCGGTGCGCCGGTGGCGTTGTTGCTGATCGCCGTGCTGATGTACTTCGACCCCCAGGAGGGCAACGACCCCTACCCGGTCGTGCGGAGACTGCTCGACGCCCTCCCGTCGGGGAGCTACCTTGCCCTCACCCACCCCACCGGGGACTTCGACTCCGAGGCGGCGGCCGGGGTCCAGGCCGTGGCCAAGCGGGCCGGAATGACCGTCCTGCCCCGCAACCAGGCCGAGGTCGGACAGTTCTTCGAGGGCCTGGACATGGTGGATCCCGGGGTCGTTCCCGTGCTGAGCTGGCGGCCGGATCCACAGGAACCGCCGATCGCCGATCCGCACAGCGCCTACTACTGGGCCGGGATCGGTCGCAAGCCCTGACGTCCGCGCCGATCTCGTCGAGGAGCCTGTTCGTGACGACCGCTCGCATCCGTGCCCGCCGTTCCTGCCTGGCGGTGCCGGGGTCCAGCCAGAAGTTCATCGACAAGGCCCGCACGCTGCCCGTCGACGAGGTCTTCCTGGATCTCGAGGACGCCTGCGCGCCGCTGGCCAAGCCGGGTGCCCGCACGAGGATCGTCGCGGCGCTCAACGAGGGCGGCTGGGGCGAGCGGGTCCGCGTCGTGCGCGTCAACGACTGGACCACCGAGTGGACCTACCGTGACGTCGTCGAGGTGGTGGAGGGTGCCGGCGCCCACCTCGACGCGATCATGTTGCCGAAGGTGCAGACCCCGCAGCAGATCGTCGCCCTGGACCTGCTGCTCACCCAGATCGAGAAGGCGATGGGCTACGAGGTCGGCCGGATCGGGATCGAGGCCCAGATCGAGGACGCGCTGGGCCTGACGAACGTCACCGCCGTCGCCATCGCGTCGCCGCGCGTCGAGACGATCGTCTTCGGCCCGGCCGACTTCATGGCCTCGATCAACATGCGCTCGCTCGTGGTCGGGGAGCAGCCGCCCGGCTACGACGTGGGCGACGCCTACCACCACATCCTGATGAGCATCCTGATGGCGGCCCGGGCCCACGACAAGCAGGCCATCGACGGGCCGTACTTGCAGATCCGCGACCTCGACGGGTTCCGCCGGGTGGCCGGGCGCTCGGCCGCGCTCGGGTTCGACGGCAAGTGGGTGCTGCACCCGGATCAGATCGACGCGGCGAACGAGACGTTCAGCCCGCGGCAGCAGGACTACGATCGCGCCGAGAACATCCTCGATGCCTATGAGTACTACACCTCGGATGCGGGCGGCCGACTGGGCGCCGCCATGATCGGTGACGAGATGATCGACGAGGCGTCGCGCAAGATGGCACTGGTGATCTCGGGCAAGGGGCGCGCGGCCGGCATGAAGCGCGGTGACCGCTGGACCCCGCCGGAAGGCTGAGCCCGTCCCGACCCCGCGCGGCCGTACGCTGACGCCCATGCCGGACCGGATGATCGAACGTCTCGACGTCGAGGGCTTCACCTCGATCGTCGAGGCTTCGGTGGAGCTTGGTCCGCTCAACGTGCTCGTGGGAGCCAACGGCACGGGCAAGAGCAACCTCATCCGTGCGCTCGAGCTGCTGGGCCGGATCGTCGACGAGGATCTGCGCGTCCACGTGGCGCGCAGCGGCGGTGCCGCCGCCTTAGTGAACGCCACGCTGACGGCGAAGCGGATCCGGTTGTCGCTGCGCGGACGGGGCCGGGATGAGAGCCGCTACGACGTGGTGCTCGTTCCAGCCCCGGACGGCGGCCTGTTCTTCATCGACGAGCACATCTATTACCGGGACCCCGAGCGGTATGTCACGCCCTGACACGACTCGATCGACCGAGGTCACCGTGAGACCAAGCTCCACGAGACCATGGCAGGGCGGGCCCGGGGCTGGCTGGTCGCGTCGTATGTCATCGATCTGCTCCGCGGTTGCCGGGTGTATCATTTCCACGACACGAGCCCGACAGCGCCGGTCAAGAAGTTCGTCACGACCGCAGACAACCTCATCCTGCAACCTAATGCCGGCAACCTGGCCGCCGTCCTGCGCCGACTGCGGGAAAGCGCCGACGTGCGTGATACAGCTGCCTATCGGCGCATCGTGGGATCGCTCCGGCAGGTAGCCCCCTTCTTCCGGGACTTCGTGCTGGAGCCCGAGAACCAGGACCAGATTCAGCTCCGGTGGCGGGAACACGGGACCGATAACGTGTTTCTCCGCGTACCAGATGTCCGATGGCACGCTCCGGTTCCTGTGCCTGTCCACACTGCTGCTGCAACCGTGGCTGCCCGCGCTGGTCGTCCTCGACGAGCCCGAGCTCGGGCTGCACCCCTACGCCATCGTGGTGCTCGCCGACCTGCTCCGGCAGGCGTCCACCCGCAGTCAGGTCATGATCGCCACACAGTCGGTCACGCTCATGAACCAGTTCGACCTGTCCGAACTGATCGTGGTGGAGCGGGGTGAGCGGGGTTCCACGTTCGTCCGTCCCGATCGAGCCCATCTGCGGGATTGGCTGCATGAGTACTCGTTGGGCGAGCTCTGGGAGAAGAACCTCCTCGGTGGCCGGCCAGGCTCGATCGCTGGCCTCGCCGATGGTTGAGCGGATACGTCGGCTACACCTGCTGGTCGAGGGGCAGACGGAGGAAACGGTTGCACGAGAGGTCCTCGCGCCCTATCTGGGAGAGCGGGGCTTCTGGATCACCTCCTCCATCCTCGTCACCCGCAGGCCGGCAGGCAGCGCCTGGAACCGCGGCGGCGTGACGTCATGGTCGAGGCTCGCCGGGGACGTGCGGCGCCTTCTCCGTGACTCCAGCCTCGACATCCTGACAACCATGATTGACTATTACGGATTTCCCGTGGACGCACCGGGCATGGCTGACCGTCCGGATGGTTGTGCTCCTGAGCGTGTTCGGCATGTCGAATCGGCCATCGCGACGACGGTGGGTGACCCGCGTTTCGTGCCACATCTCGTGCTGCACGAACTGGAGGCGTGGGTCTTCGCGGCCGCGGATCAGCTCGCCTCCCTGCGGGGTGAGCAGGCTCGAGGGCTCCGGCGAGCGGGCCGACGTCGAGTCGGCATGGCGAGACTGCAGGCCAGCGAGTACTGTGTCGGGATTGTCCGGGAGACGTTCGCAGCTATGGTCGCTGCGGCGACTCCGTGGGGTACGAGATCGAGCGGCTCCTGCGTTGAGGCGTTGTTCCTGCTGGTCAGCGAGGGTGCCTCGGACACGTCGACGGTCCGCGCGACCTCGGGAGCGTGCCGAGGACAGGTCGTGATCGCGCCCATGCCCCGCGCGGTCGCCGCCCGTGTGAGGATCGGTGTCACGGGGCATGTCGTCCCTGGTCCGTAAGGTGACACCACAGGGATTTTGTCCGCCAGCGGTCCCGACACCGACGATGAGGAGGCCCCGTGACCACACCTTTCGGCGGCCCCGCGCGCACCGCGCCCGGTCTGCCCAACTTGCCGACGCCGCCCACCGGCTGGCCCGTCGGCTCGTATGCCACCTACGAGGAGGCGCAGCGGGCCGTTGACCACCTGGCCGACTCCGATTTCCCGGTTCGGGACGTGACGATCGTCGGCGTCGACCTGATGCTGGTCGAACGCGTCATCGGGCGTCTGAGCTGGGGACGGGTGCTGATGTCCGGCGCTGCGTCCGGCGCGTGGTTCGGCCTGTTCGTCGGGCTGCTGCTGAGCCTGTTCAACGAGGGCGGCACCTCGTTCGGTCCGATCCTGGTCGGTCTGGCCAGCGGTGTGGTGTTCGGTCTCGTGTCGGCCGCCGTCGGGTACCGCGCCGCCCGCGGGCGGCGCGACTTCACCTCCGCCAGCCAGATGGTGGCCGGTCGCTACGACGTGCTGTGCCAGCCGCGCAACGCCGAGCAGGCGCGTGAGCTGCTCGCCAAACTGGCGATGGGGGCGGGACCGGCCTGAATCCCTGCTCTACGTTGTGCGAGGGCACCGGCGGGCATAGGTTCGAGACCAGCTACTGACGGTGAGCAATAACGCAGGTGTGGGCGATGCGGTCGGTGCGCTGGGTGCCGAGAACGGGGGGATTTATGCGGGAGTCGGTCCCTACGAGGTCGTGGCGGGGGCGTCGACTACTCGTGGCGGGAGCGTGCGCGTTGCTGGTCGTCGCCGCGGTGGCAGGCTGCAGCGGCTCGGGCCGAGGTGGACCTCTCGTGCTGAACTTCTACACCCCCGCCGACGGCGCGACACAGTACGCTGCGGCCGCCGAGGACTGCACCGCTGAGGCGGGCGGTCGCTACTCGATCGCCCAGCAGGCGCTCCCCAAGGGCGCCGACAACCAGCGCCTGCAGCTCGCCCGCAGACTGGTGGCCGGCGACCCGGCCTTGGACGTCATCGCTATAGACGTCACCTGGACCGCTGAGTTCGCAACAGCGGGCTGGATCGAGGCGTTTCCCGAGGACGTCGCCGCGCGGGTGCGTGCGGGCACGCTCGAGGCGACCCTCGAGACGGGAAGCTTCCAGGACACCCTCTATGCCGCGCCGCTCAACACCAACACGGAGATCCTCTGGTACCGCAAAGACCTCGCACCCACGCCGCCGGCCACCTGGGATGAGATGATCGCCGCCTCCGAGGCGCTTGCCGACCAGGGCCTGCCGTCCTACATCGAGGTGCAGGGGGCCCAGTACGAGGGCCTGGCGGTCTGGTTCAACACGCTGCTCACCAGCGCCGGCGGGAGGATCGTATCCGAGAACGGCGACGTCCTGATCGGCCAGGGGAACGCTGCCGAGATCGCGCTGTCGACCATGCAGCGGGTGGCCGCGTCGCCGGCGTCTGACCCGTCGCTGTCGGTGGCCAAGGAGAACGACGGTAGGCTCGCGATGGAGGCCGGGATTGCCGCGTTCCAGGTCAACTACCCGTTCGTCTACGCCTCGATCACCACCCCGCCGCCCGACGGTGGGGGTGGCGGAGTGTTCCTCGACGCCAGCGGCAGGCCCTCGGCCACCGACACGGGCCGTCGGGTCCTCGACGAGTTCGCCTGGGCCCCGTACCCGTCGGTGGTTGCCGGGCAGCCGGCGAGCGTGACGATCGGTGGGCTGAACCTCGGGGTCAGCACCACCTCGCGGCACAAAGCCCTGGCCTTCGAGGCCATAGAGTGCCTACGTAACCGGGACAATCAGCTCCGCAACGCCATCGACGGTGGCGTGCCGCCCACCCTCGAGGCGCTGTACTCCGACCCGGCGTTCCAGGCCGAGTACCCGGCCTGGGAGGCGATCAAGAACTCGCTGGACACCGCGAGCGTGCGACCGAAGACCCCGGCCTACCAGAGCATCTCGATCGTGATCTCCGACCTGCTGAACCCGCCGGCGCAGATCCGGCCGGACGCGGTCGTCGGCGAGCTCTCCGACCAGATCGTCCGCGCGCAGAACTCGGAGGGCCTGGTCCCGTGACCACCACCGCCCCCGCGCCGTACGTCGGCGTGCATCGCAAGGACCGTCGGGCGCCGCTGTCGGAGGGCAAGCGTGCGGAGCGCAGGCTCGGGCTGCTGCTCTGCGCCCCGGCCGTTGTGATCATTCTGGCGGTCACCGCGTACCCGATCGGTTACGCAGTCTGGCTGTCCCTGCAGCGCTACGACCTGCGGTTCCCTGCTGACCGAGCGTTCGCGGGCCTGGCCAACTACGCCGCCGTGCTCAGCTCGGGGTACTGGTGGAACGCGTTTGCCGTCACGATGGGCATCACGGTCGTCTCGGTGGCTATCGAGTTCGTGCTCGGGCTCGCGCTCGCACTGGTCATGCATCGCACGATCGTCGGGCGCGGGTTGACCCGTACCGTCGTGCTCATCCCGTACGGCATCGTCACCGTCGTCGCGGCGTTCTCCTGGCAGTTCGCCTGGACGCCGGACAAGGGCTACCTCGCGGCACTGCTGCCGGAAGGGGCGGCGCCGCTCACCGACCAGGTGGCCTCGCTCGCGATCATCATCCTCGCCGAAGTCTGGAAGACCACCCCGTTCATGGCGCTGCTGCTGCTCGCCGGGCTCGCCCTGGTGCCCGAGGACCTGCTCAAGGCCGCACAGGTGGACGGTGCCGGGCCGTGGCAACGGCTCACGCGGATCATCCTGCCGATGATGAAGCCGGCCATCCTCGTGGCGCTGCTGTTCCGCACGCTCGACGCGTTCCGCGTGTTCGACAACATCTACGTCCTCACCAACGGCTCCAACGGAACGGGTTCGGTCTCGATACTGGGCTATGACAACCTGTTCAAGGTGCTCAATCTCGGCATCGGCTCCGCGATCAGCGTGCTGATCTTCATTGCGGTGGGGATCATCGCGTTCGGGTTCATCAAGCTGTTCGGGACCGCAGCACCGGGCTCTGACGCTGACAGGAGGCGCTGAGAGATGGCGGACACGACCGCTACCGCGAGCCGGCGGACCTGGTGGGCCGTCGGCAACCTGGTGGTGATCATCTACGCGCTGGTTCCGGTGCTGTGGATCGTCAGCCTGTCGTTCAAGACCGCCGACACGATCACCGACGGCAACTTCATCCCCACCAGCGCGACGTTCGACAACTACGCGCAGATCTTCCAGATCGACCTGTTCACCGCGGCGCTGCGCAACTCGATCGGCATCGCGGTCATCGCGACGGTGTTCGCCGTCGTGATCGGGACGATGGCGGCCTACGCGATCGCGCGGCTGGACTTCCCCGGCAAGAAGCTGCTGGTCGGCGTCTCGCTGCTGGTCGCGATGTTCCCGCAGATCTCGCTGGTGAGCCCGCTGTTCGACATCGAGCGCGCGGTCGGGCTGTTCAACACCTGGCCCGGGCTGATCCTGCCCTACATCACCTTCGCGCTGCCACTGGCGATCTACACGCTCTCGGCGTTCTTCCGGGAGATCCCGTGGGAGCTGGAGAAAGCGGCGAAGATGGACGGGGCCACGCCGCTGCAGGCGTTCCGGTCGGTGATCGTGCCGCTGGCCGCTCCGGGCGTGTTCACCACCGCGATCCTCGTGTTCATCTTCGCCTGGAACGACTTCCTGTTCGCAATCTCGCTGACCTCGACGAGCGCGTCGCAGACCGCGACCGTGGCGATCGCGAACTTCACGGGTGCCTCGCAGTTCGCCGAGCCGACGGGCTCGATCGCGGCCGCCGCCGTGCTACTGACGATCCCCATCATCGTCTTCGTGCTTTTCTTCCAGCGGCGCATCGTCGCCGGTCTGACCTCCGGTGCAGTGAAAGGCTGAGTGTAAGTGGCTGACATCGTTCTCGACCACGTGACCAAGCGTTATCCCGACGGAACCGTCGCGGCCGACGCCATCGACGTCGAAATCGCCGACGGCGAGTTCGTCATCCTCGTGGGGCCCTCGGGCTGCGGGAAGTCCACCGCGCTCAACATGATCGCCGGACTGGAGGACATCAGCGATGGCGAGCTGCGCATCGGCGGCGAGCGGATGAACGAGAAGGCGCCTAAGGACCGTGACATCGCGATGGTGTTCCAGTCCTACGCGCTCTACCCGCACATGAGCGTGCGGGAGAACATGGGCTTCCCCCTCAAGATCGCAAAGGTGGCCAAGGCCGAGATCAACCGCAAGGTCGAGGAGGCCGCGACGATCCTCGACCTCACCGCGCACCTCGACCGTCGCCCGGCCACCCTGTCCGGGGGGCAGCGCCAGCGCGTCGCGATGGGCCGGGCGATCGTGCGCAGCCCGAAGGTGTTCCTGATGGACGAGCCGCTGTCCAATCTCGATGCGAAGCTGCGCGTGCAGATGCGCACGATGGTCTCCAAGCTGCAGCAGCGCCTGGGGACCACCATGGTGTACGTCACGCACGACCAGACCGAGGCCATGACCCTCGGCGACCGCATCGTCGTCCTGCGTGCCGGGGTCGTGCAGCAGATCGGCTCGCCGCAGACGCTCTACGACGCCCCAGCCAACATCTTCGTCGCCGGCTTCATCGGCTCGCCCGCCATGAACTTCCTCCCGGCGACGCTGGCGGAGGCGACGCTGCGCACCGCGCTGGGCGATCTGACCATCACCGACGAGCTGCGCCGCGCTCTGGAGAAGGGCGACGCCCCTCGGGAGGTGATCATAGGTCTCCGCCCGGAGCACTTCGAGGACGCCGACCTGGTCGAGGACCACGTCCGAGCCCGCGGATCGCTGTTCACCGCCGAGGTCGACGTGCTCGAGTCGATGGGCTCGGACACGTTCGTGTACGTCACGATCGAGGGTGAGCAGGCGATGTCCGACGACCTCGCCGATCTCGCCGCCGACGCCGGCACCGCCGAGGTCCCCGGTGGTGCCGGCGGGCAGCTGGTCACCCGGCTCTCGGCCGCGACCAGGGCGGTCGAGGGCCAGCGCTGTGAGTTCTGGGTGGACAACAGCAAGATCCAGGTCTTCGACCCGTCGAGCGGGAGGAGCCTCACCACGATGCAGGTCGCACCGATCGCGTCCTGACCCGGTACCGAGGACGATCCGGCCTTGCGCCGTGGGGCAGGATGCGGGCGTGGCGAGCCATTCCCGGACAGTCCAGAAGTCCAGAACGGTCGAGGAGCATCGGGCCGTCGTCGCTGCCCTGTTCCCGCTGGCGCCGGCCGAGGAGGTGCGGTTGGCGCAGGCGCGCGGCCGGGTGCTCGCCGCCGACGTGGTCGCCGCTGTCTCGTTGCCCCCGTTCGACAACTCGGCGATGGACGGGTACGCGGTGCGCGCCGCCGACCTCGCGGGCGCGTCCGGCGCGAGCCCCGTCGAGCTGGCCGTGGCGGCCGACATCCCGGCCGGGCGCAGTGACGTCCCGCCGTTGGAGCCGGGCACCGTGCACCGGATCATGACCGGTGCGCCAATGCCGGTGGGCGCGGACGCCGTCATCCCCGTCGAACAGACCGACGGCGGGGTCACGCGGGTGCGGCTGGCCGCGGCCCCCACCCCCGGCGCGCACCTGCGCCGCGCCGGGGAGGACGTCCGGGCCGGGGACGTGGTGCTCGCTGCGGGTACGGTGCTCGGTGCGCCACAGATCGGGGTCGCGGCGGCGGTGGGCTCGGCCACGGTGTCCGTGCGGCGCAGCCCCACGGTGCTGGTGCTCTCCACCGGCTCCGAGCTCGTGGTGCCCGGTACGGCCTTGCGCCCCGGCCAGATCTACGAGTCGAACGGACCGATGCTGGCTGCTGCAGTCGAGGAGGCGGGCGGCTGCGCCGAGCTGTTGCGGTTCGTGCCCGACGACGTCGAGCAGTTCCTCGACCGGCTCCGGGATCGCCTCGACAGCGGCCAGGTGGATCTGGTCCTTACCTCCGGTGGGGTGAGCGCGGGTGCCTACGAGGTGGTCAAGGACGCGTTCACCGACCGTGGGGTGACGTTCGTCAAGGTCGGGATGCAGCCCGGTGGCCCGCAGGGTGCCGGGCGCGTCGCCGAGCTGGGCGGCGTCGGCGTGGTGACACTGCCCGGGAACCCGGTGAGCTCGCTGGTCTCCTTCGAGGTGTTCGTCCGGCCGGCGCTGCGGGCGGCGCTGGGCCACCCGTACCCCGATCGACCGGTGGTGACGGCCACGCTGGGCGAGCGGTGGCGGTCACCGGCCGGGCGGCGGCAGTTCCGCCGTGGAGTGCTCGACGCCGCGCGCGGCACGGTCCGGGAAATCGGCACGCCAGCGTCGCATCTGCTCGGTTCGCTGGCCCGGGCGGACTGCCTCGCCGTCGTCCCGGAGGACGTGACGGAGCTCGACGAGGGCGCCGCTGTGCAAGTGTGGCTACTGACCGGGTGAGCCGATCTGTCAATTGTGATGCAAGTCACAGCCGGTAGATGCAACAAGTGGCGCGCTGTGAGCGTCCTACTGGTGAGTGTTCGACTGATCGGTGCGGATACCGGCTTCCTCTCCCGGTGATCTGGACGATCGATCGGACTCTCAGGGATACTCCCAGTGCGACATGGGTACCCGTGTCGCACAGCAGAGGACCTACCGCCCGTCGCTGGGGAGCGGACGAGCGGTTCCACGGCCGGGGTCGTCGTCTCGGGGGATGGCGGCCCCGGCCCTCTGCGTCCGGGGGTATCCGACCGCGTGTGGCAGTGTGGCAGACGGTGACGATCTGCTCTCGCGTACCCTAGCTGGCGCTACCGTGGCCCGACCGGGCCGACACGCCGGAGGAGCCGACCCACCCCGATGCCCGATCCAACCGGGGCCCCTTCCGGGCTCTCCTTACCGCACGTCGCCGAACTGGTCCGGGCCGCCGTCCCGCCGATGCACCCGGGTGGACGCCCCGTGGTCGCGGGCGTGGCCATCGTGGCTGTGAGCGTCCGGGCCCTCACCGGCCGTGGCGCGGTGGCAGGCGCCATCGTCACCGCGGCCACCGCGGCCTTCTTCCGGGCCCCCCACCGGGTGCCCCCACCGATCACCGGGGTGGTGCTCGCCGCGGCCGACGGCACCGTCGCCACCGTCGCCGACGTGGTGCCCCCGCGGGAGCTGGACCTGTTGCCCCGCACGCCGGTGCCCCGCGTCAGCATCTTCCTGTCCGTGCTGGACGTGCACGTGCAGCGCATCCCGGCCGACGGCCGGGTGCTGGCGCACGCCTACCGGCCCGGGAAGTTCCTCTCCGCCGATCTCGACAAGGCCAGCGAGGACAACGAACGCAGCGCCCTGCTGCTGGAGACCACCGGGGGGGCGCGCATCGGTGTCGTGCAGATCGCCGGACTGCTCGCCCGGCGCATCGTGTGCGAGGTCGCGCCCGGCGACGAGGTCGCGGCCGGGCAGACCTACGGGCTGATCCGCTTCGGCTCCCGGGTCGACACCTACCTGCCAGCCGGCTCCCGGGTGCGGGTCGCCGTCGGGCAGCGGACGATCGGCGGCGAGACGGTGCTCGCTGAGCTCCCCGGGTCGAGGATCGGCTGATCGGCATGTCGACCTACACCGCCGGGATCCGGCTGCTGCCCAACGCCGTCACGGTGCTCGCCCTGTGCGTGGGGCTCTCCGCGGTCTACTTCGCGCTGGACGCGCGGTTCGAGCTCGCCGTCGCCGCCGTCGCCGTCGCCGCCCTGTGCGATGCACTCGACGGTCGGCTGGCCCGGATGCTGGACGCCAGCAGCCGGATCGGCGCCGAGCTCGACTCGCTCGCCGACCTCGTGTCCTTCGGCGTCGCCCCGGCGCTGGTGCTCTACGTCTGGGCGCTGGAAGGCAACCGCTTCGGCTGGACCGTCGCGCTCATCTTCGCGGTGTGCATGGCGCTACGACTGGCCCGCTTCAACACCCTCATCGACGTCGAGGACGAGTTCCCGTTCGCGAAGGAGTTCTTCGTCGGAGTACCCGCGCCCGCCGCGGCGATGACGGTTGGCATCCCGCTCTACGTGACGTTGCACTTCGGGCCCGGCTGGTGGTCCACGCCGGTGCCGGTGGCACTGTGGGCGCTGGTGGTGGCCGGGCTCATGGTGAGCAGGCTCCCGACGCTGTCGCTCAAGACCGTCCGGGTGTCGCCGCGCTACGTCGCACCGCTGCTGGTGGGGGTCGGCATCGCGGCGGCGGCGCTGATCACCGTGCAGTTCCTCGGTCTGGCGATCGTGGCCGCCGGCTACCTCGTGCTGATCCCCTACACCCTGCACCGGTACCGCTGGCTGTCCCGGCACCCGGAGGCGTGGAACGTCCCGGTGCGGGAGCGCCGCGCCGTCGCCAGAGCCGCGCGCTCGGCGCGCAGGCTTGGGCTCCGGTCCCCGCTGCGCCGTCGCGTCGCCGGCCGGGCCAGCGCCGTCGCCCGTGCCGTGCGCCGGTTCGGTGACGACCCGATCAGGTCCGTCCATCGCGGTCCGTCGAGCCGGGCACCGGGTCCCGCCCCGATGCCCCCCCGCGGCAGGTTACGGCTGGGCCTGCGCCGCGCCCGCCGCCGCTGACCCGGGGCCTAATGCTGCCGCCGGCGTTCCAGCCAGGGCGCGCTGCTTCCGTCGCCGATGCCCGCCCGGTCATGGTGATCACCTCGGCGCCGGAGTCCATCGACCGCAGCTGCGCCCCCGCTCTCGTGGACCGCGAGCGGGGCTCGCGCTACTGGACCAGTACAGCTCGCGGAACTGAGGGTCTACGCTGTGCGGGAGCGTGCCACAGCTCGTTACTGTACGTAGCTGCGTGCCTGATCGGGAAGACGGCCAGAAAATAGGGGATACAATGGTCAACGAAAGATTCAGGTTTCACGGGCGGGTGGAGAAATGGGACGACGTCAATGGCCTGGGTGAAATATCGCTCGATGGCGATGACCGCAGGGTCTGGGTGCACTACGCGGTCATAGAACCCCGAGGGTCGGCGGATAGTTATCGGACGCTAGGCAACAGTGCGCCGGTAGAGGTCGAAATTGAGAGGGCGGACCAGGACGGCTATGAATGGCGCGCGACGTGGGTGCGCGGCGTGGCGACGTGAGAGCATTTCGGTCATCTTTCCTTGTCGTAATGCTCGCCATGCTGTCCACCGTCTTCTTGGTGGCTCCAGCAGTCGCGCAGACCGGCCCACTGGAGGGGCGGTACGAGTTCACGGGGAAGAGTACCGAGCGTTATTTTGAAATGTCAGACAGTAACGGAACGTTCACTGGTCGGACATCCTACGTAGATGTGCCGCCTCCGGAGATCGGGCAAACGATCACGATGGCGTGGTCCTTTCGGATCTCACCTTCCGTTCGATCGATTGCGACGTCACCGATGACCTGTACCACCGGCGTAGCGCAGGTGCCTAGCTACCGCGACTACCATCCGGATATTCCGGTTGACTACTTTTTGCACTCAAGCGTGCCGATGCTCGGGTTCAATACCAACTACGACCTGGAAGGTAAATGCGTTCTTCAGGTGAACGTTGGGGGGCGGCCTGGAACTGCCACGCTCACTTATAAGTTCCATTTTAGAATTGCCGACGGACTGCCTTATGATGCGTGATACGACAACAGTAGCAGCTTAATAATTATTTGCTTTCATAGTCGCGGGTCTGCGACCGGGTCGGCGCGCGCCGCGGGCCGCAACATCGGAGTCGTCGCCGCAGCCCGCGAGCTGATCGTGTTAATCTTCTACGGTCTGCTCGATCACCACATCCCGCTGCCTGTCGCAGTCGACCCGAACCGCGGCGGTATGAGCAGACCCGCGGTGGACGTGTGATCGTGTAGGTCATGACCCCCCACCCGTGGCGTGGTCACCCCTTTTGATTGATCCCACCGACCGCGTCCGACCCTTGTCGCAGCACTCCATGCCGTCCGCGCGGCGAAGGGATGACCGACAGCCTCCAGTGGGTCTGTCCACAGCCGGGGAACCGGCCCTGGAGCACGCACCTCGACCGTCAGACTCTCACCGACCAAGAGCCCACCGAACCGTTTCTCCGCCCTGAACAGCATGCGCCGAGCGGTGTCGGCGTCACCGACCTCCGCCGCTGCGCGGTCGACCCTTCGGGCCTATCCTTGACCCCGACGCTTGACTCTACGTGCCCGAAAGACGGCGGAGCACGACGAAAGAAAGATCAACGACCAGAACGAGTTGCGGACGGGGTCTTGACCGGCCCCGTTCCTTCAGGGAGGACCGGAGATCAGAGCTCATAAGCTGGTCCTGCGCATCGGGCAGCCCTCTGGCCTGCCCGTATGGCTTGATGTGAGCCCTCACGAGGGGGTCCTATATCAAGCCGATGGTGTACCCACCACTTGAAATTAAGCGCATCGGGTGGATTGGTGGCGCCCAATGCGGGGGATGATCTGACTGCGTTATCGGGGGTGGCTCAACCTCGAGTATCGAGCCACAGCGCCGCCCAGTTCGTCAGACTGACCCTGGAGCCAGGTAAACTGTGCCGCCAGCAGACGGCGGGTTCCATCCCGATACGCTTGATCTTTGAAGCAGGTCTTACCCCTCCTGAGTGGAGGGTTGGCCGGTTTCCGAGACCGGTACCGTGTGGCCCACGACCTGCCCAGCAGACCCGAGGAGAGCGTGTGGTGAGCGATGAGCCACGCAGCAAGAAAGCGGCACAGGCGCGGCTCACCGCGAAGCTGCGCGCGGAGAACAAGACCTGGACCGAGGTCGCCGAGCACTTCGCCCAGTGTTACCAGGTCACCATGCTGGTGGCGTTCCGGCTGGCGCACGGCTGGAGCCAAAGCCAGGTCGCCGAGCA
>JBBSQN010000032.1:0-39929 GCA_038257875.1 Mycobacteriales bacterium
AACGGCCCCTACGCGCAGCCATCAGACGACGTGCGGACGACCGGCCTGCCGATCGGCTACCCAACGTCACCACTCTCCGGCCTAGCTGGCGGGGCTGGCGCTAGCACCCTCGACCGCTAGACCTAGCACCCGCCGCTAGCGGGCCAACCGCCACCCGACCAGGCCGCTAGCGCTCTAGCGGCCACCCACCGCAAACCCCCCGTCCACCGTCGGACACGGCAGCTCACACGTCCTACGTCCGAAGCGCTAGACCCCGCAAGCCATCACACCAACGAGCACGCACCGTAACGACACAAGAGGGAGAGCCTCCGCGATGTCCAATCGACGACAGACCCCGCCCCGGCAGGCGCCAGCTCGACAAGGCAGCGTTCCGACTCATCCCTGTCGAGCACCCGCCGTTGCACGGCACGTGTACAACGTTCGGGAGGTCTCCGACATGCTGTCGATCTCACTGGGTGGCACCTACCAGCTCTGCCGCGACGGGCAGATCCCCGCGCTGAAGCTCGGCGGTCGGTGGGTCATCCCGAAGAGCCGCTTCCACGTCTGGCTGGACACCTCCACTGCTGACCCCGAGGACGGCTGAGCACAGTGGGATTCATCAGGAAAGCGCCCGGTGGGACGTTCCGAGCGTGCTGGCGGGACCCGGCAGGAAAACAGACGTCGAAGTCCTTTCCCACGAGACGTGAGGCGAGCGCCTTCCTGGCCGAGATCGAGGCGACGATGAACCGAGGGATCTACGTCGCGCCGGACGCTGGGAAGCTCCGATTCCGCGTGTACGCCGAGCGGTGGGCGGCCAGTCGCAGCCTCACGACCAGGGCGACGGAACGTACCGCGTCTATCCTGCGAAACCATCTGCTCCCGAAGTGGGGTGAGTGGCCGATCGGCAGCATCGACCACCTGTCCGTGCAGGAGTGGGTGACCCAGCTCGGAAAGACGCGTGCGCCCGCCACCGTGGGCAAGTGCTTCGGCATGCTGCGGGCCATTCTTCGGTCCGCGATGCGCGCACGGCTCATCTCGGTCGATCCGAGTGATGGCGTGGTGGCTCCCAGCACATACCAACCCAGGCCGCTCACTGGGGTAATCAGTCGTCAAGACTTCCTCGGGGTGCTGCTGCCCGCGGTGCCGGTGGATCACCGTGCGATCGTGGCGACGGCCGCCGGAGCCGGGCTGCGCTGGGGTGAGGCGGCCGGGCTCCCGTGGGGCGCGATAAACCTCGCACGACGACAGCTCGGCGTCCGCCAGGTGGCCGTAGAGACCGCCGGCGAGGTGACCGTACGGGCCTACCCAAAGTCGCGGGCAGGTGTCCGTACCATCCCGCTTCCCGGATTCCTCGTGCGCGAGCTCGAAGCACACCGGACCCTGACCGTGGGCGACGGCGAGCCAGACCCGGCCCGGCTGGTGTTCCCTACCCGCAACGGCACGCCACAGCGACGGTCGAACTTCCGTCGTCAGGTCTGGCGCCCGGCACTGGTACGGGCCGGGCTACTGGGCAACGTCGCCGCGGTAGCCGGTGCCTGGCGCGCTAGCTGGCCGGACAGCTCAGGAGCGACGCAGTGCCGACAATTCCCGACCGAGCGGGAGGCGCTCGCGCACGTCGTCGAGAACGCCGCAGGTGGTCTGCGCTTTCACGACCTGCGACATTCCTACGCCACCTGGCTCGTGTCCGATGGGGTGCCGGTCAACCTGGTTCAGAAGGTCATGGGCCACGAGCAGGCATCCACCACGCTCAACCGGTACACGCACACTCCGGACGACTTCGGTGCCCGCGTACTAGCCGCCTTCGACTGATCTGCTGCCTTCCCGCTGCCTCGGGCCGACTCAGCCGTGCAGGAGAGTAGCCAGAGTGACATGTCTGTGCTGGTCACGGTGGTGGAGACGAGGGGACTCGAACCCCTGACCCCCGCCTTGCAAAGGCGGTGCTCTGCCAGTTGAGCTACGTCCCCGGGTCGAGCAGGACAGTACCCTGCTCGGTGTGAGCGGCAGCGTGCCAGGCTCAGTTGGTGGTGGCCTCGTGCCACAGGTCGGCCTCCGAGCGGGAGGTGCGGACTTTCGAGAAGATCAGGGCGCCCGCAGCGAGGGCGATGACGACGGCGAGAATCTTCTTCATGGGTATCGTTTCCTGCCTGTCCCGGGGATGGGGCGTGGGCCCAGCTGGATTTGAACCAGCGACCTCGTCGTTATCAGCGACGCGCTCTAACCAACTGAGCTATGGGCCCTTGCAGCAGGGACGAGGCTACCCCAAACGCCTCCACAGTTCCCCACCGGCTCCCTCGTCCCAGGAGGCGACGACCAGGTCAGTCGCGCTCGGAGAGCGTGACCTCGATGCCGCCGACGAGGTCGGCCGACACGTTGTACACGAGCGCCCCGACCGTGGCGGCGACGGCGAACAGCACACTGTTGATCGCACCGATCACCGCGGCCAGGCCCAGCACGCGCCCGGCGCTGATCAGCGGGCTGCCGGTCGGTGCCTCACCGGAAACGAGGTCAGCGTAGGTGCCGTTGAGTCGGTCCCACACGCCCATGCCATCGAGGACACCGTAGAGCATACCGACCGCGACCAGCCAGATGAAGAACAGCACCACCGCCAACACGAGGGCCAGCTTCAACACCGACCACGGGTCGAGCCGCTTCAGTTGCAGCGCGGCTTGTCGCGGCGGACGGTTGCGCACCGCCCGCACGGCCGACCAGCCACCCCGCTCCGACGGCGGCGCGTCGGAGCGCGTCCTAGGGGCGGACCGGATCGGGGCCTTGAGGAAGGTGGTGGGGCCGTCGTCCAGCAAGCCGCCCGCAGCGGGGGGGTGCGAGGAGGCTGCGGGCTCCGCACGCTCCGGTCTCTCCTGGCCGAAGACGCGGTGCCACGGCGGCGGGGTGGCCGCCGTTGGGCCGGGACGACCGGGGATCGGACCATGCGCGGAGGCCGATGACCGGACCGATGGGCTGGAGGAAGGGACCGCGCGCGTTGACTCGGTGCGGGTGTCGGACTCCCCGCCCCGGGTTCCCGGATACCTGCGGCCATCGGTGCCCGGCGCAGCGGTGACGGATGCGTCCGAAACGGAATGGTGGGCAGAACCGTTGGCCGAGGGCAGCCACAACGTGGCGGTGGCTCCGTCGGCGTCCGTGGCCGCGTGCACCGAGGCGGGCCTCGCCTCGGTCGCAGGCATCTCACCGGCGGGTATCTCGTCCCTGGCACCGCCGTCGGAGGCCGCCGGTGCAGAAGCATCGTCTGGGGGAGTCGCGCCGTCGACCGCCTGCAGGTCCGGGACCACGGTGGCCTGCTCTCCCGTGGCCACCGACGCGCGGTCGTCGGGCTCGTCCGGTGTGTTGGTCGTGTGGTTCACGAGGTGAAGGTCTCCTCGACGCCGAATGCGGTGTGCCGGCTCGGTGGTCAGCTGGTCGGCTCAACGGCCGGTCAGCTCGGGGTCGTCCACATCGTCCTCGGCATTGCGGGCAACCGCCAGCAGGGTGGCGCTCTCGCCGAGGTTCATCAGGCGAACTCCCTTCGTCTGCCGACCCGCCTTGCGGACCTCGCGGGCCGATGTCCGGATCACCCCTCCGGCCGAGGTGATCGCGTACAGCTCGTCGTCGATCCCGACGATGAGAGCCCCCACCAGGGTGCCACGACGACGGTCGTACTGGAGAGTCAGAACACCCTTTCCCCCGCGACCCTGCACCGGGTAGTCCTCGATCGGGGTGCGCTTGGCGTACCCACCCGCCGTAGCGACCAGCACGAACGTGTCGGGTTGGACGACACCGAGAGACAGCATCCGGTCGCCGGAGTTGAACCGCATGCCCAGGACGCCGGAGGTGGCGCGGCCCATCGGGCGCAGCGCCTCGTCACTGGCTGTGAACCGGATGGACTGGCCCTCGGCCGAGACCAGCAACAGGTCGTCGGAGGCGGAGCACAGCACCGCGCCGACGAGCTCGTCGTCCTCACGCAGGTTGATGCCGATCAGGCCACCGGTGCGGTTGGAGTCGAAGTCCTCCAGGCGCGACTTCTTCACCAGCCCGATACGCGTGGCGAGCACGAGGTACGGCGCGGCCTGGTAGTCGGAGATCTGCATGACCTGGGCGATGTGCTCGTCGGGCTGGAACGCGAGCAGGTTCGCCACGTGCTGGCCGCGGGCGCTGCGGTTGGCCTCGGGCAGCTCGTAGGCCTTGAGCCGGTAGACCCGACCCCGGTTCGTGAAGAACAGCATCCAGTCGTGCGTGGAGCACACGAAGAAGTGGGCGACGATGTCGTCCTGCTTCAGCGTCGCACCCTGCACGCCCTTGCCACCGCGTTTCTGCGCCCGGTACAGGTCGGTCTTGGTGCGCTTCGCGTAGCCGGTCTGCGTGATCGTGACGACCACGTCCTCCACGGCGATCAGGTCCTCGTTGGTGACGTCGCCGTCGTCGGCGACGAGCTGCGTGCGGCGCGCGTCGCCGTGCTTCTCGACGATCTCGGTGAGCTCGTCGCGGACGATCTGGCGCTGGCGCTCCGGCCGGGCGAGGATGTCTTGCAGGTCGGCGATGGTCCGCTCGATCTCGGCCAGCTCGTCGATGATCTTCTGACGCTCCAGCGCGGCCAGGCGCCGCAGCTGCATGTCGAGGATGGCCTGGGCCTGGATCTCGTCGACGTCGAGCAGTTCCATCAGGCCGGTGCGCGCCACGTCGACGGTCTCCGATGCCCGGATCAGCGCGATGACCTCGTCGAGCGCGTCGAGTGCCTTGACGTAGCCGCGCAGGATATGGGCCCGCTCCTCGGCCTTGCGCAGCCGGTAGCGGGTGCGCCGGACGAGGACCTCGATCTGGTGGCGGACGTAGTTGCGCACCACCTGGTCGAGCCGAAGGGTGCGCGGCACCCCGTCGACGATCGCCAGCATGTTGACGCCGAAGCCGTACTGCAGCTGGGTGTGCTTGTAGAGGTTGTTCAGCACGACCTTGGCGACGGCGTCGCGCCGCAGCGTGATGACGATGCGCATGCCGATGCGGTCCGACGACTCGTCGTTGATCTCGGCGATACCGGCGATCTTGCCGTCGCGGTGCTGGCCCGCGATCGACTCGATGAGGTTATCCGGGTTGACCTGGTAGGGCAGCTCGGTGACGACGAGGATGGTCCGCCCCTTGGCGTCCTCCTCCACCTCCACCACGGCGCGCATCCGCACCGAGCCGCGGCCGGTGCGGTAGGCCTGCTCGATACCGTCGCGACCGACCACCAGGCCGGCGGTGGGGAAGTCGGGGCCCTTGATGCGCTCCATGAGCGCGGTCAGGAGCTCCTCGTCTGTCGCCTCCCAGTTGTCCAGCGCCCATATGACGCCAGCGCCGACCTCGCGCAGATTGTGCGGCGGGACGTTGGTGGCCATGCCGACAGCGATGCCCGCGCTGCCGTTGATCAGCAGGTTCGGCACCCGGGACGGCAGAACCTCGGGCTCGGAGGTCTTGCCATCGTAGTTGTCGGCGAAGTCGACGGTGTCCTCGTCGATGTCGGCCAGCATCGCCATGGCCAGCGGTGAGAGCCGGCACTCGGTGTAGCGCATCGCCGCGGCCGGGTCGTTGCCGCGAGAACCGAAGTTGCCCTGCCCGTCGATCAGCGGGTAGCGCATCGACCAGGGCTGGGCCAACCGCACGAGCGCGTCGTAGATCGACGAGTCGCCGTGCGGGTGGTAGTTGCCCATCACCTCCCCGACGACGCGCGCGCACTTGACGTAGCTGCGGTCGGGACGGAAGCCGTTCTCCCCCATCGAGTACAGCACGCGCCGGTGCACCGGCTTGAGCCCGTCCTCGACCAGCGGCAGTGCTCGGCCGACGATCACGCTCATCGCGTAGTCGATGTAGGAGTTCTGCATCTCCTGCTGGATGTCGATCGGCTCGGTGCGATCGCCCCCACCACCCGACGGTGGAACGGTGGGGTCAAGGATGGTCACTAGTCATCGCCTCTTCCGCTACCGCCACAGGATGGACAGACATAGCACTTGTCAGCCGGGTTCTTTCCGATTCCATTGCATACGGGGCACTGCTTCAAACCTGTGGCGTCAGACATCAAGGAACCTCACTCCCTTGGCATTGCGGGTAATGAATGCTCTGCGCGACTCGACGTCCTCGCCCATCAGTATCGAGAACAGCTCGTCGGCGGTGGCGGCGTCGTCGAGGGTGACCTGCAGCAGCACCCGGTTGGCTGGGTCCATCGTGGTCTCCCACAGCTCCTTGGCGTTCATCTCACCGAGACCCTTGTAGCGCTGTATGCCCTCGTCCTTGGGCAGCTTCTTGCCCGCCGCCCGGCCGGCCTCGATCAGCCCGTCGAGCTCACGGTCGGTGTAGGCGAACTCCGGTTCCGCGCCACGCCCCCCCCATTTGATCTTGTAGAGCGGGGGTTGGGCGAGGAACACGTGCCCGTGCTCCACCAGCGGCCGCATGAAGCGGAACAGCAGGGTGAGCAACAGGGTGCGGATGTGCTGGCCGTCGACGTCGGCGTCGGCCATCAGCACGACCTTGTGGTAGCGCAGCTTGGGCAGGTCGAACTCGTCGTGGATGCCGGTGCCCAGCGCCGTGATGATGGCCTGGACCTCGGTGTTCTTCAGGACCCGGTCGATCCGGGCCTTCTCGACGTTGATGATCTTGCCGCGGATCGGCAGGATCGCCTGGAACATCGAGTCCCGACCCGACTTCGCCGAACCGCCCGCCGAGTCGCCCTCGACGACGTAGACCTCGGACCGAGACGGGTCGGTCGAGCGGCAGTCGGCCAACTTGCCGGGCAACCCGCCGATGTCGCCCGCGCTCTTGCGCCGCACCAGCTCGCGGGCCTTGCGGGCCGCCATCCGGGCCTGCGCGGACTGCACCGCCTTGTTGACGATCGTCTTGGCCTCGGCGGGATTGCGCTCGAACCAGTCGGCCAGCCACTCGTTGCTGACCCGCTGCACGAACGACTTCACCTCGGTGTTGCCCAGCTTCGTCTTGGTCTGGCCCTCGAACTGGGGCTCCTTGACCTTGACAGACACGATCGCGGCCAGACCCTCGCGGATGTCCTCACCCGACAGCGCCGGATCCTTGTCCCGGAGCAGCTTCTTGTCGCGCGCATACCGATTGACCGTGGTCGTCAGCGCCGAGCGGAAGCCCTCCTCGTGGGTGCCGCCCTCGTGGGTGTTGATCGTGTTGGCGAAGGTGTAGACCGACTCGGTGTAGCCGGAGTTCCACTGCATCGCCACCTCGACGGCGTGGCCGGTGGCCTCGCTGGTGAACGACACGAGCTTGCGGTGGATGGGGTCCTTGGACTTGTTCAGGTGCGCGACGAAGTCCTCGAGCCCACCGGGGTAGTGGAAGGTGTACTCCTTGATCTTCGCCACGTAACCCTCGGCGTCGGGCTCCTCGGCGTCGGTGCTGTCGCCGTTGCGCTCGTCGCGCAGGACGATCGTGAGGCCCTTGTTGAGGAAGGCCATCTCCTGCAGGCGGCGGCGGATCGTCTCGATGGTGTAGTCGAGGGTCTCGAAGATGTCCGGATCGGCCCAGTAGGTGACCGTGCTGCCGGTCGTGCGCGTCGGCTCGCCCTTGCGCAGCGGGCCGGGCACCGAGTGCGCGTAGTGCTGGCGCCACACGAAGCCGTCCCGGTGGATCTCGACGTCGAGCGCGGTGGACAGCGCGTTGACGACGGAGACCCCGACACCGTGCAGTCCGCCGGACACCGCGTAGGAGTCGCTGTCGAACTTGCCGCCCGCGTGCAGCATCGTCAGCACCATCTCGACGGCGGGACGCTTCTCCACCGGGTGCCTGTCCACCGGGATGCCGCGGCCGTCGTCGACGACGCGCACGCCGCCGTCGTCTTGCAGTGTCACCTCGACCCGGGTGGCGTAGCCAGCCATCGCCTCGTCGACGGCGTTGTCCACGACCTCCCAGATCAGGTGGTGCAGCCCCCGCTCCCCGGTGGACCCGATGTACATGCCGGGACGCTTGCGGACCGCCTCCAGCCCCTCGAGAACGGTGATGGACGACGCGCTGTAGGCGTTCTTCTTCTCCGGCACGGGCTGCCTGTCTCCTCGCCACGACGGCCCGTCGCACGGACGCGCGCAAGCGCGGTCCGACGTCGGGGCCTCTCGACCGGGCGATCGGGGAGCGCCCGGAAACACCTGTTCATCATACCGGTGCGGTCAGACAGGAAGGCGGCTAGGACACCCCCAGAACCGCCCCAGACGGCCGATCCCGGACCGCGACGGGTCGCGACCGGGACGCAGGCGGTCTGGACCTGCTGCGGGGCCGTCACGGCCCCCTGAGTCGACACCGGCGACCGCGGGCGATCTCAAGCGAGGTCAGCCGTAGGTGTCTCGCGGGCCGCGACCGCGCACGTGTCGTGGACCGTACCGCCAGCTCGGCCCGGACGGACCCACGACGCGGATCCGGCGCACCACGTCCTTGCCTACGGCCCTGGCCAGCCTCGCCAGCAGCTCCCGCTGCAACGTACGTAACTGCGTGGCCCATGCCGTCGACTCGGCCTGCAACACCAGCTCCCCGTCGTGCAGCGACAGCGGCGTGCAGCGGTCGGCGATCTCCGGGCCCACCAGGTGCGGCCAACGCCCCAGCACCGTCGCATCGGTCAGCCGGGGCGACCAGCCGCGATCCAGCGACACGCGCGCCACCAGCCGGCCGAATGGCTGCGGATCGCGGTCGTCCGGGCCGGGGCCCGACCAGCGCCGGCGACGACCGCGCAGGCCCGCCGGACGCCCGCCGCGCCGGTCGGCCGAACGCTGCACCGCGCGCTCCGCCGACGCCTCGCGTGCCGCGCGCAGTGCCGCGCGTGCGATGTCGGCCCCGCGCGCCGTGGTGTCGGCACCGCCATCCCCAGGGCTGGGGACAACCGGGGCGGAACAGGGCGCGTCGGGCGGCTCCCCGCGAGCGGCGGACGGTTGTTTCTGCTCGTCATCACCAGCAGAACGGAAGTTATCCACAGTATCCACAATCTTGTCCACAAGACGGTGTGATCACGGCGCACGTCGCCGATCCGGGTCACGCCGGGCGCGCCGACGTGGTCTGTTCGGGCATGCGCGCGACGGTACCGCCAGCCACCGTCCACCGGACGCCGTCCAGATCCTCGGGCACGTCCTCGGCCACCGCGGCAGTGACCAGCACCTGTTCGGCACGCCGGGCCACCGCGGCCAGCGCGCGGCGACGCTGACCGTCGAGCTCGGCGAACACGTCGTCAAGGATCAGGACCGGCTCGACGTCGTCGTCGCGCAGCAATCGGTAGGAAGCCAGTCGCAGTGCGAGCGCGAACGCCCAGGACTCCCCGTGGCTGGCGTACCCCTTCGCCGGCCCGTCGCCGAGGCGCAGGTCGAGATCGTCGCGATGCGGGCCCACCAGGCACACCCCGCGCTCCACCTCCTGGCGCCGCGCCCGGGCGAGCTCGTGCAGGAGCAGGGCCTCGAGCTCGGCGCCACCGCGCGGCAGGTCACCGTCCAGGCTCGCCCGGTACCCCAGCGCGATCGTCTCCGACGTCGGCGCGACCTCGGCGAACGCCTCGACGGCGAGCGGGGCGATCCCTGCCACCAGCTCTAGCCTGCCGCCGAGCAGCGCGGCCCCGTGCCGGGCGAGGTGACCGTCCCAAGCGTCGAGGGTGCGCAGGTCACCGCCGCTGCGAGCGGTCTTGAGCAGCGCTGAGCGCTGCTTGAGTACGCGGTCGTAGTCGGCGCGGACCGCGGCGTAGCGCGGGTACCGCGATACCAGCAGGTCGTCGAGGAAGCGGCGACGCTCGCCCGGGTCGCCGCGCACCAGCGCCAGGTCCTCCGGGGCGAACGTCACCGCGCGCAGGATCCCCAGCACGTCACGCGGTCTCGGCACCGGTGCGCGGTTCACCCGCGCCCGATTGGCCTTGCCGGCGGTGATCTCCAGCTCGACGCTCAGCTCGCGCCCGTGGTGCACGACCAACCCGCGCACCACCGCCCGCTCCGCGCCGCGGCGGACGAGCGGCGCGTCGGTCGCGACCCGGTGCGAGCCCAGCGCCGCGAGGTACCCGGCGGCCTCGACGAGGTTGGTCTTGCCCGTCCCGTTCGGTCCCACGAGCACGGTGACGCCCGGCTCCAGGTCGAGCTCGGCGTGCTCCCAGGACCGGAAGTCGGTGACCGCGAGCCGACGCAGGTGCACGCTAACCCTGGGTCGAGCCCGTGCCCGAGCTCGGACCCGCGTGCTCCCCGGGCGCGCCCGCCGGACCGGCAGCGCGCACCGTGTGCCCCCCGAACTGCTGGCGCAGCGCCGCGACCGCGCGCATCGCGGGCGAGGAGTCCTGCCGCGAGGCGAACCGGGCGAACAGCGCCGCGGAGATCACCGGGAGCGGCACGGCGTGCGTGATCGCCTCTTCGATGGTCCACCGGCCCTCACCGGAGTCCTCGACATAGTCCTCCAGCGTGGTCAGGCCGGGGTCGTCGGTCAGGGCCAGCACGAGTAGGTCCAGCAGCCACGAGCGCACCACCGTGCCGCGCGACCAGGCCTGTAGCACGGCAGGCACGTCGGTGACCAGGTCGGCCGCCGACAGCAGCTCGAAGCCCTCGGCGTAGGCCTGCATCAGGCCGTACTCGATGCCGTTGTGCACCATCTTGGAGAAGTGGCCGGCTCCCACCGACCCGGCGTGCGCGAAACCCTCCTCGCGTGGACCCTCCGGTCGCAGCGCGTCGAAGATCGGCAGCGCGCGCTCGACGTGCTCCGGTGCACCACCGGCCATCAGGCCATAGCCGTTCGCCTTTCCCCAGATCCCGCCGGAGACCCCGACGTCGAGGTAGCCGATCCCCCGCTCCCCGAGCAGGGCGGCGTTCGGGCCGTCGTCGGTGTAACGAGAGTTGCCGCCGTCGATCACCAGGTCCCCGGTGTCGAGCACCTCGGCGAGCGTCCGCACGGTGCTGCGCGTCGGCTCGCCCGACGGGACCATCACCCACACCACCCGCGGCGCGGTCAGCGCGGCCGCGAGCGCGGCCGGCGAGTCGACGTCGCTGACCTCCGGCCGCGGGTCGTAGCCCACGACCTCATGTCCACAGGCCCGCAGGCGGTCGCGCATGTTGGCACCCATCTTGCCCAGACCGATGAGTCCGAGTTGCACGCTTCGCTCCTGAGATGGTTGCTCGAGACGGACGGCCCGCGCGACGGGTGGGTCAGCCGGGCAGGCGAACGGGCATCAGCAGGTGCAGGTACCCCGGCACCGGCTCGCCGATTCCCTGGGGCACCCCGTCGGTGCCGGGGTCTGCCTCGGTCGTGGGGGCCGGACGCACCAGGGCGGGCCGGTTCGGCGTGGTGAACGTCAGCAGCGCGCGTTCGGTGTGCAGCGCGCCGAGCGAGTCGATCAGGTAGCCGGGGTTGAACGCGATCATCAGCGGGGCGCCGTCGAGCTCGCAGGGCAGCTCTTCCTCGGCGCTGCCCACGTCGTCGCCGCCCGCCGCGAGCCGCAGGCCGTCCTCGGTGAACTCCATCCGGACCTGCGCCACGCGGTCGGTCACCAGCGCCACCCGCTTGATCGCCTCGGTCAGTGCGGTGACCTCGATGACGGCGGCGCTGGTGTGCTCGGCCGGGATGAGCTGGCGGAACCGTGGGAACTCCGCGTCGAGCAGCCGGGTGGTGGCGCGGCGCCCGCCACCGGCGACGCCGAGCATGCCGTCACCGGCTGACAGTGCGAGCTTGACGGTGCCGGCACCGGCGAGTGCCTTGGCCACCTCGGCGAGCGTGCGGGCCGGGATCAGTACGGCGCTGGACTGCGTCGTGTCCTCCGGGGACCAGTCCAGCTCGCGCACCGCGAGCCGGAACCGGTCGGTGGCCGCCAGGGTGAGCCGCTCGCCCTCGATCTCCAGCCGGACGCCGGTGAGCATCGGGAGCGTGTCGTCGCGGCCGGCGGCGATCGCGACCTGCGCGACGGCGTGGGCCAGCTGCTCGGCCGGGACCGTGCCGGCAAGCTGCGGCATCACCGGCAGTTGCGGGTAGTCCTCGACCGGCATCGTCGGAAGGCTGAACCGGCTGTTGCCGCAGTTGATCGTGGCGCGGGCGCCGTCGACGACGAGATCCACGGGTTTGGACGGCAGCGCGCGGGTGATGTCGGCGAGCAGCCGTCCGGAGACCAGCACGCGCCCGGGATCACCGATCGTGGCGTCGAGCTCGACCCGCGCGGAGGTCTCGTAGTCAAATCCCGCGACCGCCAGCCGGTCACCGTCTGGCCCACTGGTGGCTTCGATCAGCACGCCACCCAGGACCGGGACCGTGGGTCGCGCCGGGAGGCTGCGAGCCACCCACGCGGCCGCATCGGCCAGTACGTCGCGTTCGACCCGGAACTTCATGGCGGGGACCTCTCGCGCTGGTGGTGCAGGAACGGGCGGTCTCGGAACGGGCGACGGGCAGCGGCTCGACTCGCGTCGGGACCGGCGCTGGGGTTCACCCGGAGCGACCGTGTCGGGAGGTTCCCACCGTAGAGCCTCCCGACCGCGGGTGTCACCCCGGCCGGTGGTGTCTGGGTCGGCGCCCGCGCACGTCATCCACACAGCTGTCTCTCCTTCAGTTCCTGAAGAAGAGACTTACAGCAGTAGTACTAGGTCCTGTGCACAGTGTGGACAGACGCCGTTCGCGCAGGCTGTACGGCGTGGCGGGGTGTGGAGGGGCCGAGGGACAGACGGTGGGTGGATCCGGGATCCGGTGGATGGACGGCAGCGACGCCCAGTTGTCCCCGGGGTGTACACCGGTTGTCCACCGCCGGTGACCGAGCTGTCCACGGGTCGACACCCATCCATCCACAGAGTTGTCCCCAAGGTGTGGGTGGAGCGTGGTGTGCGCGACGTGCAGTGGGGCCGGAAGCGGGTCAGCGGCGGGCGCGCTGCTTGATCCGCGCTGTCAGCTCCTGGACCTGTTCGAAGGTCTTGCGCCGCTGGGCGATCTCGTTGCGGATCTTCTTGTCCGCGTGCATGACCGTGGTGTGGTCGCGGCCGCCGAACAGTTGGCCGATCTTGGGCAGTGACAGGTCGGTCAGCTCGCGGCACAGGTACATCGCGATCTGGCGCGACTGCGCGAGCGCCTTCGTCTTCCCCGGCCCGCACATCTCGTCCATCGTGAAGCCGAAGAAGTCGGCGGTCACGGCCATGATCGTCGGGGCGGTGATCTCCGAGGCCGACGAGTCGGGGATGAGGTCGCGCAGCACGATCTCGGCGAGCTGGGTGTCGACCGGCTGGCGGTTCAGCGAGGCGAACGCCGTGACCCGGATCAGTGCCCCCTCGAGCTCGCGGATGTTGCGCTCGATGCGCTCGGCGATGAACTCCAGGACGTCACCGGGCACCGCGAGGCGGTCCTGCGCGGCCTTCTTGCGCAGGATCGCGATACGGGTCTCCAGCTCCGGCGGCTGGATGTCGGTGATGAGGCCCCACTCGAACCGCGTGCGCATCCGGTCCTCCAGGGTCTCCAGCCGTTTCGGCGGCCGGTCGGAGGACACGACGAGCTGCTTGTTCGCGTTGTGCAGGGTGTTGAAGGTGTGGAAGAACTCCTCCTGGGTGCCTTCCTTGCCTTCCAGGAACTGGATGTCGTCCACCAGCAGCACGTCGACGTCGCGGTAGCGGCGCTGGAACGCCACCTTGCGGTCGTCACGCAGCGAGTTGATGAAGTCGTTGGTGAACTCCTCGGTGGAGACGTAGCGCACCCGCATACCGGGGAACAGTCGCTGGGCATAGTGCCCCACCGCATGCAGCAGGTGGGTCTTGCCCAGCCCGGAGTCACCCCAGATGAACAGCGGGTTGTACGCGCGTGCCGGTGCCTCGGCCACCGCGACGGCGGCGGCGTGGCTGAACCGGTTCGACGCCCCGATGACGAACGTGTCGAACGTGTAGCGTTCGTTGAGCCGGGTCTGAGAGCGCGGCGTGACCTGCTCACCCGCGGCCGGGCCGGAGTAGGTCGGCCACCCGCCGGACCGGCGGCCGTCGGTTCCCGGACCGCCGCCACCGTTGTGCCCGCTGTCGGGGTCCCCGACCGACATCGGCCTGGCGACGGGAAGAGCCGAACCGTCGGTGCCGGGGGCCTCGGCGGGCCGGGGCGGGCCGGGGCGGGGCGACGGTGCGCCGCCGGCGGGTGCGTCCGGCACCTCGGTGCCGCCCGACGCCGCGGACGCGTCGACGACGACTGCGAGGTTGACCGCGTTTCCGAGGTGCCGGCCCAGGGCTTCGCTGATGGGGCGACGCAGGATCCGCTCGATGGCGTCCTTGGCGAACTCGCTCGGCGCGGCCAGCAGAGCGGTACCGTCGATCAAGCCGAGGGGACGGGTCAACCGGAGGAACGCGCGCTGCTGGTGGGAGAGCGTCTGGACACCGGAGCTGGGCGAGGACCCCGAGAGATCGGCGATGACCCGGTTCCACACCTCCTCGAGGTCTCCTGGCTGGTCGGCCACCGGTCGGCGCTCCCTCCGGTCGTCGCCCTGATCCACCTCGTAGAGCCGAATCATCCCCAGACTTGTCCACAGCTGTGCGCAGACCGTACGCGGACGCGCCGCGTCGGCTGCGTGCGGCCCGTGTAGGCCGTGCTCGGCGATCCCCCCGGTTCGTGTGGAGGAGCACGCTAACAACCGTGGCGTCTTGCCACAAGGCACCCCGGCTCCGCAAGGTGCAACAGGATGACAACGAGATGACGGTACGGGTGGTTTGACCCTCCGGCTGCGAGCTGCGTACTGTGGTAACCAACCGTGCCCGCGTAGGCGAGCTGACCTGCCGTCCGTCGGACGGCAGGTCAGCTCGTGCGGGCGCCAGTGCACCACCGCACCACCGTCCAGAAACAGTGCAAGATGATCACCGACGGTCGGGCTCCGTCCCGCCGTCGGCCAGGAGAGTCGACCGTGAGCAAGGGCAAGCGCACCTTCCAGCCGAACAACCGCCGCCGGGCCCGCACGCACGGCTTCCGGTTGCGGATGCGGACCCGCGCGGGTCGTGCCATCCTCGCCGCCCGCCGCGGCAAGGGCCGCGAGCGGCTCTCCGCCTGATCCGGCCGTCCCGTTGTTGCCGGTCGGATCCCGGCTCACGCACCGGGACGAGTTCGCCTTCGTCATCCGCCGGGGACGGCGCAGCGGTTGGTCACGCCTGGTGGTCCATCTGCACTGCACGTCCGGTTCCGATGGACCACGCGCCGGCTTCGTCGTGAGCCGCTCGGTCGGGGGTGCGGTCGTCCGGCACCGGGTGTCTCGCAGACTGCGTCACCTCGTCAGGTCCCGGCTGCGGGAGTTGCCGGCCGACGCACTGCTGGTGGTCCGGGCGCTGCCGCCCGCCGCTGCCGCCACGTCGTCCGAACTGGCCGAGGATCTCGATGCCGGCCTGCGCGGTGCGTTGCGCAAGCTGGCCAGGAATACTCGATGAGCGACGCCGAGCGCCGGTCTCTCGTGGTGCGGTTGCTGGTCGGGCTGCTCCACGGGTACCAGCGTTGGATCTCCCCCGCTTTGCCGCCCACCTGCCGCTTCTACCCCACCTGCAGTGCCTACGCGGTCGGGGCACTGCAGGCCCACGGGGTGCTGTGGGGCACGTGGCTCACCCTTCGGCGGTTGCTGCGGTGCGCGCCGTGGCACCCTGGCGGTATCGACCCGGTGCCACCGCGCCGTGCCCGCTCGGCCCGGAAACACCACGAGGAGCAAGCGCCGTGCTGAACTTCATCTACTACCCGGTCTCGTTCATCCTCTGGGTCTGGCACGAGGCGTTCGGGTTCGTCCTCGGTGACGCGAGCGGCATCGCCTGGACGCTGTCGGTGGTGTTCCTGGTCTTCACCCTGCGCGCGTTGCTCTACAAGCCGTTCGTCGGCCAGATGCGCTCCATGCGCAAGATGCAGCAGTTCCAGCCGGAGATCGCCAAGCTCCGCAAGAAGTACGCGAACGACCGGCAGAAACAGGCCGAGGAGATGCAGAAGCTCCAGAAGGAGCACGGCGTCAACCCGCTCGGCGGCTGCCTCCCGGTGCTGGTGCAGATACCGGTGTTCATCGGCCTGTTCCACGTGCTGCGCGAGTTCACGCCGGGCAAGACCGAGAACTACTTCTTCGGGGCCTCGGAGGTCGAGTCCTTCAACGCGGCCGACCTCTTCGGGGCCAAGCTCGGTGCCTGGGTCACCCAGGGCGACGAGACGCTGCGGGCGATCGGCACGTCGATCCCGCAAATGTTGATCGTCATGATTCCGCTGATGATCGCGGCCGGCATCTTCACCCACATCACGGCCCGACACTCGGTGGCACGCCAGACCGCGGTGCAGGCCGACAACCCGCAGACCGCGATCATGAACAAGCTGATGCTCTACGTCTTCCCCATCGGCGTCGTGGTCGGTGCGCCGTTCCTGCCGCTCGCGGTCCTGCTGTACTGGGTCTCGAACAACCTGTGGACGCTCGGCCAGCAATACGTCGTCTACCGGCGGATCGACGTCGAGGAGATCACCAAGCGCGACGAGGTCGCGGCCACCCGGCAGGCGCGCGCGCCACGTCCCGGCCAGAAGCCGGTGCGGCCCGAGACGGCGCCCGCCGAGGGTTCGACGGCGAAGACTCCCGGCGCGAAACCCGTCACCCGCAAGCCGGCCCGGCCCGGCCCGAGCCCGGCCACCACGAACGGGTCCGAGAAGAAGGCTGCAACCAACGGGTCGTCTGCGAACGGCGCGCCGAAGAGCGCGAACGGCAAGCCTGCCGACGCCGCCGCTCGGGGCTCGCGCAGCAGCGGCGGTTCCCGAACGCCCGCCGCGCGCCGCCCTCGCAAACGTCGCTGACCACGAGCCATCTGGATCGCCCACGTCGGCGACCGCGGTGATGTGCCGGGATGACCGGGGCATCACCACTGTTTCGGAGAGGAGACCCATCGTGCCGAAGACAGCGCAGGACGGCGTCATGGCGGCCACCGCCGAGGACCATCTGGTGCGTGAGGGCGACATCGCCGGGGACTATCTCGAGCGACTGCTCGACGTGCTCGACTACGACGGGGACATCGACCTCGACGTCGAGGCCGGTCGCGCGATGGTGAGCATCGACGGCGGGGAAGACCTGGACAAGCTCGTCGGGGAGCGGGGTGCCGTGCTGGAGGCGTTGCAGGAGCTCACGCGCCTTGCCGTGCAGCAGGCATCCGGCAACCGCAGCAGGCTGATGCTCGACATCGCAGGCTGGCGACAGTCCCGGCGCGGCGAGCTCACCGAGCTGGGCATGCGCACGGCGAAGGAGGTGCTGGACTCCGGTGAGTCGGTGCGCCTGCGTCCGATGACCCCGTTCGAACGCAAGGTCGTGCACGACGCCGTCGCCCACGTGAAGGGCGTGTCCAGCGAGAGCGAGGGCGAGGAGCCACGGCGGCAGGTCGTCGTCTTCCGTGGTGCCTGACAGCCTGTCGAGCCCCGGCCCGCTCGGCTCGGTGACCGACCCTGTCTTCGGGGACCGGCTGTCTGCGGCCCGGCGTTTCGCCGAGCACCTCGTGACCTCGGGTGTCGAGCGTGGGTTGATCGGTCCGCGGGAAGCGCCCAGGATATGGGAGCGCCACGTCCTCAACTGCGCTGTTGTCGCCGAGCTGGTGCCAGCTGGCGCCCGCCTGGTGGACGTGGGTTCGGGAGCGGGCCTGCCCGGGATACCGTTGGCGCTGGCCCGGCCGGACCTGCGCATCGTCCTCGTGGAACCCCTCGCCCGTCGCGTCGAGTGGCTCCGGGAGGTGATCGCCGATCTCGAGCTGGCGGTCGAGGTGCAGCGGGGCCGGGCCGAGGAAGCCGTGGTCCGACAGCGATGGGAGGGTGCCGACGTGGTGACCGCTCGTGCCGTGGCATCGTTGGCCCGGCTCGCCGGCTGGAGCCTGCCGCTGCTGCGGCCAGGAGGTCTGCTGCTCGCAGTGAAGGGCGCCGGCGCGCCGGCCGAGGTCGCGCGGGACACGGCTGTTGTTCGCGGGCTCGGCGGCGGCTTGCCACGGATCGAGCAGTGTGGGTCCGGAGTCGTCGATCCCCCGAGCACGGTGGTCGTCGTCGAGCGGGTTCGCGGGGCCGGTCGTTCCGCGCGTGCGCGGCGAAGGAGAGGGCAGGCGTGACGTTCAACGTATCCCAGCAGGAGTTCTCCCAGCACGAGCGTGGCGTTTCACGTGAAACGCCCGAGCCGGGCGAAGCGCCCGCGTGGACGCCGATCGCCGAGGAGGCGGAACGCGCGTCCCGGGTGCTGCACCCCGACCGGCACGGCATGCCGCGCCCGGCGCATCGCCGGATCCTCACCGTCGCCAACCAGAAGGGCGGCGTCGGGAAGACCACGAGCACGGTGAACCTCGCCGCCGCGCTCGCGATGCACGGTGTCCGGGTGCTGGTGATCGATCTCGACCCTCAGGGCAACGCGAGCACGGCGCTCGACGTCAAGCACGAGGTGGGCACGCCGTCGGTCTACGAGGTGCTGCTCGGCGAGATACGCCTCGCGCAGGCAGCCGTCGTGAGTACCGCCTCGCCCAACCTGTTGTGCGTGCCGGCCACGATCGACCTGGCCGGGGCCGAGATCGAGCTCGTGAGCATGGTGGCCCGGGAGAACCGGCTCAAGCAGACGCTGTCCGGCGGTGCCCTCGACGAGCTGGGCGTCGACTACGTGTTCGTCGACTGCCCGCCGTCACTCGGGCTGCTCACGGTCAACGCGCTCGTCGCCGCCGCCGAGGTGCTGATCCCCATCCAGTGCGAGTACTACGCGCTGGAGGGTCTGGGCCAGCTGCTGAGCAACATCGACCTCGTGCGCTCTCACCTCAACACCGACCTGCACATCTCCACGATCCTGCTGACGATGTACGACGGCCGCACCAAGCTGGCCGATCAGGTCACCAGCGAGGTTCGCCGGCATTTCGGCCCGACGGTGCTGCGGACGGTGATCCCCCGCAGCGTCAAGGTCTCGGAGGCGCCCGGGTACAGCCAGACGGTGCTGGCCTACGACCCGGGTTCCCGCGGCGCGATGAGCTACGTCGACGCGGCCCGCGAGATCGCGGATCGCGGCGCGGCGATGGTCGCGCCCGACGCCTCGAACGGGCGGTAGCGTCGATGACCGATCGCAAGGGTGGTCTCGGGCGCGGGCTCGCCGCGCTCATCCCCACCACAGCCTCCGTCGCGTCCGCAACCGGCCCGGCCGCAGTACCGCTACTCGGTAGCGCGACGCTGCCCGGCCCGGACCTGCCGGCACAAGCGCCTGGCGCGACCGAAGAGGTTGCGGTCGGCGGAGCGACCTACCGCGAGATCGACGTGGCGGCGGTCCAGCCGAATCCGCAGCAGCCGCGCACCACGTTCGACGACGAGGCCATGGCGGAGCTTGAGCACTCGGTTCGCGAGTTCGGGTTGTTGCAGCCGATCGTGGTCCGTGAGGTCTCCCCCGGGGCGTACCAGCTTGTGATGGGCGAGCGCCGTTGGCGTGCCGCCCAACGGGCCGGGTTGGACCGACTGCCCGCGATCGTCCGCAGCACGGGCGATGATGTGATGCTGCGCGACGCGCTGCTGGAGAACATTCACCGCGTGCAGCTCAACCCGCTCGACGAGGCGGCGGCCTACGAGCAGCTGCTCACCGAGTTCGGCGTGACGCAGGCCCAGCTCGCCGACCGGCTGGGGCGCAGCAGGCCGGTGGTCACGAACACGATCCGGCTGCTGAAACTGCCAGTCTCGGTGCAGCGGCGGGTCGCCGCGGGTGTGCTCTCGGCCGGTCATGCGCGGGCGCTGCTCGGCTTGGCTGAGGCGGGCCAGCAGGAAGAGCTCGCCGCGCGGATCGTCGCGGAGGGGATGTCGGTGCGGGCCACCGAGGAGGCTGTGGTGCTGCTGCGTCGGGAGGCACCTGCGTCGGCGCGACCGGCTCGTCGCCGACCGATGCAGGTTCCCGGGCTGAACGACCTGGCAGAGCGGCTGTCGGACACGTTCGACACGCGGGTCAAGGTGGAGCTCGGTCAGCGCAAGGGTCGCATCGTCGTGGAGTTCGGGTCGGTCGAGGACCTGGAGCGGATCGCCAAGCTCATGGACCGTCCCGCGGGGAGCTGAGCGCGTGTTTCACGTGAAACAGGCTCCTCAGTAGGTCGCTACCAGGACAGGGTCGTCGTCTGACCACCGGTCGTCGCGGAAGTTCGCAACTCGTGCGCCAATCGGTACCGACTCGCGCGCCGATGTGTACCGACTCGCGGGGTGGGGGGTGGGTCGTTACCCTTTGGCGTTGGGGGGATGCCGGTTGCAGCATGTGGCTGTCGTCGGCTGCTGGATCGATCTATGGTCAGGTGTCGGCGCGATGGCGGCGGCATTCCTACCCTGCTCGGCCGCCGGAGGTCGCACTTGTCCTGGCATGTGGCGGCGCTCACCCTGGACAACCTGGATGACCTCCCTGAGCGGTGCCGCAGATGCGTCTTCTGGGAGCTGTCCGAACGTCTGGGCAAGCAGGCGCTCGACTTCGGAGCCACCGAGCTCGAGAAGGAGGCCTGGGTCTCCGAAGTGCTCCTCGAGTGGGGGTCCTGCGGGCGGATCGTGCACGTGGGTGGGGTCCCGGCCGGCTATGTCATCTATGCGCCGCCCTCGGCCGTGCCGCGCGCCGAGGAGATGCCCACCGGCCCGGTCAGCGCCGACGCCGCGCTGCTCACCACGATGCAGGTGATGCCCGCGTTCTCCGGTGCGGGGCTCGGTCGGATGCTGGCCCAAGCGGTCGTGCGAGATCTTGCCCGGCGCGGTGTCAAGGCGATCGAGGTGTTCGGTGACCAGCGCCCGGGTACCGAGCCCGGCTGCCTCGTCCCCGCCGACTTCCTGCGCGGTGTGGGTTTCAAGACCATCCGTCCGCACCCGCGGTGGCCGCGGTTACGGATGGAGCTGCGCTCGGCGATGACCTGGAAGGAAGACGTGGAGTCCGCGCTGGAGCAGCTGCTCGGCACGATCACGATCCCGATGCAGGCCCCCGGGATGGGCGGGGAGAGCTACCGCGAGGTGCCGGCCCGCGGTGTGCGCACTGACGTGGGTGCCACGGTTGGTTGGTCGCGAACCGGACGGGGCCCCGCCCCGGTGATCGGGGCGGGGCAACCAGCGGTGCAGCGGGGGTAGGGCTCAGACCAGGTAGTCGGCCAGGTCCTTGAGCAGCGCGGCTTTCGACTTGGAGCCGACGATCTGTTTCACCGGCTTGCCGTCCTGAAACACGATCATCGTCGGGATGGACATGACCTGATAGTCGCGGGCCGTCGATGGGTTGGCGTCGATGTCGAGCTTGGCGACGGTCAGCTTGGCGCTGTTCTCACCGGCGATCTCGTCGAGTACCGGGGCGACGCTCTTGCACGGGCCGCACCAGCTGGCCCAGAAGTCGACCACGACAGTCTTGTCGCTCTTGAGAACGTCGATCTTGAACGAGTCGTCGGTGACGTCGACGGTGTTAGCCATAGTGAACTCCGTTTCGCTGGGTGTCGATGATCTGTGGTGCCGCAGGTCTGTGGTGTCGTGGTTCAGCCGGTGACGGTCACGACCTGCTCGGACGCGTCGCCGTAGCCACCGCCGGCCAGCTCGGCGTCGATCGCGCCCTCGGCGAGCCAGCGCTCGGCGTCGATCGCGGCGGCGCAGCCCGAGCCCGCCGCGGTGACGGCCTGGCGGTAGGTGTGGTCGACGAGGTCGCCCGCGGCGAACACACCGGGGATCGCGGTACGCGTGCTCGGGTACTCGACCTGCACGTACCCGGCGTCGTCGGTGGCGAGCTGGTCACCCACGAGCCCGCTGCGCGGGTCGTGGCCGATCGCGACGAACATGCCGCTCACGTCGAGCACCGACTCCTCGCCGGTCTGGGTGTCGCGCAGCCGCAGTCCGGACACCGTGCCGTCGCCGAGCACCTCGACGACCTCGACGCCCAACCGCCACCGCATCTTCGGGTCGTTGCGCGCGCGCTCGAGCATGATGCGCGAGGCGCGGAACTCGTCACGGCGGTGCACGATCGTGACCGACCGCGCGAACCGGGTGAGGAAGGTGGCCTCCTCCATCGCCGAGTCCCCGCCGCCGATGACGGCGATGTCCTGGTCGCGGAAGAAGAAGCCGTCGCAGGTGGCACACGAGCTGACACCGCGGCCGAGCAGCGCCTGCTCACCGGGGACGTAGAGGTAACGGGCCGCCGCGCCCATCGCGAGGATCACCGCGCGTGCCCGGTAGGTGACACCGTTGGCCACGACGGTCTTGACCTCACCGTCCAATGAGATCTCCTCGACGTCCTCGGTGCGCAGCTCGGCTCCGAACCGGGTGGCCTGCCCACGCATCTGCTCCATGAGCTCGGGGCCCATGATGCCGTCGATGAATCCCGGATAGTTCTCCACCTCCGTGGTGGTCATCAGGGCGCCGCCGAACTGCGTACCCTCGAACATCAGCGGTTGCAGCTGGGCACGGGCGGCGTACAGGGCGGCCGTGTAACCCGCCGGCCCCGACCCGATGATGATCAGTTCGTGCACCTCGTCGGTGGTCACTGTTCCCGGTCCTCCCTCGTTCGGCATCCGCGCCGTACAACACGATCTCAGCCGGTGACATTCCACTCGAGGGCGGGCGGTGATCCAGGTGGTGATCCGTGTCACCGTCCGACGACGGCCGAGCCCAGCAAGGTTCCACCGCCGGGCCCGCACTCCGGGTCAACGACGACGATGCGGAACGTGCCCAGCTCGCCGGTGGTGAGCACGAGCAGCACCCCGGTATGCCCGTCCAGCTCGACGCGGCGGCCGCCGAGCAGCGGGCTGTCGGGCTCGACCCCGGGCGGGGCGAGCGCGGCCAGGCATCCGGCGCGCCGAACCGGATCGGAGAGGGCACCGGCGTCGGCAGCGCCGAGTGCAGCGCGGCCCGCTGCCGCCAGATCGACCCGGTCGACCGGCGGTGCTGCGGCGGGGCGCGGCCAGAGCACGCCGACGGTGCCGAGCCCAGCGAGCAGGACACCCACGGCGACGGCGGGTCGGCGACGACTGGCTCGCCGGGACCGTTCGGTCGCCGGCCGGGGCGCTGGCGCTCGGGTCGACGGTCGGGCTCCGCGCGGAGCCGGCGGTGCGTCGGTTGCGTCCCGCAGGTGGTCGGTGACGGCCTGACCATGCCCGCGTCGACCGGTGCTGTCCTTCAGCGCACCGTCGGCGCCGGGCCCGCCCGCCGACTCCGCCGCGAGCGCAGCCGCCCAGCGACTGGCGAGCTGCGCCGGTACGGGTGGGGCGGGCAGCGCCGCCAGCTCGGCTCGGGTGGCCGCCAGCGCGGTGAGAACCGCCGCCGAGCGTGGATCCGCCAGGGCGGCCTCGCGGACCTGCGCGGCGCGGCCGGGTTCGAGCAGCCCCGCGTCGAGCTCCGCGAGCAGGTCGAGGTCGGGGCCGTGGGGCCCCGTCATGGGATCTCCTCCCGCAGGTGCCCGAGCAGGACCGCCAGCCGGGCCCGGCCGCGGGCGCAGCGGCTCTTCACGGTGCCCACCGGAACCTCCAGGATCTCGGCGACCTCCCCCACCGGCCAACCTTCCACGTCCACGAGCACGATCGCCACCCGTTGCTCGACAGGCAGCGCGGCCAGTGCGTCGTCCACGGCCAGTCGCGTGGCCAGCTCGGTGGCCAGGTCCGGTCGCCGGGCCGGGAGGTCCCGGTCCGGTAGCGGGACGGTGCCGCGCCTGCGGTCGTGCCGGATCCGGTCGATACAGGCGTTGACGACGATCCGATGCAGCCAGGTGCGTACCGACGCGTCGCCCCGATAGGTACTGGCGCGTCGGTACGCGGCCACGAGGGCCTCCTGCACGGCGTCGGCGGCGTCCTCCGGGTGGTGCAGCGTGCGTACCGCCACCCCCCACATCCGGTCGGTATGGCGGCCCGCGAGCTCACCGAACGCGTTCCGGTCCCCCGCCCGGTGCGCGGCCAGCAACTCCGCATCGGTCGGGGCCGGGGAGCACACGAGGTGGAGACTAGATCGGCGGCCCTGCCGCCCGTGGCCGTTCCGGGGAACTCGCCCGCTCAGGACCCGGCGCGACGGAACTGCAGCTCGTTGAGCTCAGTGATGTTCTCACTACCGCCACCGCCGAGCTTGGTGATCCACAACAGCACGTGGGTAACCGGTTGGCTGTTGGCGAGCGAGACCGGGGTGCCGCCGTCGCCGAGTGTGACCTCGGTGATGGGCACCGTCTCGGCGAACGCCGCCTTCGCAGATGGCGCCGAGCGTATCTCGAGCACCGTGCCCGGGCTCGGCGAGTCGATCGTGAGCTCGGACAGCTGCACTGCCGACGCGAACGACACCATGATTCCGACGCCGGGTTTGAGGGCCGGAAACTGCTGCCGGTAGGTGAACGTGCGCCAGCCGGTGCGGGTGTTGCCGTCGATCACCCGGGACACCTGGCCGGAGTTGTCGCGGTCGCCGTTGTTGTCGTAGACCTCCACTCCGGCGACGGCGACGACGGCGCCCACCCCACCCGACGTTGCGTCCGGCGCGGCGTCTGAGGGTGCGACCGGTGCGCCGTCAACGACGATCACGGGGCCGCCACCCTCGGAGAACAACGAGCTCACCTGCACTCCGAGGTAGCCAAGGACCACCGCCATGGCCGCGCCGAGCGCGATCAGCCCGATGGTCAGCTTGCGTCGTCGCCGCGAGTCGGTCGGCGCGGGGGACCCGTCGTCGTCCTGCCACACGTCGTCGGGGGCGGATGGCACACCATCGTGCACCGGGGGGAACAGGACCATCCGGTCGGCCTCGGCGACCAGCTCGCTGAGCAGCCGGTGCACCGTCGCTGCGGTGTGCACGTGACCGGGTGTGCCCTCCGCGCCGAGCGTGCCCTCGGTGAGGGCGTCGATCTCGACGGGGACTCCAGGGCGCAGTTCCGACGGCGCGGGGAGCGACCCGTAGGCCGTGCGGGCGGCGGTGGTGAGACCCGCGCGGTCGGCATCGGTCTCCGACAGCGGCCAGCGGGACGTGAGGAGGGCGTAGAGGACGGCGCCGAGACCGCGGACATCGTCGGCGGGTGTCACCTCGGGGCGGGGGAGCGCAAAACACAGCTGTCCCCGCCCGTCCGGTGTGATGCGGATCCGTTGCGGGTGGTCGCAGCCCAGCACGAGGCCGTGCCGGTGCGCCGCCTCGGCCGCCGCCGCGAGCGGGACCACGATACGGGCCGCCGTCAGCGGTTTGATCATCCCATCGGTGAGCACCTCGGCGAGGCCTCGGCCGGGAACCCATTCCGCGACGGTGGCGCCCAGCACATCGGCAGGCATGCTGGCTGCGTCGCGGACGAGGACGTCGAGCAGGCGGGCGCAGCCGCTGTGCTCGAACCTGCCCGAGCGCAGCGCTCGCGCGACCATCGCCCTGGCCTGTGTCGTGCCGGGGTGCGTGTCGGTGTCCTCGGGCGCTCGGGTGTCGGTGGCGGGCTTGCGGAGCACGGTGACGGCCACGTCGCGCCGCAGGACGGTGTCCTCGGCGCGCCAGAACTCCGCGCCCGCCGCCGGGTCGGCCCCGATGCGTGTGTGCAGCCGGTAGCGACCGCCGAGAAGGGTGCCTGCCCCAGATGGGACCGCGGGTGCGGGGGGCGATGGTGCGGGGAGCGTGGGTGTGGGCGCGGTGGGCGTGTCTGCGGAGCGGGATGGTGCGACCTCCCGCTCAGCCGAGTCGCTCTCGGGCCGTAGCTGATCGGTACCGGGCGGCGTGACAGCTCGATCGGAGGCCAGCGTGCCCGCCTGCCGTGGCGGCGCCGCACCCGATGGTGGGCTCGCCAACTCACTCACTGTTTTCGACCTCCCCCGTGACATCGGTGAATGACTCCCCGCCCGGTGCCAGCCTACGTCAGCTGCCGGACCCTCGCTGAGGTTTCCGCCGGTTGACAAGCCGTTCGAGTCGCCGCAGCACGGGGTCGAGTTCGGGCACCCGCAGCAGCTTCATGGCAAGCACGGTAGCCGGTACGGTGACGACCAGCACGACCGCCAGCACCGTCCAGGCCTGCTGCAGTGGGGAGAGGCCGGCCAGCGGTCCGGCGTCGAGCAGGGCCACCAGCCCGTAGGTTGCCATACCTGTGGTGCCGGCTGCCACCAGCGTCCGTCCGGCGGTGGCGAACACCCCTCCGGTGGGCAACGGACCGAGCCTGCGGCGCAGCAGCAACTGGCCGAGGACGCAACCGGCGACGAACGACGCGCCGTTGGCCGCGGCGAGCCCCAGCACGACGTCCTCGGCTGGCAACAGCGCAGGACAGGCGAGCAGCAGCGGCACCTTCACCCCGACCGTGAACAGCTGGATCAGCGTCGGGGTGCGGCTGTCGGTGAAGGCGTAGAACACCCGCAGCTGCAGCATCATGATCGCGAAGGGAAGCAACCCGAACGCGGACACGGCGAGCGCGGTACCCAGCTGGGCAGCGCCGTCGAGATTGGCTGAACGGAGTCCGAACAACGCGATCCCGACCGGGGTGCCGAATACCGTAAGCAGCACCGACACCGGTATCAGGAACACTGCGGCGAGTCTGGCGCCCAGCGCCAGATCGGAGACGACCTCGGCCGTACGACCCTGCGCGGCGGCGCGGCTCAGCCGCGGCATCAGCGCCGTCAGCAGCGAGACCCCGAGCACGCCATAGGGCACTTGCAGCAGCAGCCAGGCGTTCGTGTAGATCGTGACGGCACCCTCGGCCGACGCCGACGCCACCCGGGTGGTGACGACGTAGCCGGCCTGGCCGATCAGCACGTACGCGACGACCCACAGCACCAGCCCACCCGCCCGGGTCAGTCGGGGGTCCCAGCCCCACATGGGCCGATACCGGAAGCCGACGCGGCGCATCGCGGGAACGAGCACAGCTGCCTGGACGACGATCCCGAGGGTGGTGCCCAGGCCCAGCACGAGCAGCTGCGCGCGGTCGGGAACCAGCAGGTAGGCCCCGAGCACCGCGAGAACGACGACGTTGTTCAGCACCGGCGCCCAGGCGAACGCGCCGAACGCGCCGCGGCTGTTGAGGATCGCGCCGAGCAGCGCTCCCGTGCCGTAGAAGAAGATCTGCGGCAACAGCAGGTACGCGAGCATCGTGGCCAGCTGCGGGTCGGCCGTGTTCGTGGTCTGGCTACCCAGGTACAGCCGGATGAGCAGCGGCGCCGCGAGCATCGCCACCGCCGTGGCCAGCAGCAGTGCCACCCCGGTGAGGGTGAGCAGCCGCCGCGTGTAGGCCTCCCCGCCGTCGGCGTCGGTGGTCTGGGAGCGCACCAGCAGTGGGACCATCACGCTGGTCAGCACGCCGCCGATCAGCAGCTCGTAGACGATGTTCGGCAATGTGTTGGAGACGGTGTAAGAGTCGTTGAGAATGCTGTCGCCCAGCACCGTGAACAGGGCCACCTGGCGCAGGAAGCCGGTGGTCCGGCTGACCAGGCTGGCCACCGCCATCAGGCTGCTCGAGCGCCCGAGTGACGGTTCCAGCGCGGCGACGGCCGGGAGCTGCTCGGTTGCGGCGTCGGCGGGTGCCGTCACGGGCTGGGGACGCGGGGGGGCTGCGGTTTCGGGGGGCGGGGTGGGTCCCCGGGACGGGGGTGCACCGCCGGGAGCCGGTCGGTGACCGCGAGCGGGTCGGGGATCGGGTCGCCGTCGGTCGTCGCGGGCGGGGCTCGGCCGGGGCTCGGCGGTCGGTCGGGGGAGTCCGGGCGAGGGGACGCCGGGCTCGGTCCCGTCCCGGGGCGGCGCGTCCACGTGTGCCGGCCCGGTCCGCCGCGGATCCGGCGCAGCACCCGGCGGACCGCCAGTACTACGAGCAGAACCCCCGCGCTTCCCGTCAGCCACACCGTGATGGTGCCGTAGGCGGTGGACCGCACTCGCAGCCGGCTCGGTGGTCCGAGCAGCTCGCCGTCCGGGGTTCGTACCGCGGCCTGCACGGTGAACTGGCCCGAGCGCACGACCTCCGCGCTCACCCGCACCTGCCGGCGGCCCAGCGGCGGCACATCCTGCATCGCAATGGGCGCCACCCGCAGGCCCGACGACGGCGCGATCTCGACGCGGACCGTGACGGTGAACGGGAGGCCGTTCGCCACGGTGATCAGGATCGGTGCATCGGACGTCCCGAGCGAGTACGGGCTCGGTGGCTCCAGCACTCGGACCATGTCCCGCAGGTCGGCGATCCGGGCCCGGCCCGCGCCGGCCGCGCCGGCCGCCGCGTCCGGCGCGCCGCGCCAGGCCGCCGATACCGGCCGCACGAGGCCTCGACGCAGCGGCGCGAAGGCCTCGTCGGGGTTGATGCCGACCCCGGAGTCCTCGAACGCGGCGGAGCGCAGGTCGGTGATGTCCCCGGAGGTGGCCCGGACGGTGTCGACGACCGCGCCGGGGATCTCCCGCCCTCCTACGTCGAGCGGGTACACCAGGGACTGGGCGTCCGCTTCCGGCGCCGGGCCGGCCGCCCGCACCGCGTCGAGGGCGCGCGGCGTGAGCCTGCCCGCGTCGAGCAGCTGCCCGACGGCGTCGAGCAGGGCGCGGGCACCGGTGGGATCGACGGCCCACTGGTGCGGCGGGGCGAGCACGAGCGGCCCCCCGGTGCGGGCCGCCGCGCCGGGCCCGTCCTGGGTGCGGAACACGAGCGCGCCGATGGCGTCCTGGGTGGACAGCGGGGTGGCAGTGCCTGCCGGGGTGGCGGTGCCTGCCGGGGTGGCGGTGGCGAAGGTCAGCAACGGGTCGGTCAGCACCGCGAACTGCCCCTGCTGCCGGGCCGCGATCGGCGCCACCCCGGTGCTGCGCTGGATGCGGCCTTGCTTGAGGCCGTCGGTGGACAGCACCAGCGAGCGCCCGTCGGCCTGCGCGATCCGCTCCAGGGTCGGCTCGTCGACCACGCCGTCGGCGGGCCAGGTCACGCCGGGCGCGATCGGGGTCGCCAGGGCGGCGGCCAACGCCTGCCTGCCGTCGGTGACCGCCGTGGTCGCGAGCTCGCCGAGCCCACCGCGGGTGAGGGCGACGAGGTCGGCGTCGGCGTAGGGCAGCGCGATCACGCACCCGCCCCGGGCCACCGCGCGCAGGTCGTCCAGCCACCGGCCCGCCACCTCGGCGCCGGTGCCGGGCACCGGGACCCCGTCGGGGCCGCGGACCTGGTAGCCCGAGCTCATCGCCGCGACCGTCTCCACCAGGTCGGGATCGACCGCGAGACAGGTGGCCTCGCGCACCGGCGAGCCCGCGGGCGCGACCTCGGCCAGCGCCGCGATCAACCCGCCGAGCCTGCCGTCCGGGGCGAGGGACGCGGCGAGGTCGTCGTCGGTGAGCATGGTCGGCTCGTGGGGCATGGTCGAGAGCCGTCGTGGGGTGTCGGCAATCGGGTAGAGCAGCGCGAACGGTGACGTCTCCGGCGCCGGCTCGCCGGGCACGGCGGCGTCGGACTCGGCGGGCCCCGGTGGCAGCGACAGCACGGGCAGCAGCATCCGCACCGTCGCCAGCCGCGCCGTCGTGCCGTCCCGCGGCACCCCGTTGACGTTGACGAGCAGCTCGTACACCCCGGTGTCGGCGAGTGCGAGGCTCGCCTCCGGCGCCCCACGCAGCGGCACGGCAAGCCGGATCGGGACCTGCCCGCCCGGCGCGAGCTCGCCGGGTAACGACACGAACTGTGGGGTGACCGCATCGGTGCCCGCATGGCCCTCCAGCGCGTCGCGCAGCCTGCCCTCGGTGCGCAGCGGGTCGCCGCGCTGCACGCGGATGACGAGGTCGTCGATGGGTTCGGCGCCGGTGTTGGTCAGCGTCCCGGTGAGGGTGAGGGTGTCCGGCCCGGTTGCCGTGACGACCCGGGGGCCGACCTGCGCCAGCACCAGCCGCAGCGGATCGCCACCGTCGCGCTCGGGCGCGGGCTGCGACCCGAGTGCGGTGCCCGTGAGCGGTCCGGCGAGAAGCAGCCCCGGCACCGCCAGCAGGGTGAACACGGCGACGCCGATCGCGGCCCGGGCCGCGATCGGCTTCACGCCGTCTCCTCCAACAGCTCGGTGGCTCGCCGGATCAGCCTGCGCTCGTCGGCGTAGGCCAGCAGCGACTCCAGCTCACCCAGTGGCACCCACGCCACCTCGGAGACCTCGATGTCGGAGTCGGACAGCTCGCCGCCGAGGGCGCGGAGCAGGAAATGGTGCACGGTCTTGTGCACGCGGCGGTCCTCGGCGACGAACCAGAAGTCGATGGTGCCCAGGGGTGCGACCACGCGACCGATGATGCCGGTCTCCTCCTCGACCTCCCGCACCGCCGCCTGCTCGGCCGTCTCACCGGCCTCGATGTGGCCCTTGGGCAGTGACCACAACAGGCGCCCGCGCCGGTCCAGGCGCCCGATCACCGCGGCGGTACCCGTGCCGCGGTCCACGACGAGCCCGCCGGCCGAGGTCTCGTCGACGGTGCGCAGCCGTTGCCGGCGTTCCGGACGCTGGCCCGCGCGGCGCCCCCGGGAGCGACCGCGGGAGGTGGACATGTGGCGATGGTAACGACGATGACCACCCGACCGTCGGGTCCGCGCCCGGGCGCGCCCCTCCTCGGCGTCCTGATCGTCCGGGACGCCTACACTCGCCCGCCGTGTCTGCAACTGCCCTGGTGTCCGCAGCGAGTGCCGGTGCCGGTTCCCCCACCCACGTGCATGCTGATCTCGTGCGCGCTCAGGAGAATGCGGTCGTGGAGATGGTGCAGATCCCTCCGGTCGCCGAGGAGCTGGCCGCCCGCTTCGGCGCGGCCGGGCATCGGCTCTACCTCGTGGGCGGCAGCGTCCGCGACGCGCTGCTCGGGCGTGCGGTCAGCGACCTCGACTTCACCACCGACGCGCGACCCGGTGCCGTGGCGGCGTTGCTGGAGGGCTGGGCCGACGCGGTCTGGGACACCGGCATCGCGTTCGGCACGCTCGGCGCGCGCCGCCACGACACCACCGTCGAGATCACCACGTTCCGTGCCGACGCCTACGACGGTGTCACCCGCAACCCGGTCGTGGAGTTCGGCGACACGATCGAGGGTGACCTGCGCCGCCGCGACTTCACGGTCAACGCGATGGCCGTGGAGCTCGGTGGCGAGCGGCGCTTCGTCGACCCGCACGGCGGGCTCGCCGCGCTGGCCACCGGCGTGCTGGACACCCCGGCGACGCCAGAGCAGTCCTTCGCCGACGATCCGCTGCGGATGCTGCGGGCGGCGAGGTTCGTCTCGGTGCTGGGGCTGGCCCCCCCGCCGCGCGTCGTCGTCGCCATGACCGCGATGGCGGCGGAGCTGGCGCGCGTCACCCGTGAGCGCGTGCAGGTGGAGCTGTCCAAGCTGATCTGTGGCACCCACCCGCGGCGGGCGATCGAACTGATGGTGGACACCACGCTCGCCGAGCAGGTGCTGCCCGAGGTGCCGGCGATGCGGTTGGCCATCGACGAGCACATGCAGCACAAGGACGTCTACACGCACTCGCTGGTCGTCCTGGAGCAGGCGATCGACCGCGAGACCGGCGGGCCCGACCTCGTGCTGCGCCTCGCCGCACTGCTGCACGACATCGGCAAGCCCGACACCCGCAGCCGGGAGCCCGACGGTCGCGTCAGCTTTCATCACCACGAGGTGGTGGGGGCCAAGATGACGCGGCGGCGGCTGCGCGAGCTGCGCTACCCGAACTCGGTGATCGACGAGGTGGCGCAGCTGGTGTTCCTGCACCTGCGGTTCCACGGGTACGGCTGCGGGGAGTGGACCGACTCCGCGGTGCGCCGCTACGTCACCGACGCCGGCCCGCTGCTGGACCGGCTGCATACGCTCGTGCGGTCGGACTGCACCACTCGTAACCGCCGCCGCGCCGCCGCGTTGCAGCGCAGCTACGACTCGCTCGAGGAGCGGATCGCGCAGCTGCGTAAACAGGAGGAGCTCGACGCCGTCCGACCCGACCTGGACGGCAACGCGATCATGCGGATACTCGGGATCCCGCCGGGCCCGCTGGTCGGCAAGGCCTACCGACACCTGCTGGCACTGCGCATGGAACACGGTCCGCACACCCCCGAGGAAGCCGAGGCGGAGCTGCGGCGCTGGGCGCGGGACAACGACGTTCCCGGCAGCTGAGGTCTCGGATCAGGCCGCGGTGCGTGGTCGGCGGCGGAGCTGGGCGTCGTGTGCCAGCAGGCCTGCCAGGTAGACTGCGGCCGCGGCGCCCAGCAGCCAGGGAGCCCGGCCGTCGGGCGGGCTGAGCAGCGCGGCGGTGGCCACCGCCAGCACGTAGCCGACGTTGAAGATGATGTCGTAGAGCGCGAACACGCGGCCGAGTACCTCATCGCCGGCCTCGCCCTGCACGGCGGCGTCGGTGCAGAGCTTGACGAGCTGGCCGGTCGCGCCGAGCAGGAACGCGGCCACCAGCACCGCGGGCAGGCTCAGCAGCGCGGCCAGCGCGAGCTGGGTGAGCGCGGCCACGAGCAGCGCCACCGCGACGGTGCGGGGGCGACCCCAGCGGTGGATCATCCAGGGCGCGAGCAGCGCTGCTGTCCCCAACCCGGCCGCAGCCAGCACGACCGCCTCGCCGACACCGGCGAGCCCGGCCCGGAAGGGGCCGGTGTCGGTGAACGCGTACCGGAACAGCAGCAGCGTCAGCAGTGTCGTGATGCCGAACGAAAGGCGGTGGGCCGCGAGCGCCAGGAACGACGCGGCAACCGACGGGGTGGCGATGGTCGCGCGCGCGCCGTCGGCGAACCCCCGCAGGACGGTGACGGTGGTGCGCTCCCGGGTCGGGTCCGGGCCGAGGGCGCCGCGGCCGAACCTGGCGGCCAGGGCCGCGGCCACCACCGACCCCGCGACGGCCGCCAGGGTGGTGCCGGCCGACCCGGTGTCGTCCGGGCCGAGGATCTCGCGCAGCCCGATGGCACTGGCCCCGCCGAGGGCCGCCACGGCCGCGCCGGCGGTGACGGCGAGCGTGTTGGCCTCGACGAGATGGCGGCGCGGCACGACGTGCGGCAGCGCAACCGACATCCCGGACAACACGAAGCGGCTGACCCCGGCCACCGCGAGCGCACCGAGGTACAGCGGCAGTCCCGTCACCCCCGCGAAGACCGTGGCGGCGACGAGCACGACCAGTGCGGCTCGTAGCACGTTGGCGCTCATCAGGACCCGGCGGCGGTCCCAGCGGTCCAGCAGCGCGCCGGCAAACGGGCCGATCACCGAGTACGGCAGTAGCAGCACGGCGAGCCCGGCCGCTACGGCGAGAGGGTCCGCCTGCCGCTCCGGGTTGAACAGCATGGCGCCGCCGAGCGCGGCCTGGAACATTCCGTCGGCCCACTGGGTGGCGAACCGCACGGCGAGCAGCCGCCGGTAGCCGGGGGTGCGTACCAGCCGGGTGAAGCCGAGCCGCACGTCCGGCGCCGTGGTGGGCGGCACGGGCGGCGACGGCGCTCGCGGTGTCGGCACGGGGGGAGGCTACGCGGCCCAGCGGGTGCGACGATGGTCATGTGGTGGATGTCCGTTCCGGTTCTGGCGCCGATCCCGGTTCTGCCGTGGCGCCGGGCAGCCTGCTCGTGGCCGCACCGGGACTCCTGGACCCCCACTTCAGCCGCACCGTTGTCTACGTCATCGAGCATCGCGGCCACGGCAGTCTCGGGGTGATTCTGAACCGGCCCAGCGAGGTGACGGTGCGCGACGTCCTACCGTCGTGGGCGCCACTGTCCGCGCAGCCCTCGGCGGTGTTCGTCGGCGGTCCGGTGCAGAGCGAGACGGCGCTGTGCCTTGCCGCCGTGCGCACCGGATACGACCCGGCCACGGTGGCGGGTCTGGTGACGGTGCGCGGCCCGGTGGCCCTGGTCAACCTCGACGGCGACCCGACCGAGATCGCGTCCCGGCTCCGTGGGCTTCGGGTGTTCGCTGGCTACGCCGGCTGGGACGCGGGACAGCTCGCCGCGGAGGTCCGGCGCGGCGACTGGATCGTGGTGCCCGCGCTGCCTGACGACGTGCTGACCTGCCAGGACACCGGCCTGTGGGTGCACGTTCTGCGCCGCCAGGGCATGCCGCTGGCGCTGCTGGCCACCTGTCCCGCCGATGTCCGGCAGAACTGAGGGCCGGGTCCGACGAACGAGATCAGGCGCGCTCGGAGACCTCGTGGCACCCGGCTACCAGGTCGCACCCCGCGCACACCCCGGAGCAGGACGGCGCCGCGGGCGGTTGGGCAGCCACGGCGGCCGCTATCCGGTCCCCTACGACACCGCCTGCCCCGGCGAGCATGACCAGCCCGGCGACCGTCACGGTGAACATCACCCAGGCGAGGGCACCGGTCGCTCCGGCGAGCAACGCGGTCCCGCCCACGGCCGCGACCGCGCCTGCCGCACCCACCGGAACGGCGGCCACCCGGTTCGCCACGGTGAACGCGGCGTCCGAGCGCAGTGTCGTGGGGGTCCGGACCCCGACCCAGCGGTTGCGGCGCAGCCGCGAGCGCGCCCCGAGCACGGCGACGGCGAGCAGCGCGACGCCGACCAGCACCAGCAACGAGCCGGCGATCAGGCGCAACGGCAGCGGCACGCGTCCAGGGTAGGCCAACCCGCTGATCGAGGTGTTGGGCGTGCGCGCAGCCATCCGGAAGTCGTGTTCGCTGGATCGGTAGAGTGGCCGAACGCGGCTGTCCGCGGCCTGCCCGTGAGCCCCAGCGCCGCGAGGAACGTCGGTCGATGGTCACCGCTGCTTTCGAGTAGGTCTTCGACTAGGGATGTCGTACATGGAAGCCTTCGATCCGCGCGCGATCGAGCGCCGGTGGCAGCAGGTCTGGAACGACGAGCAGACCTGGCACGTGACCAACGACACCAGCTCGGCACCCCTGGCCTACGTGTTGGAGATGCTTCCGTACACCAGCGGTGAGCCCCACGTCGGGCACCTGAAGAACTACGCGGTCGGCGACGCGGTCGCGCACTTCTTCCGTCGACGCGGGTACACCGTGCTGCACCCGATGGGCTACGACGCGTTCGGGCTGCCGGCCGAGGGGCACGCGATCCGCACCGGCAAGAGTCCGCGCGTATCGACCGACGAGTCGATCGCGTCGTTCCGACGCCAGTTCAGCGAGTGGGGTATCTCGATCGACTGGTCGCGGGAGCTGGCGACCCATCAGCCCGAGTACTCCCGTTGGACACAGTGGATCTTCCTGCAGATGTTCGGCAAGGGCCTCGCGTACCGGCGGGACGCGGCGGTCAACTGGTGTCCCCAGGACGCGACAGTCTTGGCGAACGAGCAGGTCGTGGACGGCCGGTGCGAGCGATGCGGGGCGCTGGTCGAGATCCGGCAGCTGGAGCAGTGGTTCTACCGCATCACCGACTACGCGCAGCGTTTGCTGGAGGACCTCGGTCCGCTGGAGTGGCCGGAGAAGGTCAAGACCATGCAGCGCAACTGGATCGGCCGGTCCGAGGGTGCCGTTATCCGTTTTCGCTGTGACGAGGTCGGCACCGACTACGAGGTGTTCACGACCCGGCCGGACACGCTGTTCGGGGCCACGTTCTTCGTCCTCGCGCCCGAGCATCCAGATGTTGCGAAGCTCGCAGCGGGCACCGCTTATGAGGATCGCGTCCGGGAGTACGTCACGGCCGCGCTGACCGGGGACCAGACGGAACGGGGTTCCGCGAGCAGGCCGAAGACGGGCGTTCCACTGGGCCGGTCGGTGACCAACCCGGTGACCGGCGAGCAGATCCCCATGTTCGTCGCCGACTACGTCCTCGTCGAGTACGGCACCGGCGCAGTGATGGGAGTTCCCGCTCAGGACCAGCGGGACTGGGACTTCGCGACGGCGTTCGGACTGCCGATCGTGCGCACCGTGCAGCCACCCGCGGACTTCGACGCCAAGGCGTACACGGGCGAGGGCCCCGCGGTGAACTCCGGGTTCCTGGACGGCCTGTCGATCGGTGAAGCCAAGCGTGCAATGATCGACTGGTTGACCGAGCGCGGCTGCGGCCGCTCGGAGGTCACCTACCGGCTTCGGGACTGGCTGCTGTCGCGTCAGCGCTACTGGGGCTGCCCGATCCCGATCGTCTACTGCGACGGCTGTGGCATGGTTCCGGTGCCCGAGGACCAACTGCCCATCGTGCTGCCCGTGATCGAGGACTACACTCCTCAGGGCAAGTCGCCGCTCGCGGCCGCCGAGGATTGGGTGCGAACCACCTGCCCGAGCTGCGACAGTCCGGCTCGTCGGGAAACAGACACGATGGACACCTTCGTGGACTCCTCGTGGTATTTCCTGCGCTACTGCGATCCGCACAACGACTCGCTCCCCTGGGATCGCGCGGTCGTCGATCGGTGGATGCCGGTCGACCAGTACATCGGCGGTGTCGAACACGCGATCTTGCACCTGCTCTACGCGCGTTTCTTCTGCAAGGTCTTTGCCGACCTGGGACTCGTCGGCTTCCAGGAGCCCTTCGCTCGCCTCTTCACCCAAGGCATGATCACCCGTGACGGGGCGAAGATGTCGAAGTCGAAGGGTAACTCGGTCTCGCCGACAGAGATCGTCGAGAGGTACGGCGCCGACACGGCCCGCTGCTACGTGTTGTTCATGGCTCCACCCGTCGTGGGGGGAGACTGGACGGACGAGGGGCTGGAAGGTGTGTACCGCTTCCTGGCCCGGCTGTGGCGCCTGGCCCAGGAGGTTGCCGACGACACGACATCTGAGCTGCGCGCGGAAGGCGACGACCTCGTTCTGGTCCGCAAGACGCACTGGGCCATCGCTAAAGTCACGAATGACATCGACGGCCAGTTCGCCTTCAACACAGCCATCGCGGCGGTGATGGAGCTCGTGAAGGAGGTGTCGCGAATCCATCACGAGGGCGCCGCCTCGGCCGCGGCCCGCCGGTTCGCACTGTCGATGGCCGCCTCGCTGCTCTTCCCGTTCGCACCGCACACAGCCGCCGAGGTCTACCACGACCTGACCGGCGATCGGGTGTGGACGCAGCTCTGGCCTGTTGCCGAGGATCGCTATCTCCACCGCGACGAGGTGTCGCTGCCGGTCCAGGTGGACGGCAAGGTGCGGTTCCGGGTCACTGTTCCGGCAGATGCGGACGAGGGCCTGCTTCGGACAGCCGCCATGGAGGCGCCGGAGTTGGTGGAGTATCTCCGCGGCCGGTCCATCAGCCGGGTGGTGGCCGTTCCGGGGAAGATCGTCAACGTCGTCGCGGCCGGGCTCTGAACGAACGCTGTCGCAGGCTCGGCCGACGAGCCGACTCCGCTCGCGGCGGGTCGCTACCGCTCAGGCGTCCGGGCCCCTCGTGGTGCGTCGTCGTCCTCGAACAGGGCGTGGGCGAGGAGTACCGCCGCCCAGATGCCCAGCGGGATCGCGGGCCAGAAACGTTGCAGCTCCCCGGAGACGAGCGACGTCACTCCCCAGATGGCCAGCATGACGACGGCGCCGCCGAGCCAGGTCCGCCACTCGTTCCACCACTCCCGCTGGTCTGCGGCAGCCCGCTGCTCCTGCGCGGACGGCAGCCGGGCGGCGGGCACCGCCGGCAGATCGGCGGTCACCCGGTCCAGTTCACCGTAGGTCGTCGCCGCGTAGACCGCCCGGAGCCGCTCGTCGTACTCGGCGAGATCGAGCCTGCCCTCGTCGACGGCCAGCTGCAGCCGCTCGGCCACCACGGACCGGTCGGCTGAAGATGCCCGCATCCGGGAATGATCGACTTCCCCGCTCATGATGGCGATGCTACCGCCTGCAGGTCGGGCAAAGGGTCGATCCCGGTGGCCGGCGACGGTCGTGGATCGGGCGCGCGGCAACGAGATGTCAGCCCCAGGGTGGTCTCCCGGGCCGTCGTCGACGCCCCGTTGAGGACGAGGACTCGCCCTGCATGTGCGTGCGCTACCCGCTGAGCAGTCGGCGTGCCGTTCAGCCGACCCACTGCACCATCAGGACATCGACGCGTCTTTGATCGTCCAGGATGAGGTAGACGATCTGGCCGTGGGTACCGAACGTGTGAGTCCGCAGCGCACCGTGGGGGTTGTCGCGGTGGTAGGGCTGGCCGCTCCACGGCGCGGTCTCCAGCACCACCCGCAGCTCGGCGTAGGCGGCCAGGCCCTGCGCGGGCAGCGCGTCGATCTGCTGCTGTGCCGGGCCGTCGGTCTCGACGGTGAACACCCGCGGCGCTACAGCCTGGCTTCGGTGACCAGCACTGGCTCGTCCGCGGGTGGCTCGTGCCCGGTGAGCAGCTCGACTGCCCTGCGGATGACCCGGCGGTGTTCTTGGCGATCTCGGGTGATCCACGAGCGGCGCCGCCAGTGCTCCACCGTGTCGTGCATGCCGGCCAGGTCCAGCGACCGGCTCGCCTCGACGAGCGCGGCCTGGTAGTCCCGATCGAACGCGTCGCGGTACTCCGGATGCAGCGCCGCCCGGATCTCCCAGGGCGAGGCGCCCACCAACGGCAGCGGCGGCAGCGCCGAGTCCTCGGTCTCAGTCGGGGCGGTGGACATAGCCGCCATCATAGCCAACCCAACCGACAAGGTCAGCGGTCTCGAACTCGGTTGCCTCTCGTTGCCCCGGGTAGATGTTCTTCTCGCTGGGGTTGAACATCTACTCACTGTCTGACACCAAGCACCAGCACGCCTAGTGTGCTCCGTATGAGCGAGGCGAGAACACCAGGACCGGTTGCCGAAGGCGCGATCGAGCCGCCAGGCGTCGTCCTCCCCACGGAACATGGCACCGAGGCCGAGCCGGATCCGCCCGTGCCGAGCCATCTCGGCGCGGACCTGGACTCTGGCCTCCGTGAGAAGCTGCACCAGCTCCTCTTGCACGGTCCGGGCCAGCTCGGCGCCGTCTACCGCGCGATGGTCGAGTTGCCAGGCGCCGGGCCTACGGAGCTACTTTCGCTGACTCGCTGCGCGAACCCCGGCGTTGTCGGAAACCGGCGTGTCATCGTCTTTGCGATCATGGACGGGACCGAGCCGACATCGGCATCGGTTGCGAGGCAAGGCGCGAGCACGGTCCGAAGGATGCACAAGAACGAGAAGGATGAAGCAGTCAGATCCCGCCTCGCCGACGTTCTGGCCACCTTGGAGGCTAAAGCGACGAGTACGCAGGCTGTCGCGGAAGAGACCGAGCAGCTGGAGTCCGACTCCGCTGTGCTGGCGGACGCGCTCAAGCAGGCCGCTGGCGTCTACGTCTATACCTACCCGCATTACTGGCGGCACTCCTACGTCCCGGACAGCGAGCGTCGGCTGCTAAAGGTCGGTTGCACGACGAACCAAGCATGGAATCGCCTACTCAACCAGGCCCGTCAAACCGGTATGCCTGAGGACCCGCTCCTGCTGCGTGTCTACAAGACCGACAACCCCAAGGCCACCGAGGAGGTGTTCCATATGCTGCTTGACGCCGCCGAACACCAGCGGAGCGTCGGCACCGCGGTCGGCAAGGAATGGTTCATCACGACCGTCGACTACTGCGACGCCATCGCGACCGCGCTCAAGCTCGAAGTCCTCGCGGGCAGCACCGACGTGGACTAGATCCGCCGCATCATGGCGCCGAAGCCGCCCCGGTCTTCACATTCGGAGAGCAGACCTGCGATTCACCCGGCAATGCCCATCCGGTAGGCCAGACCACGCAGCTCCCGCCCACCAGCGTCCCGGCGCGCCGAGCGAAGCTGGTCGGCGACGGCTTCGCGGACGAACACATCGTTGTGGACGCGCTGTGGAGCGAGCTTCTCAGCACGCAACAGCGTGGCCAGGCCGTGCTCGCGGGTGGCTTTCTCCCGCAGCATCGACCGACCGAAGTCAGCGTAGAACTCCGCCTGCCGGCTCGGACTCGGAATTACCTCCGCGTGCACGCCGCCAGCGATCTCGGTGATCTTCCCGCCTTCACCGGCCTCGGTGGCCACCGACGTACGCCAGATCCCGACATTGACCGTCCCAAACCACAACTGAGCGAAGGTGCCTACCTCGGAGTCCATACGCCCAGCGACCGCAGCAGCCTCGTCGAGATGCGTAGCCGCGGTATCCCGATCGCTCTGCGCCGCCGCAGCGAACACCGCCGAGAGATGCAGCATCCCGTACGCCTGCACGACCGTAAGTATTCGGTGATCCCGTAGCCCGGGCGTGCCTGCTCGTGTCTGGCCTTGTCCTGTGGCAGGTGGTGTGACCTGGGGGTTTGACACCGATCCCTGGGGGGTGATCTTGTGGTTGTGTCATGGTCAGTGGTGGTCTCG
>JBBSQN010000033.1:0-39643 GCA_038257875.1 Mycobacteriales bacterium
GACGCACTCATCGGCCGACCCTGGATGCCCGACCTCCCCGCACCCACCTGAGCGATCAACACCACCCGAACACCACCGGAGGCCACCAGCCGACCGGTCACCAAGCCATGCCATGCCATCAACCCGAGGCTGAATGTTTACCCCCACGGATCTGCGGTTCCCATCCCAGGTTCGTGCCGTAGAGGCACACTGATGGTGGAGCACGTAATGACTCACGGTACATCAGCGAGGGAGACCGACATCAACAGCGCTAGTACAACCGTCGTGGAAGGGTACGCGGCGTTCCGCAGCTACCGGACCTGGTACCGGGTGGTGGGAGATCTCGGCGTGCACCAAGCGCCGCTCGTCGTGGTACACGGCGGACCTGCGGCTGGTCACGACGCCCTTGTCTCCTAGGCTGACCTGGCCGCTGAGGGACGAGCGGTCGTTCACTACGACCAACTCGGCTGCGGACGCTCAACAAAGCTACCGAAAGCCGGTGCAGACTTTTGGACCATCGCGCTCTTTCTGGAAGAACTCACCAACCTCCTAGCGACGCTCGGTATTGCCGACAACTACCATCTGCTTGGGCATTCCTGGGGTAGCTTCCTTGCCGCCGAACACGCCGCAACCCGCCCTGCTGGGTTGTCTTCGCTGGTACTCGCCGACAGTGGTGCACCGCATGAGGTCATGGCTGGTCGCGAGCAGGCGCGAACTCGGCTCCCGGAGGACGTGCAGTTGACGTTGCGCCAGCACGAGGCTGCTGGCACAACTGATTCACCGGAGTACTTGCAGGCCGCGCAGGTGTTCTACGAACGCCATTTGTGCCGAACGCAGCCCTGGCCGGACGACCTCATGCGCTCATTGACTAACATGCAAGAAGGTATGGCAATCATAACCGTCCTGACTGGCGCCGACGCTGTGACTCTTACCGGCCGCCTTCGCGACTGGAACATGCTCGACTGTCTCAAGCAGATTCAGGTACCGACCCTATGTCTCAATGGGAGCTATGAGCCGGTCGCCGCAGCATTACTATTCCATGAGCACATCCCGGACGCGCGGTGGGCTGTGCTGCCAAACTCGAGTCACTTCCCGAATATCGAGGAACGTGACCTCACCATGCGCATTGTCGGCACCTTCCTCAACCTGCATGACAACTGAAGCAGCTAAACCCTGGTCATTCACAGCCAACGTGGATAATCTTGAGCGAGGACGGTTTGATCTTCTGGTTGGGTGTGAATGGCGTTGATCGTGGCTGAGCGTCCGGCCTGCTGTTCTGCCGATGGCTCCGGGTGCTCGTTGGGTCGGGTGACTGGTTCAGCTGGCGGGGGGCGGGCAGGGCGTGGAGGCGGGCGAACGCGTCGGCGGGTTGGTGGGCCCAGGGCCGGTGTCGGTCCAGGCGCAGCCACTGGCGGCGCTGTCCGCGGGGCTGACGGGGTGGCGACAGTGCCGGTCACGCTGGCGGCCGCCGGTGCTGCCGGCGCAGCTCCCCGCCAGACGTAGGGCGAGTTCGTCGAGTCGAGCCATATCACTGCCGCCATCCCCGACACCGGCGTCAACGACGGATCTGGCGCACCGACCCGCACCCGCCGCAACCGACGAATCTCGCGTACTGTGCTCGTAACTATTCAGCAGGGGTGGCGGCTGGGGGGGTCGGCCCCGCAGTCGGTGCAGCACGCCGGATCACACACGATCGTCTCGTCCGGATCGTCGACCAGCGGCATCGCCGAGCCCGGCTGACCACGCTGTTTGCCGGGTTTACGTCCCGACGCCCGCCGCGAGCTCGACCGGACCGGCTTGCGGTAGGGCGAGTCCGAGCTCGGCGGCTTTGTTGGAGTTCGCCGAGTCCTTACCCCAGCTCCCGCTTCCGCTCCGCGAGCTCCGCGGCCTGGCCTGCGAGCTGCGTCTCCTGCGCTGCGATCCGCTCGGCCTGCGCCACCAGCTGCGCCTGAAGCATCTCCACCGCGCCCGCCTCCAGCCGCGCCGCCTGCGCAGCGATCACCTCACGCAAACCCGCGTTCGCCGCTCGAAGCTCGATGACCAGCCCAGCCAGCGCCCACGCGGACGTCCTCGAACACCCCGCCACGGGACGCCCCCTGCTCGCTTTCTCCAGCCACCTCACCCCGACAATATCTGTTGGCCCGACCGCTCCGCCGGGAGTGTCATCCCTGAAAGGGCGCGGGCGGTCAGGCCGGTGATGAGCCGGTTGCGTCGGTGCTTCGGCGTTCCAACACTGAACGTGAGCGTTCGCGAGCTACTGGCCACCCGATCCTGCCCTGCGGACAGCTTCCCGTCCTCCTGGGCGGGTCGTTACTCCCACAACTACTACGTCCGTCTTCATGCACACCGGAACTGCGACGTGATCGGCTCGTGACAAGTCTCACCTCGCCGCCACGCGAAGCTTTCCGCAGGGGATTGGTAGTTGCTATCAGAGTGCGTTTGGAGTACATACATGTGGTGGAGCACGGAGGTTGTTGAACGACGAGTTCAGTCGCGATGGAAGGAACCTCGTCGGCCGAACGCCACAGCAGGACTCGCAAACGGACCACCATGGAGGAGATGTGACGAGAAGCGGTCCGCGAGCCTGGCGGGTGTGGCTAAGCGGCGTGTGCTTGTTCGTGGTGGCCTGCACCGTGGTGGCCGCGTGTGGAGGCGACGTTTCGACCGACGAGCCACCGCAGTCCGGCGAGGCCGGCTACCCGGTGACGATCGAGAACTGCGGCCGGACGCTGACGTTCGACAGGGCACCCGAGCGCGCGTACATCGGGTACCAACCGGTCGCCGAGCTGTTCGTCAGCCTGGGCCTCGCCGACCGTGCGATCGGTCGGACGATCTTCGAGGTGGATCCGCCGCTGATTCCCGGGCAGGAAGCGGACATGAAGCGGGTTCCGGTTCTCTCGGAGACCTCCTTTCCGCCGCCACGCGAACAGCTGATCGCGGCGCGGCCGGACTTCCTCCTGGCCTACTTCAAGGGCGACTACACCGACGGCGTCCCAGGCCTTGCCACCCTGGACCAGCTGGACGCCGCGGGCGTCGATGTCTATACCGTCGACTGCGGGGACGGAATCGGCGGTGAGGAGAGCACGTTCGAGACGACCTACCAAGCGCTGCGCGATCTCGGTAAGATCTTCGGGGTCGGCGAGCGCGCCGAGCAGGTGATCAAGACGATTCAGGACCAGATCGCGATGGTGCAGCAGAAGGTCGCCGGCGAGCCTGCGGTCAAGGTGCTCATCTACACGGGCGGCGAGGGCCCGCTCCAAGTGGTCGGTGGCAAGCACATCGATGCCCGGAGCATCGCGCTCGCCGGCGCCGAGAACGTCCTTCCGGACGAGACCTACACCTCCGTGCCCCTGGAGAAGGTCGCTTCGCTGGACGTCGAGGCGTTCGTGATCATGCCCGACCTGGCCGCCTTCCAGGGTAACGAGACCCCTGACGTGAGCAAGCAGTCGGAGTTCTTGACCAAGGCATTTCCCAATCTGACGGCAGTCAAGGAACGTCGCTTCGTGCCGCATTACCTGTACACCGGATTGAGTCCACGTCAGTCTCTGGACCTGGAGGGTCTCGCTCGCCAACTGCACCCCGACGCGTTCCAGTAGATGGCCGTCGCCCCGTCCCGTGTGGGCCGCACCCGATCGAGCAGGTCGCGGCCGGGTGCGCGTCGGCGTGCACGCCCATTATCGGGCAGCGCGTTTTCGTTGCTGTTGGCCGGGCTCAGCGCGGCGGTCCTGTTCAGCCTGCTGCTGGCCACCAGCCTCGGACCGGTGACGATTCCGTTGTCCGAGACCGGGCGCATCGTGTTGCATCACGTCGTTCCTGGTGTGGTCGCGGTGCCGCAGGACCCCGTCGGGGACCAGATCATCTGGGAGTTTCGGCTCCCACGGGCGCTGCTGGGGGCGGTGGTGGGCGCGGGGCTTGCGGTGGTGGGCGTCGCGCTGCAAGCAGCGGTCCGCAACCCGCTTGCCGACCCGTACCTGCTGGGTGTCTCGTCGGGCGCTTCCCTGGGCGCGGTCAGTGTGCTGGTACTCGGCTCGTCGGCCGTCGGCGGGCTGTCGTTGTCGGCCGGGGCGTTCGCCGGCGCACTGCTGGCGATGGCGCTGGTGTACCTGCTCGCGCGACGCCGGAGCCGGGTCACGCCGTTGCGTCTCGTCCTCGCCGGTGTCGCCCTGGCCTACCTGTTCCAGGCGCTCTACAGCTTCCTGCTGATCAAGAGCGATCCGAGGTCGACGGTGGGCATCTTGTTCTGGTTGCTGGGAAGTCTCGGCAGCGCGGAATGGTCGGACGTGCAGCTGCCCGCAGGCGCACTGGTACTGGGTATCGGCTACCTGCTGTTGCAGGCGCGGTCGCTGAACTCGCTGCTGGCGGGGGACGAGACCGCGGTGTCGCTCGGCGTGAACATCAACCGCTTTCGCGTACAGCTGCTCGTGGTGACGTCGCTGCTGGTCGGTGTGATGGTCGCCGTCAGCGGCGCGATCGCGTTCGTTGGCCTGATCATCCCGCACATGTGCCGGTCGGCCGTCGGTTCCGATCATCGCCGGCTGCTGCCGGTCGCGGCGCTCGTCGGCGCGGCGTTCCTGGTCCTGGTCGACCTCGCCGCCCGCACCGTCGACGAGCCGTCGGAACTGCCGTTGACTATCGTCACGGCGATCTTCGGGGTGCCGTTCTTCATCTGGTTGCTGCGCCGTCACGACCGCGGTCGGGAGGCGATGTTCGGATGAGGCTGGCGATCGAGGGTGTGACGGTCACGCTCGACGCGACGACGATCCTCACGGATGCGAGGTTGGTCGTCGGGCGGGGCGAGTTCGTCGGGCTCGTTGGACCCAACGGCAGCGGCAAGTCGACGCTGCTGCGCACCATCTACCGCGCGCTACGGCCGGTGCTGGGAGCGGTGCGGGTGGGCGGCGACGACGTCTGGGATCTGTCGGCACGCGAGTCGGCGCAGCGCACCGCGGTCGTCGTGCAGGAGAGCAGCGCGGACTTCGACTTCGAGGTCGTCGACGTCGTCGCGATGGGCCGCAACCCGCACAAGGGCTCCTTCGACCGCGACACCGACCGGGACGAGCGCATCTGTCTCGACGCGCTCGAGCGCGTCGGGATGAGCGAGCTGGCCGAACGCGACTTCGCGACACTGTCCGGCGGAGAAAAGCAACGCGTTCACGTCGCACGCGCGATCGCGCAGGGGAGCCGGGTGCTCGTCCTCGACGAGCCCACCAACCACCTCGACATCCGCTTCCAGCTCGACCTGCTCGCGCTCGTCCGCAGCCTCGGCGTCACGACGATCGCCGCGATGCACGACCTCGCACTCGCGGCCGCTCACTGTGATCGTGTCTATGTGCTGGAACGCGGCACGGTCGTCGGGTCCGGGCTGCCGCGCGAGGTGCTGACCCCTGAGCTGGTCGCCCGTGTGTTCGGGGTGCGCCTGCGGGACTGGACCGACCCCGAGACCGGCCGTACCCACCTGAGTTTCGACCGGCTCGCACCGGAAGGCGCGGTGCCGGCCTCCGGGACAGGGACGACTGGGACAGGGACGGCCACGACCGGGATGACGAGGAGGATGTCGTGAGGGCGTCGATCTCGCGCTTGATGGCGATCGCCCCCGGACGGGGCGGGCCGATCGCTGGCCAGCTGGACGCCCGGATATCCGGCGGCCAACGCCAGCGCATCGCCATCGCCCGCGTGCTCCTGAGAGAAGCCCCGATCCTGATCATGGACGAAGCAGTCTCCACCCTCGACGCCGCTAGCGAACGCGAGGTCGGCGCGGCGATGGCGCGCGCCCGGGAAGGGCGCACCACCCTCGTCATCGCCCACCGCCTCTCCACCATCCGCACTGCCGACCGCGTCGTCGTCCTCGACGACGGCCACGTCGTCGAGATCGGAACCCACGACGAACTACTCGCCAATCGAGGCGCGCCTACGCCAGGCTGCTCGCCTCACAACTCGATGACGCGCCGACCGGAGCGAAGCCTCAGCGGGCGAGCGCAGACCACGCAGTGACCATGCATCAGCTCGACCGGTTGAAGGACCACACATGACCAATCTCGGCGACAAAGCTTCCACCGGCGGAGCCACCGATCCCGGCGAGGTCTCCACCACCGGTGCGCCGGCGCGACATGCGGTCGACAACGAGGTCCTGACGCGGCTGGCCTGCCTGGACATCTCAGCCGCGCAGTCCCGGTACGCGCGGACCGTCGATGCCGATGCGCCCTACTACCTGCTCACCAACGTCAGCATGGAGTACCGCCGCTTCCTGCTACTCCGGTTGACCTATCCAGACCTAACCATCCCCGCGCCGCCGCTGATCGACCGTTACTGGCGACTACACGCCGAGCAGCCGACGTTCGCGTCGGAGGGCATCTCTCTGGCGGCCGCCGCTGGCGTCAGCCCGAAGATGCTGGTCCCACCGCCGCAGCCCTCCGAGTATCCGCCCGGCCGGCAGATCCGCGATCTCTACGGCGCGACCTTTCCCTGCGGCGACGCCGACCTCTGGGGGTGGCCCGCGCTCGAGCCCGACCGGCGAAACAGCGCGCCCGGACTGGGATTGGTCCTGACCCAGCTCCCGTCCGCGTTCGACGAGTTCACCCGTAGCGCGCTTCACCGGGAGGCCTTCGAGCAACGCTCATCTGCCACCGAGGGTCATTCCACGACGTGCAACATTGAGCGAGGAAGCGTGCACGGCGGCTTCGGGGGGTATTGCTATGCCGAGGCCGGACCCGTGCTGGACGACGTGCACTGGAACGGGGTCATGTCGCGGTTCATCGCGGCAGAGCACGGAGCGATCGTCGCTCCGGCCGGGGCCTACTACAACTATCACCGCTCCGGGGACTCCAGCTCGCTGCACACCGACCCCTACGCCGCCGAGCTCACGCTCCTGACACTGCTCAGCGGACCGGTCGAGCCACTGTACTGCCACCCGGAGCTGGCCGACGCTCCGTGGGAGGAGATCCGGAGCCTGGCCATGGCCACTCACGGGCATCCCGAGGGGGGCATCCCCTGTGAGATCAGCCCCACGTCGGTCCTGTTCTCCGGCCAAGCCATCCCGCACCACCGCAAGTCCGTGGAGCGATATGACGAGGTGGTCGTCGTGGCGCAGTTCTTCGGAAGCCTGCTGCCGTAGCGGGAGGATCCAGGTGGTCATGGAGGCTACGCATTCACGGCTGCGCTGTCTGCCGATGCTGCGGGTCCTGCGGGTGGGCGGGTGGGGCTCGTGCGGGGCACCTGGTAGGCGCTCGGGTCAGCGCGGAGAACCCCGCGGACCGTGCGGTCGTCACGAGCAAACCTGGATGGCTGCCGTCCGCACATCGGGTACGAAGCCACGTCCGCCGGACACGGATGTCGCGTTGTAGCCGCTCGGGTCTGCGCCACGGCGACGGTCAGCTCGATCAGCGCTCCAGATGGCCGTCGCGTTGGGCGTTGACGAGGCGGGCGAAGGTGCCGTCGCGGGTGATGAGCTGGTCGTAGGTTCCGGTCTCGGCGACGTGGCCGGCGTCGAGGACGACGATGTGGTCGGCGGTGCGGACGGCCCCTCAGGCGGTGGGCGATGAGCAGGGTGGTGCGTCCGCGTCCGCGTCGGGCCTCGGCCATCGCGGCGTAGCGAGCCTGTTCGTTCTCGGTGTCGAGGTTGGACACGGCCTCGTCCATGACCAGGATCGGTGAGTCCTTGAGCAGGGCGCGGGCGATCGCGATGCGTTCTCGTTGCGCGGCGACAATTGTGTGATGGTGATGGAGGTCAAGCTCAGCGGCGCGCCTATCGCCGATTGATGATCACCGCTCGTCTAACTCGCGTCGAGTTCAGCGCTCCAGCTCACCCAGGAGGTTTGCGAGAACAACTCGAAACGGCGACAGGTCCTCGACGACGACGCCCCAGATACGGGCGTCGTCCACGGCGGCGTAGCCGTGCAGAAGAATATTTCGAAGACCCACGATCTGCCGGAGATCGGGAACGCGTTCGGCTAGCGGGGGGTCTAGCTTGGACAGCTGATTCAGCGCCTCCCCGACAATCTCCAGCTGACGTTCCACCCCCGACCGCAGGAGGACGTCTTTCTTGTAGTCGTCGAAGGTCCGTCCGTCGACGAAGTCGGCGATCCGCTCTGCAGCGCGGTGAGCGTCCCAGAGAAAGGTGCGTGGGTCACGCGGCATAGAGGAGCTCGCGGGTGGCTAGGACGTCTGCGCGGAAGTAGGGGTTCTCCATGGCGTTCACGTCGATGACGTCGACCGACCGTCCCAGGATGTGCTCGAGTCCGTCCTTGAGCCGGAAGTAGCCCGCCAGTGAGGCTCCTGGTGTTGTCGGGTCGATGTCGACGAGCACGTCGATGTCGCTGCGTTCGACGTCGAAGTCGTCGCCCACCACCGAGCCGAACGCGTCCAGGCGCCTGACTCCAAGCTTCCGACACAGCGCTTCGATCTCGGCACGTCTGGCTTCGACCACGGGATGCATGGGCCAGCTCCTCACGGCATGGTGCCTGTCCTGCAGGTCAGCGTGACGATCACGACGGTGCTGCCTCTCGATCAGTGAGTTGTCATCCTAGTCCGAGACCGTCCCGGCGAGCGTGGTAGCTATCGTCGGTATCGGGTCGCACAGGCTGGGAAGGCTTCGGCTACGCCCGCTGGGCGACGGTGAATCTGGTGCGGGGGTGCCGGTAGAGAAGCTGGAGCTGTTCGCCCCGGCCCGCAACCGGCACCCTCCACTACGAGTTTGCCTGATCCGCAGACCTACCTCCAGCCCGCTACCGTTCTACGAACCCGTCGCGTTGGGCGTTGACGAGCCGGGCGAAGGTGCCGTCGCGGGTGATGAGCTGGTCGTAGGTTCCGGTCTCGGCGACGTGGCCTGCGTCGAGGACGACGATGTGGTCGGCGGTGCGGATGGTGGACAGCCGGTGGGCGATGAGCAGGGTGGTGCGTCCGCGTCGGGCCTCGGCCATCGCGGCGTAGAGAGCCTGTTCGTTCTCGGTGTCGAGGTTGGACACGGCCTCGTCCATGACCAGGACCGGTGAGTCCTTGAGCAGGGCGCGGGCGATCGCGATGCGTTGGCGTTGCCCGCCGGACAGGGTGGCGCCGCGTTCGCCGATCACGGTGTTCAGGCCGTCGGGCAGGTCGGGGACGAACTCGGCGACCAGGGCGCGTTGCGCGGCGGTCTTCACGTCGGTGTCGGTGGCGTCGGGGCGGCCCAGCCGGATGTTGTCGCGCACGGTGGTGTTGAACAGGTAGACGTCCTGCGGCACGAGCGAGACCAGGTCGCGCAGTGCCACCACCGGATAGGTGCCTACGTCAAGGCCGTCGATCCGGACCGCGCCGGTATCGGGGTCCCAGAACCGCAGCAGCAGGTTGGCGCACGTCGACTTGCCGGCACCGGAGTGCCCGACCAGCGCGACGGTGCGCCCGGCAGGAACGGCGAAGCTCACGTCGGCCAGTGCCGGCGGGTCGCCGGGGCGGTAGCGCATGGTGACCGCGTCGAAGGCCACCTCGGGTGGGCCGGTGACCGCGGGGGCGTGGGTGCCGTGGTCGGTGACGTTGGCCGGTGCCTCGACCAGGGCGAACACCCGCTGGGCGGCACCGCGCAGGATGCCCAGGTTGCGCAGCTGGGTGCTGATCTCGGTCAGCGGGACGAACGCGTAGACGGCGAGCACGATGGCCGGCGGGTACAGCGCGAAGGAGATCTGACCGTCGGCGAGCAGGGCCGCGCCGACGGCGAGGACGGCGACCACGCCGGCGGCGATGGCGGCCTCGGCGATGGCGGCCTCGATGCCGGCGCGATGGCCGTGGCGCAGCTGCTCGGCGTAGAGGTCGCGGCTGTGGCGGCGGACCTGCTCGACGTGGCTGCTGGCCCGCCCGAAGCTCACCAGCTCGCGCAGGCCCTGGACCGCGTCGACGACCTCTGAGTTCAGCGTCGCCACCCGCGCGCGCAGCCGCTCACCCTGCCGGTCGGCGATCCGGCGCAAGGTGAACGGGGCCGCGCCGACGACCAGCACGGCGGGCAGCAGGATCAGCGCCAACCTCGGGTCGACCACCGAGAGCCCGACCAGCGCGGCGGCCGGGACCAGGACCGCGGCGATCACGTTGCCGACGGTGTGGGCGTAGAACCACTCCAGGGTCTCCACGTCGGACAGTGCCCCGGTGGCGATGTCGCCGCTGCGCCGGTCCTGCACGCCGGCGGGGGCGGTGCGCTCAACCCCGTCGTAGACCCACATCCGGATGTCGATCAGCACCCGATAGGCGAGGTCGTGGGCGATCCACATCTCGGCCCAGTAGCCGGCCGCCCGGCCCAGGACCAGCGCGGCCAGCACCACCAACCCGAGGCCGATGTCCGCGAGCCCGGCCCCGGCCGCGACCTGCCCGACGACCACCGCACCGGTCACGACCGCGCCGACCGAGCAGGCCTGGTGGAACACGATCGCGGCGACCGTGACGGCGAACACCGCGCGGTGGGTGAGCACCACCGGGGCCAACCGCAGGATGGGGTTCCGGCCCGGTGCGGGCGGGGCCGGTGTGGGGTGGTCGAGCGTCGCGGTCATCGGGTGCTCCCCTGGGCGGCGACCAGCCGGGCGTAGTCACCGGTGCCGGTCAGCAGGTCGTCGTGGGCGCCGGCCTCGGCGAGCCGTCCGTCGGCGAGCACGACGATGCGGTCGGCGTGGCGGATGGTGGACAGCCGGTGCGCGATCACGAGCGTGGTGCGGCCGGCGGCGAGCCGGTCCAGCGCCTCGGTCATCAGCCGCTCGCTCTCGGCGTCGACGCTGGAGGTGGCCTCGTCGAGCACGAGCACCGGGGCGTTCTTCAGCAACGCCCGCGCGACGGCGATGCGCTGGCGTTGCCCGCCGGACAAGGTCAGGCCGCGCTCGCCGACCCGGGTGTCGTAGCCGTCGGGAAGCCCGGCGATGAACCCGTGCGCGTTGGCGTCGCGGGCCGCCGCGACCAGCTCGGCGTCGGTCGCGTCGGGTCGGGCCAGCCGCAGGTTCTCCGCGATCGTCCCGTAGAACAGGTAGGTGTCCTGGGCGACGACGGCCACCTGCTCGCGCAGCGAACCCAGGGTGAGGTCGGCGATGTCGACCCCGCCGAGGGTGATCCGGCCCTGTTGGGGGTCGAAGAACCGCAGCAGCAGCGCCACCAGCGTCGACTTGCCGGCCCCGGACCGGCCCACGATCGCGAGGGTCTGGCCCGGTTCGGCGCGGAAGCTCAGCTCGGCCACGGCTGGCCGGTCGCGGGTCTGGTAGGAGAAGGTCACGCCCTCGAACGTCACCGCCGGCGGTGTGTCCGACCGGCGGAACACCGTGGCGTCGGGCCGCTGGCGGACCTCGGGGACCGCGGCCAGGGTGTCGGCGATCGAGGTCGACGCGGCGATCCCGAGGAACCCGGCGTGCCAGTACAGAGTCAGCTCGCGGAACGGGCGGAAGCCCTCGTTGGCCAGCACCAGGATGAGGAACAGCGACGCCAGCTCGAGCGAGCCGTTGACCACCAGCACCGCCCCGACACCCACCGCGAGCGCGGCACCCGCGCCTTGACCCAGCGCGGTGAGCCCACCGTCGACCAGCGCCACCCCCAGGTGGCGCATGGTGCTGCGGTACAGCTCGCGCGCTTTGGCGAGCATGGTCGCGCGGTGGGTGCGGCTGGCGTTGAACGCCTTGAGCGTGGTCATGCCCTGTAGGCCGTCGACGAACTCGGCGCCGAAGTCCCGGTAGGCCCCGAAGTGCCCCGCGCTGAGGCGGCGGACCGCGCGGTCCCACAGCCGCGGCGCCGTCAGCATGAACACCACGACCCCGAACGTGGCGACCGCGACCGCGACGCTGCGGGTCGCCAGCACGATGATCACGAACGTCGCGGTGGCCATCGCGTTGACCACTTGGGGCAGGTAGCGGCCGAAGTAGTACTCCAGCGCCTCGATACCGTCCACGGTGGTCGTCTGCACCGCACCGGTGCGGGTGCGGATCAGGTAACCCGGGCCGAGGTCGAGCAGCTTGGCCAGCACCCGACCCCGCAGCCGCTCCTTCACCACCGCCGCGGTGAACAGCACCGACACCTCCCGCAGCCACGCCAGCCCCGAACGCACCACCACCAGCACCGCGACACCGACGAGCAGCCCGCTCACCTCGTCAAACGTCGCACCCCGGTAGAGCCCGATCAGCACCGCGCTGACCAGGAACGCCTGCCCGACCAGCGTCGCCGACATCGCCAGGCTGACCAGCACCGTCACCCCGACCTGCCACCAGATCGGTCCGGCCAGCGCGAGCATCCGTCGATGAACCATCATCGGGGTATCTCCTTGTCCGGGACGGTGTCCTCGACGAGGTAGCACCGGCCCCGGTGGGTCAGCCGTTCCTGCCTTGCTCGAATCGCAGGGTCACCGGGACGCGGCGGAGTCGGCTGGCTCCCGGGTGCGGGCGAGCATCCCGACATGGTGGTCAACTCGACGAACACCGGCAGCGACGAGTCCTCACCGACGGCCGCTGGCTTCGAGGCGACATCAGCCTGCTCGGCCGGACTCACCCCAACCTGCTGTCAGTGACGCACATGGCCCAGTAGCTTCCTAGCTCCTGGCACGAGATGCAAGTTCCTTGCAAGAGCCGCAGAGAGTCGATGGCCGACAGACAGTGGCCCGTTTCCCGCGACCTCGGAGGTCGGCCGCAGTCACCGATGGTGCCGCCCGGCGTCTGGCTCGCCTTCGGATCGGTCGGTGACCGCGATCCGCGCCCCGCGAAACTGGGTGGCGACGACCATTGCTGCGGTGACCAGGATGACGTCCTTGAGCACGTACTGGCCTTCCAGAGTGGGTGCGTGCCACGGACCGGGGAACAGCCGCTCCGGTAGCAGCACCAACGGCGACAGGATGCCGAGGAGTTCCACCACCAGCAGGTAGATGATCACCCGTAATCCCTTCCTGCTGATCAGCGACAGGCCGATAACGCACTCCAGGGTGGCGATGATCACCCGGATCGGGGTGCTGGGAACCAGCCCGAAGGTCAGCATCCGGGTCGTCGTGATCGTCAGATCCTGGGCGGGACTCACATCCGGGAAGAACTTCAGGACACCGAACCCGAGGAACACCACCCCCATGCTGATCCGCAACAGCGGGATGCTGTGCCGGACGAGCCAGTCGTGCACGACACCCTCGGCGGCTACCAGCCATGAGCCGAATCGCATCAACTCACCCCTTGATCTGGATGGGCGGGACCCAGTCGGTGGCGGCTCGACTCGTGACGATAACAGGCAGGATCAGGATGCCCCGAGCGACAGGCCATTGCGGCAGGGTCGATCCCGCCGTTGACGGCCCGCATTCGGACGGGCCGCGTGGGAACTGATGGCAGCGCCGCGGTCGGCGTCCAACAGCGAGTCGGTGGTGACGCTTGGCGCTGCTCGCCGCAGCCAGTCCACAGCAGTGAGTGCCGGGACGGGTCCTGCCGCGAATAGCAGGGTGGGCGGGCCAGCGCAGTTGAGGGTCCGCGCCGGACCGCCCGGACATGTGCCAGCGAGGTCAGGCGTTGGCGGCGCTGGTGTTGAGCGGCCCGTTCACACCGTTCGGGAAGAAGCCACCGGAGGTCACCTCGTCCGGGTTCAGGTACACGATGTTGAGCACCTGACCAGCCGACCGCGAGAACGCGACCGCGTTCTCGTCGGCCGGCACGATGTTGCCGTTGCCGTTGGCGTCGACGATGCCCTGGTCCAGGTCGTCGGGCCCGTCGAGGCTGTCGCGGGCGTCGGAGATCGCCCCGGCCGGGTCCTGCAGACCGCTGACAAGCAGCACGGTGCGGATCAGGCCCGCGTGGTAGGCCTCCACCGCGAGGATCCCGGCCGCCGCCTCCAGAAAGGTCTTGTTGGTCACCAACGGCGCCGCACCCTTGTACGCGGTCACGCCCACGTCCTCGAACACGTAGGCTCCGAGTAGGAAGTTCGACTCGCTGGCGAATGCGTCGAACCCCGCACCCAATCCCGCCGCGGCCGCAGCCGCCGCGAACGCGTCGTCGAGGTTGATCGCCGGGCGGGCCACCTTCGCCTCACCGAGGGCGCCGCGCAGGAAGTTCACGTGCGCCCGCTCGTCAGCCGCGATCTCGTGGGCGTACTGGCGGCCCAGCTTCGTCTCGAACTTCACCTCACGTCCGCCCGAGACCCCACCGAGCTTGCCCGAACCGTCGATCTCGTCGTCGTTCAGGGTCTGCCCGATCGCGCGCAGGTAGAACTCTGCCTCCAGGTACTCCAGGTTGAGAGCGAAGTTCAGGACTGCGGCGTCGGTGGCCGCAGCGTCGTCGGTGGCCGCACCTCCGGCGGAGGCGACACCCGCGGTCAGCACGCTGGCCCCGGCTACGCCGACACCGGTCAGCCCGGCGGCGCGCAGGAACCGGCGCCGGTCGACCGCGTTCTCCGCGCTGCGATCAATGGCCTCGACCACGAACGCCTTGTTGAATCCTTCGAACACTCTGCTTCTCCTCAGTCCGCTCGGCGAGCCAGGGCCACAGCGATGAACACTGCTGCTGCCTATAACTTGCAAGAGGTGAACGAGTCACGCCCCGAACGGGTGACGTGACTCCGGAGCCGCGTAGGTCCACTTGCCTCCCTGTTGCATGATGCTTGCATCAACAGCTCTCGGGGGTGGGTCGGGTGCACGAGGATCAGCGACACAAGCACCTCTGGACGCTTCCTGACGGCACCGGGCTGCACGCACCACCGGGCCGGCTCGTCCACGACGGGGACGACCGGCTGTGCTGCCACCTGTGCGGGCACTGGTTCGCAGCGCTCGGCCCGCATCTGCGCACCCATGGTTACACCGCTGCCGCCTACCGGATGACGATGGACCTGGGTCTCGCGACCCCGCTGGTCGCCCGTCGAGTCTCCCGCGCGCTGTCTCGGCGACAGGCCGCGGCATACCGCGACGATCCGGAGTTCCGGGACCGCCTCGTGCCTGGTCAGCGGATGGCGCGCGACGGACGGTTGGCCCGGTGCGCCCGGGACAGCCTCCTGTTCGGTCCGCGGCCTGCCGAGCGCGTCCGGGTGCGCAACACGGCGCTCGAGGTCGGGCGCAGGACCCGCGCCCAGCGCCGCGCTGAGACGCTCGAACGACGGCTAACGGCCTCTGGCGCGCCGTCACTGGCGGAGTTCCTGCGGCGAGAGTACGAGCGTGGCGCCAGTCTCGCGGAGCTCGCCCGGAGCACCGGGCTCGGCCGGGCGAGGCTGCGCCACGCCATGGACGCCGCCACCATCACGGTTCGCTCGACCGGCGCCACGACACCGGCCGGGCGACGCTCACGCGCGGTCGAGGCCGACGCTGCGGCCGCGGCGTCGGTCGGGACCGACGACATCGTTCGCTGGCTCGACGAGCACCGGACCGCGGGATGGTCGCTGATCCGCCTGGCCCGGTCGGTAGGGCACAGCACGCAGTGGGTGAAGTGGCGCCTCGAACGCCGCTCCGACGGAGCCTGACGATGACTGACGCGCCTTGATGCACATCACTTGCATCAGTCGATCGGGTGATGCTCCCGCCCCTCCTGAACCATCCACGTGGCACGGCCTGATTACTGGACATGAGCACGAGCTCTCGACACGGCGACGGACGTCACCACCACGAGGCACTCTGCCGGAGCGGCCCGAGCCTGGGCGCGGCGGTGGAACGGTGGCTCATCGTGCACAGCATCCCGCTGCTGCGGATCAGCCTCGGCGCGGTCTTCCTCGGGTTCGGGGTGCTGAAGTACTTCCCCGGTGTCAGCCCGGCACAAGGGCTCGCCGTGACGACGACCCAGTTGTTGACCTTCGGGCTGGTCCCGGACAACGTGGCGCTCGTGGGCGTCGCAACCCTGGAGTGCCTGATCGGGGTGCTCCTGCTCAGCGGCAGGGCGATGGGCGTCGCGATCGGACTGCTCACCGTCGAGCTGGTCGGGATCCTGTCCCCCCTGGTCCTCATGCCAGCCAAGCTCTTCGCCGGTTCGGGACACGCCCCAACCCTGGAGGGTCAGTACGTCCTCAAGGACCTCATCCTGGTGGCCGCCGTACTGGTCGTCGCCGCGACGCTGCGCGGTGCGCGACTCGTCCCCGGAGTCGAGCTGGCCGAGCTTCGGCCGGACCCCGCAGGAGACTCACCGCCGAGCCCGGTGCGCTCCACGACCGGCGAACGTAGCTTCAGCTGCGCGGGGACGCTGGTCGACCGCTCCGACCTCGCCCGCCGTTCGGCGACCCTGCCCGCGGCGGAGATCGGGATGTCCGCGGTCACCGACCCCACCTACTCGTGATCATCGGGGATCCTGGGCCGGTGCTTGCGCTGATCAACGACAGCGATCGCGACCACGGCCGGTGCGTCGAGCTCCTCGCCCGCTCTCCGGAACCGCCGCTGCTGCCGGTCGCCATCCTGACGGGCATCTGCCAGATCCTCGAGCGGCGCGGTGCCGTCCGTGCCGAGACCGCGTTCCTCTCCGACGTCGTCGCCGGTCTGTTCGACATCGTCGACTCGCCGCTGGCGGACCTGGAACGGGTCATCACGCTGCTCGAGACCTACGCCGCAATCCACCTCGGCGTCGTCGCAGCCTCGGTGATCGCCGCCGCCGAGCGCCTCGACGTGACCACTGTGGCCACCCTCGATCCCGGTCGTCTCGCCGGGGTCCGGCCACGGCACACGCCAGCCTTCACCTTGCTGCCTTGACCTCGCCGACCGTCCAACCCAGGCCGCCCGCTACACCCACCGGCCGCTGGCCCGGTTCGAGTGATCCAGCCATCTCTTGCATTTGCGAACAGATGGCGATTATTGTCCTCGTGCGCGGGGTTGAGTCACGGAGAGTGGCCGAAACCTGCACGATCGTGCATCGTCAAGATCGGTGCCGTCATCAGCCGCGGGCAAGGAGGAGCCGGTGTCCAGTGGCAGGGGCGGGACGGCGAGGGTCTGCGGGCCGCTCAACCGGGACGGCGCGGTGATCCTCACGGGTCGGCCGGTGAAGCAGGAGAGCACGGTCCGCGCGGCGGCGATCCTGGCCCACGAGCTCGGAGGCTTTCGATGACCCACGAACCGGAACGGCGTGCTCAGGCGGTGGTCAAGCCACCGCCGTACCCGCACCCGGCGCCGGACTGGAACCTCGACTCTTGTCAGGGAGAAGAATTTGATGGGAACGTTCCTCGAGAGCGCGGGCCGTTCGCACGAGTGCGACCGGAGCTCGAGACTCTGGTCGAAGGCGTGGCTTTCGTGCCGGAGCGGACCGAGGTCACCGACGCTCGAGCCGTGCTCGAACGAGACGGTGCGCTGATCTTGAGTGGCTACCGGCCCGGGCCGGACAGCCTCGCGCGCGCCGCCGCCGAGGTGCTCGGTGCGGACCTTCGACATGTTCAGCCTGCGCGCATCAACGACTCCGATCGTGGCGATGGCCTGCCCTTGCACACCGAGAGTCGCTGTCAGGTGATCGAGGTCGGGGGTGTGACCGTCGATCTTTATGGCCCTGACGCGGACTACCTGCTGATCCTCTGTGGGAGCCAGTCCACCACCGGTGGAGCGTCGATCGTCGCCGACGGTTACCGGCTCGTCGCGCGCATCAAGGATGCTCGCCCGGAGCTATGGGGGTTCCTCACCGGTGCCGACATAGATCGGTTGGCTCTGTGGCGCGACCTACCCGACATCCCGACGACACCGAGCGCGTGCCGCCACGTGGAGTACACCCACGCCGGCCGCATGATCGTCAAGGCCAGCTGGGGGGCCCGGCCGCTTCCCCGAGACACGCGCCGTGACGAGCACGAGCGAATGCTCGAGCTCTACGCCGACGTCTGGACCACGCTCACCGCGGGTGCACCGCGTTTCACCCTCGCCACAGGTGAGATCCTGTTCGTGGACAACTACCGCTGCCTGCACGGCGTCGACGCGTACGAGACCCGCCGGATCATGCACTCCCTGACCGTCCGTTCCGTTTACGCCCGATGATCGCGCTCCGCGACGAGTCACCGGGTCCGCCGCCCGGACTGCGGGCCAGCCGTGAGGACCACGCTCGACGGCTCCTCGCAGGCGTTGCCATCATTCTGCTGGGTGTCACCACCTGCGGCACCCAACCCGCACCAGCGGGAACGCCAGCCGATTTCCCATGACGATCGACAGTTGCGGGCGCCAGGCCACGTTCGAGGAGCCTCCGCGGCGAGTGCTCACGGTGGCTTCGGTGGCGGCCCCGCTGGTGGCCGCCGCTGGTGCCGCGAACATGATCATCGCACGGACCTTCGAGACCGCCTCCTTCCTCGGGGAGTACGAGGACGAGCTGGCTGACGTGCCGCTGGTCTCGCGGACCGAGGAGCTGTCCCGGGAGGAGATCATCGCCAGGGAGCCGGATCTCGTGATCGCCTATGGGGGCTCGGACAACGCGCCCCAGGACCTCGAGGCGGCCGCCGCGGCCACCGAGGTGGCCGAGCTGCGCGACCGCATCGCCGCTGTCGAGGAACGGCCGGCGAGTACCGGTGACGGTCGCAGCGCCGCCGCCCTGATCTTCGGCCGGGACACGCCGACGATCTCCGTCTACGGCGACCGCAGCACGGTGGACCAGCAGCTGCAGCTACTCGGCCTCACCAACGTCTTCGGCGACGCCGACGAGCGGGTCTTCGAGCCGAACATCGAAGAGATCATCCAACGCGATCCTGAGGTGATCATCTTGCTGACCCATGGGACCAGACCGCCGAGAGTGCCCGGGCCGCACTGCTGGGTCGACCCGAGCTCGCCGACGCCACGGCGATCCGCAACGACGAGATCGTGGTTCTCCCCTTCGGCTTCACCGGGCCGAGTCCGGTCGCTGTCGAAGGCCTCGAAGTGATGACCGAGCAACTGCAGGCCCTCCGATGACCACGGCGGGGATCTATCGGGGGTTGGCGCGGCGTCACGGGCTACGCCGACCCCGAGAGAAGGAGCCATCATGACCTGCCGGAACCGAACCGTGCTCGCGACAGTCCTCACCGGTGCGCTGCTCTCGGCCTGCGGCGACGGCGGCAGCGCGGAGCCGTCCACTGGGGCCCAGAACGGCTTCCCGATGACCGTGTCCGACTGTGGCCGCGAGTTCACGATCTCGCAGCGCCCCGAGCGGATCCTGACGATGGGATCGACGGCCTCGACCCTGATGTGGGCCGCTGGCGCCACCGACGCGATCACCGCTCGGGCGTACGAGAGCGTCTCCACTCTCGGACCGGCGCAGGAAGCCCTCTCGGACGTCCCGCTGATCTCCGACGACCAGGACCTGAGCCTGGAGGTGATCCTGGGGCAGACCCCGGACCTGGTGATCACCTATGGGCTGAACCTGACGACGCAGGAGGACCTGGCCGCCGCCGGTGTCGACTCGATCGTCAACAAGGGGTTCTGTGACGGTGGTGGTAGCGGGCCCGCCGACGGACCGGTCACCTTCGAAGATGACGTCTTCCCGGACATCGAGCTCTACGGGCGCATCGCTGGCACCGAGGAGGCCGCGAGCGAGAAGGTGACCGAGTTGCGTCGGCGGGTCGCAGCGGTCGCCGACGCGCCGCGGAACCCGGCGGTGCGCACCGCTGCCGCGATCAGCGTGGAAGGCAACAGCGTGCGGGCGTATGGCCTCCCGAGCCTGACCCACAACCAGATCGAGATACTCGGTCTCACCGAAGTGTTCGGCGACCTACCCGAGCGCATCACGGACGTGAGCCTTGAGGAGCTCATCGAGCGTGATCCCGACGTCGTGATCGTGATCGCGGGTGGGGGCGGCATCGAGGAGGGAGTCGCGGTGGACAACGTCCGAGCGCTGTCTGGAGGCGACGAGGTGACCGCGATCCGCGAGAACCTGATCATCCCGCTGGAAAGCCCGTACCTGCTGGGCGGACCCCTCGCGGTCGACGGCCTCGAGACGATGGCCGAGGCGATCTCTGGTTACCGGTGATCCTCGCCGAGCGCGGGTCGCGATGACCTCGTCGGGCGGAAACCGCCACGCGTCGGGCCGTCACGGCTTGCGGCCGGTCCAGTACGAACCAGGACACTTACCGCCACATTGTTGCTCCTGCGAATCGCGGCATCTATGGTCGGAGGACGTTCACCGCGCCGGGTGATTCGGCGGATGCGCTGAAGGGACATGTAGATGGGATCGACCACCGAGACCGGAACCCGGGTCGGCATCTCGCGTGTGGAGCTGCAGCCACTGGTGGAGGGTGTCGCATTCGTGCCCGGGCGGGTCCCGCGGGACGAGGCGCCACGGGCGCGCAAGCTCCTCGAACGTGACGGCGCGGTGATTCTTACCGGTTGGTCGGCGGAGCCCGACAGCGCGGTCCACGCGGCATCGGCGATGCTCGGCACCCGGCTGCGTGAGCTGGAGAAGCTTCAGACGCGGACCACCGAGAACACCGCGCGCACCGGGCAGGGACCGTCCCCGGGACTGCTGCACTGCGATGACGCCCACGTGGTCGTCGACATCAACGACAGACTGGTGCGCGTTCGCATTCCCGACCCCGACTACGTGCTGATCCTCTGCGTCACACCAGCACCGGCCGGTGGGGAGTCGGTGGTTGCCGACGGTTACCGCCTCGTCGAGCGGCTGCGGTCCGGTGCGCCCGAGCTGCACGAGTTCCTCACTACCGTCGACGTTGACGTCACCTCGCGCAACACCCTTCCCGACGTCCGGCGGGTGCCGCGAGTGTGCCGGATGGTGGAGTGGACCCGTGGCGGCCGGATGATCGTCCGGGTCGCCGAGCTCGCCCAACCGATGCCGCGCGAGTCCCGATGGGACGAGCACGAGCGGCTGATCCAGGCTTACGTGGACGTGCTGGCGACACTGGCCGCGCAGATCCGGGAGGACACCACCCTCGCTGCGGGCGAGGTGCTGGTGGTCGACAACTACCGGTGCCTGCACGGAGTGCGGGAGCACGAGGGAACCCGCACGTCCTACGTCCTGCGCTGCAAGTCCGCGGACGCACGGTGACGGTCGCACACGACTGATCGGAGCCGACCGCGATGAGCACGATCACTCAGAACGGGACCAGGCTCGGTGAGGCCCGCGCGGAGCTGGAGCTGGAGTTACTCGCGGCCGGCGCTGCAGTCGAACCCCGGCGTGGCCGGGGCGAAGCCGCGCGCGCCTTTCTCGAACGGGACGGGGCGGTGATCCTCCAAGGGTTGCCGCCCGATCCCGACAGCCTGGTGCTGGCCGCCGCCGAGGTACTCGGAACCCGTCTGAGCCGGGTCTACCCGGTGCGCGAGCGTGGGGGCGAGCACGGCGAAACCATCCAGCTGCACAACGACAGCCATCACATCGTGGTGGACGTCCACGGGCGGATGACCCAGCTGCGCGATCCCGACGAGGACTACGTGCTGCTGCAGGTCGTCCGCCAGGCAGTCACCGGTGGTGCGTCACTGATCGTTGACGGGCACCGGGTCGTCGACGGGATCCGCGACGCCCACCCGGACCTGTGGGACTTCCTCACGACCGTCGACGTCGACTTCTACGGCGCCTGGGAGTCGCATCGGGGCGTCCCCACCACCCCGCAGGTCTGTCGCCACGTCGAATGGACCCGCGGCGGTCGCCGGGTCGTCCGGGCCAACCAGGGTGCTCGACCGGTGTGGCGCGGCGTAGCCGTCCACGAAGCTCGGGCCCGGCAGCAGGAGGCGATGTTGGATCTCTTCGCCGACCTGCGCGCCACCCTCGCCGCGGCCGCCCCGCGGGTGACGTTGTACGACGGGGAGATCCTGGTCACCGACAACTACCGGTGCTGGCACGGCCGCGATCCGCACGACGCGCCGCGGCTGGTGCGCATCATGACGGTGCGGACGACCGATGCGATGTGACGGCCGCGCTGTGGCGGGGCTGGCGGTCCTGCTGGTGCTCGGGGCGTGCGGCGGCGCCGACGAGCGGTCGTCCGGTGACATCGGTAGCGAGTTCCCGCTGACAGTCGAGAACTGTGCCCGCCAGGTGACCATCGACCAGCGGCCGCAACGGTTGCTCCCCAACGGGATGGACGCGCTGAACCTCGTCGCGGCGGCGGGTGGAGCGGATCGGGTGGTCGCCCGCGCCGGGGAGTTCGGCCAGGCGCTGCGCGGTCCGGCCCGCGCCGTCGAGGGCGTCGAGCTACTCGACGCCCAACACGACCTGTCCAGCGAGGCGATCATCGCCACGAACGCCCAACTGATGATCAGCAATCCGGACTACCTGGCGGATCCCGGCGTGGTGGACCAGCTCTCCCGGGCTGGGATCACGACGCTGTTCGCGTCCGGATACTGCGGTGGGCAGGGCACCGCGGGCGGCGACGGCGCCGACTTCGACGACGTGTACGCCGACATCGAGCTCTACGGAAGGGTGCTCGGCACCGCGGACCGCGCGGCCGAGTCGATCGCCGAGCTACGGGAACGGGTGACCGGCTTCCGATCCGGGCAACCGGACCGAAGCCAGCGCAGCGCGGCGGAGCTGCAAGTCTCGGAGAACGTGATGTACGCGGCGGGGAACACCTCGATGGAGCACACCCAGCTGGAGATGCTCGGGCTGCGCAACGTCTTCGGCGACGCCGCCGACCAGTTCATCGAACCCAGCATCGAGGAGCTGATCGCCCGCGACCCCGAGGTCCTGATCTTGCAGTACGACTTCGCCGACGGAGCTGGGCCACCGAAGACCTTCCAGCAGGCCCGGCAGGAGTTCCTGGCCCTTCCCGGCGTCCAGGAGATGCAGGCGGTCCGGGACGGCGCCGTGGTAGGCGTGCCGGTCAGCGAGACCGCGGCGGACCCGCGCGCGGTAGACGGGCTTGCCACCATCGACCACGCGCTCAGCGCCCTGCCATGAGCCGGGTTGCTCTGAGCCGAAGCCGGGAACCCCGCGACACGCCCCCGCCCCGGCACGTACGCGGCTTTCTGTCCCGGGACGGTGGCCCAGGAGACGGACCGCAGCAGCGGCCCCAGGCGTGGCGACCGGGATGGTTGGGGCTCGTTGCCGGGACACCGGGAACCTATAGACGTACTTGCGACCAAGTGGCTATAGCGTGGAGTGAGCATCGATAATTCGAACGGGTGGCGAGTCGCCCCCGACAGGGCGACATCCGAGCCAGGAGCATCATGCCGAGTCACCGAATCTGGTCGTGCCCGCAGACGCCGCAGCGCTGTGCGTCGAGGCTACGCACTCGTTCCGACCGCGCGCCAGGCGTACGACGGCGGTTCGTCGGTGACCGTCGACGGCTACCAGCTCACCCCCACCAGCACCGTCAACTTCTATGGCGCCGGGGACCAGGCGCGGAGGGTGCCCAGCACACCCTGGCACGGGCGCGACCCGCGTCACACGCCGTAGCTGGTGCGCATCATGACAGTGCGGACGACCGATGCCAGGTAACCACCAGCGCGTTCACCGGCCTGCTCTGGCCCTGACCGCCGTGCTCGTGCTCGGTGCCTGTGGCGGCGTGAACGATCCACCTGCCACGAACACCGAGGGGGCGTTCCCGATGATCGTCCAGAACTGCGGCCGCGAGATCACGATCGAGGAGCGTCCTGAGCGGGTGCTCACGATCGGGGCGGAGGCCCCGACGCTGGTGGCGGCCGCGGGTGCGGCAGACCGGCTCGTGGCCCGCAGCGGGGAGTACGGGTCGCCGCTGGGTCGGTACGAGTCGGCGCTGGAGGGTGTGCCGGAGCTCACGACCGGCCATGACGACCCGGCCACCGAGGCCATCATCGGTCAGGACCCCGACCTCGTGATCACCCGCGGCAGCGAGAGCGCCGAAGCATTGGAGGCCGCGGGAGTCGACCGGATCGTGATCGGTGGGCGCTGCCGGGGACCCGACGACGAGGTGACTGCCGAGGGCACCTTCGACGAGGTCTACTCCGACATCGAGCTCTACGGGCGTCTGCTGGGCACAGGGGACGCGGCGACGACGGCGGTCGCCGATCTGCGGGAGCGTGTCACCGCCGTCGAGCAGCGGTTCGGAGAGGCTCCGCAACGCCGCGCGGCGGCCGTGATCTATGCCGAAGGGGGTATAGGCAGCTACGGGAGGCTGAGCATCGCCCACCAGCAGATGCAAGCCCTCGGCCTGTCCAAGGTGTTCGCAGGATCACCGGAGCGCTTCTTCGAACCCAGTATCGAAGAGATCATCGAGCGGGATCCCCAGGCCCTGATCGTCCTGTACGACGAGAAGGGCGAGACCGCTGAGGGCAACAGGGCGCGGCTGCTGGCCCAACCCGAGCTCGCCGAGGTCAGCGCGATCCGCGACGGCGACATCCTCGTCCTGCCGTTCGCCCTGTCGGCGTCCAGCCCGCTCGCGGTGCAAGGACTCGAGACGCTGGCCGACCAGCTCGATGAGCTCGGATGACGTCGGCCTACCAGGAGGACGGCGGGGCGCCGGCCGGTCTCTCGATCCGCTCGGCCAGCTCGTGGTCGGAGATCCGGGACGGATCCGGGTTATTGGACCTGGTGAACCGAATCCAGTCCGGCGAGCCCTACAACTACGGCTCTGGTGAGATCCCGTCGGCCGAGATCTGGGTCCCCCCACTGGTCGACCGCGCTGACCTGACGTCGGTCGCCTACGACCCGGCCGATCAGGTCGTCGGGTACTGCGTCTCGATGGGCCTGACCGGGTACCCCGACGCCCTGGCCATCGCCGACGAGCTCGGGGTCGAACCCTCGACCACGACGTACCTGGCTGAGCTCGGCGTCAGCCCCACCGTGCGGCGCTGCGGCATCGCCGGCCTGCTGCTCGGTCGAGCACTCCGTGATCCGCCCGCCGGGACCACCGCATGGGTGGTCCGAACCCTTGAGATCAACGCTGCGGCGATCGCGCTGTACCAGCGTTACGACTTCGAGCTCGAGCCCGCCGCAGCACAGGTCCGGCACGGGCGGCCGCGTGTCCATCTCGTTCGCCACGACGCGGAGGTCCGCGATCCACAGCCAGCCAGGCATGCATTCCTTGCCGACTCGACCGTGATACCCACACGAAGGAGACACCCCGATGCTCCGCCATCCCACGATTGCACTTGTGGTGGCCGCCAGCTTGTTCGTGCTCGTCGCGTGCGGCGACGAGGGTGACACCGAGGAGGTCAGCGCCACGACCGGGTTCCCCATGACGGTCGAGAACTGCGGCCGCGACGTCACCCTCACGGAGCCGCCCAACCGGGTGGTGCTTCTCGGAGACAGCGCCATCCCGCTGTTGGCCGCCACCGATGCCCTGGACCGGGTCGTCGCCAGGGCGGGCGAGTTCCCGGCGCAGCTCTACGATGAGGCCACCAGGGCGGCGGTGGAGGCGATCCCGACGTTCGGGGCCGGGGAGGAGACGGACGGCTCGGGAACGGTGCAGGTCTCCCTGGAGGCCGTCATCGACCAACGACCCGACCTGGTGATCGGCTACGAGCCCGAGGGCTCGGGGATCACCGCCGAGGCACTGGAGACAGCCGGTATCCCGCTGCTGGTCATCCCGGCGTTCTGCACCGACCCGGCCGAGGTTCCGCCCGATCCGGGCTTCGACGACGTGTACGAGGCGGTCAAGTTCTACGGGCGACTCTTCGGATCCAAGAACACCGACCAGACAGTGGATGAGCTGCGGGACCGGGTCGCTGCCGTGCAGCAGGCAGTGGCGGCGACCCCGCCGCGCACCGCGGCCACGTTGTTCGTCTACAGCGACGGCACCCCGCCGTCCGCCTATGGAACGGCGAGTATCTCCCATGCACAGATGCAGACCGCAGGACTCACCAACGTGTTCGGCGACATCGACGCCCGGAACGTCGAGGTGAGCTTCGAGGAAGTCATCAGCCGGGACCCCGACGTCATCATCCTCCTGTACGTCGGCGCGCCAGACGATCAGGAGCGGATCAAGGAGGAGCTCCTCGCCTTTCCCGGGGCCCGAGAACTCACCGCCGTGCGCAACGACGACGTCGCGGTACTGCCGTTCCAACTCACGGATCCGCCGACGCCGCTGTCGGTCGACGGGCTCGAGATTATCGCCACCCAGCTGGGCGGCGTCTCGTGATCTCGGCCGAGGACGTCTCGTTCGCCTACGACGGCACGCTGGTGCTGGACGGGGTCGGTGTCCACGCCCGGTCCGGTGAGGTCGTGGGGCTGATCGGTCCGAACGGCAGCGGCAAGACGACGTTGCTGCGGACGCTGTACGCGGCGCTGACCCCACGCGCCGGGATGATCACCGTCGACGATCGGCCCGTCGGATCGCTCGGTCCGTTGGAGGTGGCCCGCCGGATCGCCGTGGTCGCCCAGGAAGGTGCTCCGGAGCTTCCGTTCACCGTGGCCGAGATGGTCCTACTCGGCCGCTCCCCGTTGCGTTCGGCGTTGCAGGGCTACACCACCGCTGACCACCAGGCGGCGGCCGCGGCGCTGCGTCGGGTGGGTGCCCGCGAGCTGGCAGACCGCGTGTTCGGCACCCTGTCCGGAGGGGAGAAACAACGCGTCCTCATCGCCCGCACCCTTGCCCAGGAGGCCGATCACCTGCTGCTCGACGAACCGACCAACCATCTCGACATCCGCTACCAGCACGAGATCCTCACGCTGGTGCGGACCCTGGACGTGACCACCGTGGTCGTGCTGCACGACCTCAACCTCGCCGCCCGCTACTGCGATCACCTCGTGCTGCTCGACCGCGGCAGGGTCGCGTGCGGCGGTCCCACCGACGCCGTCCTGGTCCCGGAGGTGCTCGAACCGGTGTACGGGATCGCGGTGCGTCGCCTCGTCCAGCCCGACTGCGTGCAGCTGATCTTCCAGCCGCTCGACTCCCGGACTGACATGATCGAGGACCGGCCTAGTGAACCGGACCTCAGTAAGGAGACGCGATGACAGACCTGACAGCGAACCAGCTGGACGCAGGGGAGTGGCTGCGTCGCTGGGACCGCCAGCAGAGCGGCTACGTACCCGACCGTGAGCAGACGTTCGCGCTGATGCTCGACGTCGCAGAGCGACTCGGCGCGGCACCGGGCCGGTTGCTGGACCTGGGCTGCGGGTCCGGCTCCCTGGCCGAGCGTGCCCTCGACCGGTTCCCCGACGCCGACGTCGTCGGACTGGACCTCGACCCGGTGATGCTCGAGCTCGGCAGGCGCACCCTCGGCGACCGGATCCAGTGGGTGGAGGCCGACCTGCGCACCCCCGGATGGCCCGATGTCCTGCCGGGCGGTCCGGTCGACGCCGTGGTGTCCGCGACCGCGTTGCACTGGCTCGACCCCGAACAGCTACCCACCCTCAGCGAGGGGATCGCCGCCGTACTGCGGCCCGACGGTGTCTTCGTCAACTACGACACCCTGCTTGCCGACGCCGCCACCCCGCGGCTCGCGGCCCTCACCAAGGACCTGCGGATAGCCCGGACAGAAAGCAGAACCTGCGCGGCGGGCTTCGAGGACTTCTACACCTGGTGGGACGCGCTGGCCCAGGAACCGGAGCTGCGCGAGCTGTTCGCCGAACGAGACCGACGGTTCGGCCCGCGTCGTCACGGCCCGGGCACGACCCTGACCCAATGGCAGCACGCGCTGCGTGACGCCGGCTTCACCGAGGTCACCACGCTGACCCAGGACATGGACCGCAGACTGCTCGTCGCCATCCACTGATCCGGAACGCGTCAGGCCGCATCCGCTCGACGCTATTGGTGTGGCCTCCCGCTCCACCGACGACGTTGTCGGGTACGAGGAGAGCCCTGGCCTTAGAACTCACCGACGACACCCGCGGGTTCGTGGTGATACCCGCCGGTGGATGGTGGAGCGGACGTTCGGGTGGTTGATGCGTCACCGCTGGCTGGTCCGCGACTACGAGCGGGTGCCCGTGCACCGCGAGGCCATGGTCCTCCGGATCATGATCATGATGCGGCTGGTAAGCCACGTCACCGGTAGTCCACCACAGCCTCAATGGGGCGGCGCCCGTCCCACTCCTGCTCCGAGCCCGGACAAAACAACCGCCTGAGACATCACCGACAGGCTCCTGCACGCAAACTCTTACACGCGAAGCCGGTGCGCTTGACATGTGAGCATGTACATGTGAGCATAATCTGTGGGTCAAGGGCATGAGATCACCTCGAGCACGCAGGTCACTGCGGAAACGGCCGATCATGTGGCTCGGATCATGAGCGCGTTGGCGACGGCGAGCCGGGTGCGCATCCTGAGCTGCCTTCGCGAGGGCCCCCGATCGGTCGGCGAGCTGACTGACGCAGTTGCGATGACCCAACCGGCGGTCTCGCATCAACTGCGCATCCTGCGGGATCTCGGGCTGGTGGTGGGCCGCCGGAACCGCCGCCACACCACCTATGCCCTGTTCGACCCACACGTGGCCCGGTTGCTCGACGAGGCGCTGCGGCACGTCGAGCATCTGCGGGGAGCACCGGTCACAGATGCGACGAATCTTAACCAAGGAGTTCAAAGTGAGTCAGGAACACACCCACGACGGTATGCATGAGCACGTCCATAACCACGGTGAACAAGAGCACAGCCACACTCACGACACCCACGAGCACAACCACGTCGAGCACGAGCATGAGCACACCCACGACGGGCAGCCACACGTCCACGGTCATGCTCATGAGGCCGGCCTAGAGGATCAGCACGACCACGAGCACGCCTGACCGGCTGGTCGTGCCTCTGGAACTTGGGTCCGAATCCGCTCCTGCATGGATCGATGGTCCCGATCTTTGGCCGCTGCATCGAGATCGGGCTGATGTACTGACCGCGCTGGATTCTCACCGATGAGATGCTCGTACCTGGTCAGGTCAACTGGCGGGTATCATCGCGGCACCGAACCAGCGTTCCAGTGCTCTCGCCGGTGCGGCGTCCGGGCCGACGCCCACCCAGCACACGTAGCCGTCGGGGCGGATCAGGATCCGGTCCACGCCGGGTGCGGCACCGGTGTCGGTTCCGATGTGTGGGGCCGAGCCCGAGTCGGCAGGCTCGACCGGCCGGGCGACGACCCGGTCGACGCCTGCGGGCAGCGGGTCCGCGGTGCCGGTGTCGTCCAGCTCGAGCAGCAGCCCGCGGCCGGTTCGCAGCAGCGTGCTCACCCGCGTCGTGGTGCCGTCGGCCGTGCGCAGGTCCAGATCGGGCATCCGGGCCCCGACCAGCGGATCGGGATCGCCCAGGTCGTAGCGGAGGTCGAGGCCCGACATGAGGCCGGCCAGATAACGGTTGGCGTCGGGCAGCCGGGCGAGGTCGGTGACGATCTCGCGCAGGGCCAGCACGTCGTCGGCGTCCGGGGGCGGGCTCATCAGCACGCTCTGCGCCCGGGTCGTCGCGATGACCCGGGCGGCCACGGGGTGTCGCTCGGTGTGGTAGCTGTCCAGAAGCTCGTCGGTGGCCTCGCTGCGCAGGTGGGCGGCGAGTTTCCAGCCGAGGTTCACCGCGTCCTGCACGCCCAGGTTGAGGCCCTGCCCGCCGATGGGCAGGTGGATGTGCGCGGCGTCGCCAGCGAAGAGCACCGGGCCGACGCGGTAGTGGGTGACCTGCCTGCTGGCGTCGCTGAACCGGCTTCCCCAGCGCAGCCGACCCAGCTGCGTCTCCGGCCCGTGCACAGCGGTTAGCGCGCGAGCCACCTCATCGGTGGTGACCGGGGCCTCCCGAGACAACGTCTCCTGCTCCGCCCCGCCGAACACGACCCGATACCGGCAGGGGTGCTCGTCGATGTCGTCAAGCGGGTGCAGCAGCATCCAGTACCCGCCGCCGGTGCGGGTGAGTCGGCTGATGTGGTCGGCCGAGCGGGGCACGGTTGCAGATCGGGCGCTGAGCTCGATGTCGGCGTTGACGGCGACGTGCGTTCCGGCCCGTCCGGGGAAGGCGACCCCGGTGAGCCTACGAACGGTACTGTGCCCGCCGTCGCAGGCAGCCAGGCACCGCCCACGCAGCTGGTACTCCCCGTCCGGACCACGGACGGTGGCGGTGACGCCCTCGTCCTCGACGTGGTCGAGGCGGATCAGCTCGGTGCCGCGGCGAACCCGCACGCCGGACCGCGCGAGGTGATCCTCCAGCACCTTCTCGAGACGGTCCTGTGGGAGGAGCAGGCCGCCCGGGTAGCGGGTGTGCCACGGTCGGGTGTCGAGCGGTACGGGAAGGCCGGCGAAGTGTCCACTGGCGTTCTCTCGCGGGACCGCCAGGTCGGCCACGTCGTCGAGCAACCCCCGCATCGCGAGGATCTCGGCGGTGCGAGGGTTGAGACCCCCGGCGCGGGCCTGGCCGCTCGGAGTCGTCTGGCGCTCGACGACCTCGACGGCCACTCCGCGCAGGACCAGCTCGGTTGCCAACATCAGACCGGTCGGCCCGGCCCCCACGACGATCACCGCAGTGCCGACCCGCATCGCGTCACGTCCCTCCAAGAAGCTGCACCAAGAGCATAAGTATATCTAGTGTATAAATCAACCCAGTGTGGGGCGAGGTAGCGTGCTCGGTATGGAAGAACCGCTCGGACTGCGCGAACGCAAGCGGCTGCGCACCCACCGGACGATCTCCGAGGCCGCGATCACGCTGTTCCTGGAGCGGGGCTACGACGCAGTGTCCATCGCCGACATCGCGGCGGCCGCCGAGGTCTCCCGGCGCACCCTGTTCGCCTACTTTCCGAGCAAGGATGACCTGGTCCTGCACCGGTTCGCCGATCATGAGGACGAGGCCGCCCGGGTCGTCCGCGAGGGTGCGCCCGGCGAGGCACCGCTCGACGTGCTGCACCGACACCTGCGCTTGGCGATCGCGCGCCGTGACCCGATCTCCGGACTGTGCGACGTTCCCGAGGTGGTGGCCTTCTACCGGCTCGTCGTCGAGACTCCGGCCCTCGCCTCCGCCCTGGTCCGCTACCAGGCCCGCAGCGAGGACACCCTGACCGCTGCGCTGCGGGCGGCGACGTCCCCCGAGGAACCGCTGGCAGATCGGGTCGCCCGGCTGGCCGCCGTCCAGATCATCGCCGTGCACGGTGCCCTCGCCCGGGCCAACCAGGAGCGCATCCTCGCCGGATCGACCGCCGATGCCCTCGCGCCGGACGCGCTGGCCGAGGCCGACCGCGCCTACGAGCTGCTGCGCGGCGGTCTGCAGCCCTATCGCTCGTGACGCGGTGCGGGTGCGGGCAGCTCAGCTCCAGGCGTCCAGCAGATCCTGCGCGGTCAGCCCGACGTCCACGTCGGCAGTGACCGCCGTCCGCGCGACACCCGCCAACAACGCACCACTCGCGCCGGGGACCTTCTCCCGCTGCGCGGCGAGGTGCAACAGATCCTCCCGGGTGAAGGCCGCCCGATCCCGCCACGTCACCGAACCGAGGAACGCAACCCCGGCGGGCGCTGAGCTGCGGTCGGCTCCGACGAGGTCGACCTCGACGTCGTTGTTGCGTGTCCAGTAGACGCCGACGTGCTGGGCCGTACCGAGTCGGGTATCGGGCAGCAGGCGCTCGACACCGGCCCGAACCAGCGGCTCCACCGCGCGACCGCGGTACTGCGGCCACGACGCGATGATCTCTGCGGCGGCCACGGTGCCGCGGCCACGCAGGATGACCTCCATGCGCGGCGCGACGAAACGCAGCCAGAACCGCAGATAAGAGTCCGTCACCACGTAGCGGGTGAGCCGCGAGGGCGCACCGGACAGCGGGCGCAGTGCGCTCACCACCCGCTTGTCATCGACCAGCACGCCAAGGGTGCGGCTCAACGAGCCCTCGTTGATCCCGGTCCGGTCGCGGATACGGGTGAAGGTCGTCTCCCCGGCCCCGATGGCCCCCAGCACCTCGCGAGCCTGCGTGGCCGGGGGAAACTCCGCGTTCAGCACCCGCTCGCCGACCACGACCAGCGGTGCGGTGGACTCGCCGAGCTGCTCGGTGACGAACTCCGTCGCCGGCTGGCCCTGTTGCCAGTCCTGCAGGAGCCGTGGGAACCAACCAGGGGAGCTCGTCCAGGACGACGATCACGGGCTCCTCGAGACCCTGCGCGAGCAGCCTCAGTGCCGCGGGCCAGTCATGGGGTGTCGCCGCCGCGAACGTGGGGGCTGCACCCAACCGGGACTCCGCAACGACCCTGGTGAACTCGTCGAGCTCGCGTCGGGCCGAGGCGCCGCGGGATGCCGCGAAGAAGACCGCCGGCACCTGGGCGCGACCGATGAACTCCTCCAGAAGCGTGGACTTACCTACCTGTCGCCGGCCCCGAACACCCAGGAAGATCCCCTGCCCGGTGGTGCGGACCCGCTCCAGGTGCCGCTCCAGCCGGCTCAGCTCCTCGTTGCGGCCCACGAACATGCCCAGAGGATACCTGCATCAATGCAGGTTGCATCGATGCATGCTGCCCACAGTGGGCTGACCTGCACGTGTCCATGACCGGCACGTCCTCCAGCAGAGCCGCCGTACGGCAGTTACTCGGAAGCTCGTTTTCTTCTGGCACTTCCGAGTAGAGTTCCGAGTATGGATGTGGACCATATCTTGCGGCAGCCGGAGGGCAAGCAGGTGTAGCTGAAGCGGGACCTGTCCTCGCCCGGGCGGCACCGAAGCTCGTCGAGCTGGCTGGCCGGTTCCGGGTCACACTCTCTACGGTCGCGGCCGGGACGGTGCGGTCGGTGGATCCAGCCGACCAGCTGGTCCTCGATGCCCTCGGCGACGACGAGGGCCGCACTACCGCCGAGCTCGCCGTGGTCCTGGGTCGGTCCGCTCGCGCGACGCGGGTGCGCTTAGCCGCTCTGGTAGCGCGAGGGCTGGTCGTGGAGATCGGCAGTGGACCGCACGACCCGCGACGTCGCTACCACCTCGCCGATCCGCAGCGCTGAACTCGTCGTCGACACCGACTCCGCGATGCAGAAGGTCCGTTTCCGGCAGCGCATCCGGGTGTGGTTCGGGTAGCCTCGGTCAGACCTGTCCCGGTTGTTGGGGAGGTTGTGTAATGATCATGGCCGGGGCTGGCCGCTCGAACCGGGGCGAGTCGTGTACCACGTGATCAGGCCGTGGGAGCGCAGCCTGTTCAAGCAGTGTCGACGGGCGTGGGACCTGAGCGCGCGCGAGCGGCAGGACTACGAGCCGACCGAGCCGCCGCACGTCTTCGACTTCCCCGAGGCGATCCACGACGCGCTCGACGTGTACTACTTCCCGGGGATGTGGGACTGGGGCCGGGCGATCGTCCGTCCGCTGGCCGTGCAGGCGTTCGTGAAGTCGATGCGCAGGCAGCGTGGCGACTACGCGGCGCGCTGCGAGCTGTCCTCGGCCCAGCAGCAGGCGTGGGAGGAGCACGTCGAGCTGGGCACCGGCATGTTGGAGCGCTACTTCGTCTGGGCGGCGGAGGTCGACCGGTTCAGCCCGTTGCAGGTGGCGGTGCTGTTCGACGTCACGATCCCCGAGCCCGGCCGACCCGACGTGGGCCTGTGCACGGCGGACGGTCGGGGGGTCTGGTACCGCGTGCGGGTCAACATGGTGGTGTCCGACGAGCACGAGCTGTGCTGGCTCGTCGAACACCGGATCACCCCCTCGACCTGGGACGACCTCGACGCGCTGCTGATGGACGAGCAGAGCCTGACCCGGTCGTGGGCATGGGAGGTCGGTTTCTTCGGCCGGCTCGAGGGCACGATCCACAACGAGTTGCGAATGGCCGTCCCCGGCGACGGTGACCCGCCGCCGGACGTGCTGGACGTCCAGGCGTTGCCCGGACCGAGCGGCCTGATCAAGCAGGAGAGCAACGCGCTCTTCCGACGTACCCAGATCCCGAGGAGACCCGCCGAGCTGCAGCGACGTGGCCCGGCCGTCGCGCACGAGGCCATGGAGATGATCGATCCCGGGCTGCGGGTCTACCCCAACCCGTCGCTGGAGCACTGTCTCGGCTGCGCCTTTCGCGAGCCATGCGTCGCCATGAACAGCGGAGGTGACGCCCGGGCCATCCTTGACACCTCCTATCGGAAGCGGACGTCGGAGGACTTCGAGCAAGGACGTCTGGGCTCGGTGTGGGGCATCGGCCCCGCGGAGATCTCTCGTGTGCGGGAACATCCAGGTCCGGGCAACCAACGTTGATCGACCGCTAGCTCGCTCAGCGATCGTAGACGTGGCGGCGGTGCCCCAGCGTGACGACGATGACCAGGAGTACGCCGTCAGCGACGGTGTAGATGATGCGGTAGTCCCCCACCCGGACTCGCAGGCCTGGCCGGCCCTGCAACGCGCGGGCGGCCGGTGGCCGTGGATCCTGTGCCAGCAAAGCGATGGCACCTTGAATGCGATGACGGACCTGCGGGTCGAGCGTGCGCAGGGCTCTGGTGGCTGCGGGTCGAAGCTCGATGCGGTACTTGCTCACGTCCAGCCGAGGTCAGCCTTGACTGTCTCCCACGGGATGTTGGGACCTTCCTCCGCCATCGCTGCGTCGAAGGCCGCGACGTCCTCGACCTCCTCGAGGGCAGCCGTCAGCTCCTCATATCGACTCGGGCTCACCAGCACGGCCACCGGGCGCCCGTAACGCTCGAGGAACACCGCCTCGGTACGCGCCGTCTCTACCGCCTCGGGCAGGTTCTCCCGGGCGGCGCTGATGTTTACCGTGGCCATGCCGACAGCGTACAACTTTCCGTTCGGAACGTACAAGATTGCGTAGCGCCGGCCCGACGCAGGCCCGGCGCGCTGCGGAGCCGGGGACATCCGGGCCAGGGCAACTAGTCTGGGTCCGGTGCGTTTTCGCGTGGTGAGTTGGAACCTCGACTCGGGGGCGACCGGCCGGCTGGACGACAAGATCGACCTGCTGCGCCGGCTCGAGCCCGATCTCGCGCTTCTACAGGAGCTCAATCGGCCTGTCCACCGCGCACTGCTGCCGCATCCGCTGGTGCACGGCAGGATCCATGCGCGCCCCAGGATCTTCTCCTGGGGCGCACTCTCGACCGACCTGATCCGTCCCAAGGCCAGCGACTACCGGGTCGGCTGCGCCGTGCTCGGATCTGCGTCGACGATCCTGCTCGACGCCCGGTTGCTCGATCGCGCGCCCTTCGACGTCGACGAGGCGGCGCGTCCTGGCCTGCTGCGACGGACTATGGCGGCCCGGGTCGGGATCCCGGGCGGGGTGACGGTGACCGCGTGCAGCTTCCAGGCCCGCCCGGTGCCGAGCCGGACGGACACGCGGGTCAAGCCGGCCTTCCACGCCGGCATCGCGGCATGGATCGCCGTGCAGTCGGGCCCCGTTCTGTTCGGCATGAACGCGCATGCCCCGGAGGTCGACCATCCGGAGCATCGTTGCTCGCGTTTCCTGCGACCGAGCTCCGCCGACGGTGGTCCCGGCGAGGACCGGTTGCTGGGCCACGAGCCCGACCACGGGTTGACCGACGTCCTGCGCCGCCACCTCGCCGCGCATCCCGAGGAGCTGGCGCGGATCCGGGCGGACCGGCCGAGCGGCCCGCTTGCGGTCTCCTACCGGACGGCCGGCGGACCGGCTCGCTACGACCACATCTGGGCGAGCACCGACCTCGAGGTCACCGATGTGCGCTACCTCTACGACGAGGCCCTCGCCGCCGGAAGTGACCACGGCCTGGTGCTCGCCGACTTCGAGCTCTGACCCACAGCCGCGCGTCCTGTGCGGATGATCGGCATGGAACGCGGTACGACGACCACATGCGGATGAGCACTGACCTCGAGGTCACCGGCGTGCGTTGTCGTCTCGCTGCACCGTCACCGCGCTGTAGGGTGCCCAGATGCTGCACGCTGCAGTGGATGGGCGGGCGCCGTCCGCGTGACGGTCGCTGTGCACTGCACGCCAAGTCGTCCTGGGATGCTTCTCGGGCCCAAGGCTGGTGCCCGATCCCTGGGGAGTCCTTTGTGGAGTATCCGATCGACTCCTCCGGGCGGCCTGTGCTCCGGTGGCGCGAACACGGTTGCTGGCAGTCTGCGCCGTGGCTCACATCAAGCCGGGCCCAGCCGCATCGCGAGGTGGTCGTCGTCGGTGACAACCTGCGCGCTGATCATGCACATCGCCTCGCCTCGAGAGGCACAGCGATGTTGTGGCGGGGCAACTTCCGCAACGCTCGCCAGCTTCTCGATGCGCTGAAACGCCGTCTCGATCGCCGTCTGATGAAGACCGGTTCAGATCCGGCCGACACCTTCCGCCGCTACCGCCAGGCCAGGGCCCATCGGGCCAGCGTCCTGGGCATGGTCCTGATCGAGCTCGAGCCCGATCTCGTCATCGATCTCCCGCACGCACCCGATGTGCGGCGGGCGTGCCGGCAGGCTTTCGGCCATAGCGCCGAGCGTGGGGTGATCTCGCTGCAGGAACTTCTGGGGGTCATCGGAGCCTACGAATGGCGCCGGCACGGAGTCGAGGTTCCGGAGTTGGGCATACGGATTCATCCGCACTACGGCGTGTTCTCCCCGACCCGCAGCGAGTACGTCGCTCTGGCCGTCGAGGCGCCGCTTCCCGATACCGCAACGGCGTTCGACATCGGCACCGGGACAGGTGTGCTCGCTGCGTTACTCGCCCGCCGCGGAGCCCGCCGGGTCGTGGCCACCGACATCGAGGAACGCGCTGTGGCGTGCGCTCGCGACAACGTTCGCCGGCTCGGGTTGGCTGACCGTGTCGAGATCATCCAGGCCGACATGTTCCCTGCCGGACGTGCCGACCTGGTGATCTGCAACCCTCCGTGGCTGCCTGCGACACCGACGTCACCGCTGGAAGCCGGCGTGTACGACCGTGGCGGCCGCATGCTCACGACCTTCGTCCACCGCCTGCCCGACCATCTCACCGACAACGGCGAGGCCTGGTTGCTGTTGTCGGATCTGGCCGAACAGCTGGGGCTGCGCACCCGGACGGAACTGACCGACATGTTCATCCGCGCCGGTCTGATCGTACGAGGACGTCTCGATACCCATCCACGCCAGCGGCGTGCCCGCTCTGGATCCGACCCGCTCGCCTCGTTCCGGACCGCCGAGACGATCTCGCTATGGCGGCTCGGACGCCCGAGCACACCCGGATGACCGTAAGTGCCTCCCCACCACTGTCTCCGGCATCGGCGAACGCCGACACGCTCAGCAGCTCTCGTCGAGCTTCACGGCGGCGAAGTCGATCACTGTGGTGGGGGTGATGGTGTCGCCCGCCGCGACGTTCTGGGCACACACCTGCCAGTTTCGGTCGAGTACCTGCAGGCGGCCGGCACCGGTGGCGTCGGTCGACGTGGTGAGGGCGATCCCGTAGTCGGTCAGCGTCTGGATCGCGTCCTGGGCGTCCTGCAGGTTCTCCCCGACGAGGTCGGGCATCACCCAGCTCGACGGCGCCGCCGGTTCCGGGGCGCCTGCCGAATCCGGTGCGGCCGCTGCGGTGGGTGGAGATGACACCGGAGCGGCCACGGGGGGTTCCGCTTCGCCGCCGCAGCTAGTGACTCCGAGGGAGAGGAGGGCAACGCTGGCGAGTACTCCACGTTTGCAATTCATCACTGCTGGTAAACGTCTTGTGGCGACAGGCCGTTACGGGTTCCGCCGAGTGTCCGCTCGCCGGTTGCGGCGCCGTCCTCGCCGGGTACCGGCCTCGTACCGTCGCCGGATCCACTCTGGGTCCGCCCCGAGAACGTAGGCCAACTTCAGCCACTGCATGAGCGCGGTCATCCGCCACGGGCCGTGCGCGGCGATGCGCCGGGCCGAGGCCGTGACCGCCGCATCCAGCACCACGAGCCGGCCGCGCCTGCGCAGCCGCCGGGACAGCTCGAAGTCCTCCATGAGCGGGAGCTCGGGGAAACCTCCGAGGGCGTCGAACGCGTCGCGGCGGACGAACATCGCCTGGTCACCGAAGATCCAGCCGAGCCGGCGGGCCCGCAGGTTGGAGGTGGCGCGCAGCCAGTCCAACCCGGGGGAGCGCTGGTCGAAACGGAGCCGCAGCCCGCCACCGATGACGCCGGGATCGGTGAGCGCGGCCCGCAGCTGCCCGAGCGCCTCCGCGGGGACGACGCAGTCGGCGTGCACGAACCAGAGGATCTCGCCGGTGGTCGCGGCGGCGCCGGTGTTCATCTGCCGGGCCCGTCCGCGGGCGCTGTGCAGGGTGCGGGCGTGCCGGGCGGCGATCCCGACCGTACCGTCGCTACTGCCCCCGTCGACGACCGCGAGCTCGCAGTCGGGGAAGCTCGCCAGCAGCCGGTGCAGGCACCCCTCGACGCGCGTCGCCTCGTCGAGCACGGGGACCACGATGGACACCGTCGGAACGCTCATCCGGCGGGCCCGGCTGCGGCGAAGACCGAGGAGTGGTCCACATCAGCACCCTACGGGCAGGATCATCGTAGGGGCAGGTCGAGCTGGAGGTCGATATGACGGCAGCGGCACCGCGGCAGGTCGCGATCATGGGTGCCGGACCGATCGGGCTGGACGCCGCGCTCGCCTGCCTGGATAACGGTTGGCCGTGCACGATCTACGAGTCCGCCGGGTCGGTCGGGGCGAACGTGCGCGAGTGGAGCCACGTCCGGCTGTTCACGCCCTGGTCGATGAACGTCTCCCCGCGGATGGCGGCGCACCTGCGCACCGCCGCCGTCCCCGTGCCGGGTCCCCCCGATCACTACCCGAGCGGCGCCGAGCTCACCGAGCAGCTGCTCGCCCCGCTGGCCGCGCTGTCCGAGCTCGCCGGCGTCGTCCGCACGGGTACCCGGGTGCTCGCCGTCGCGCGGGAGGGGCTGCTCAAGCACGAGGAGATCGGCACCCCCGAGCGCGGGGCCCACCCGTTCCGGCTGCTGCTGGACGGGCCCGGCGGCGTCGAGAACGTGGAGCACGCGGACCTCGTGCTGGACTGCACGGGTACCTACGGCCTGGCGAACACCCTCGGCGACGGCGGCATCCCGGCGCCGGGGGAGCGCCACGTCGCCAACCGGATCGTCCGGCGGATCCCGGACGTGCGTGCCGACGCCGAGGGCTGGGCTGGCGCGACGATCCTGCTGGTCGGGGCCGGCAAGTCGGCGCAGACCGCGGTGCGGGAGCTTGCCGCGCTGGTCGAGGCGCATCCAGGGACGCGGGTCGTGTGGGTGGTGCGGGCAGCCGACCCCGACTGGGGCCGCGTCCCCGACGACCCGCTGCCCCAGCGCCAGGAGCTGGTCGACGTCGCAGAGCGACTGCGCTCCGGAACGTTGCCGGGCATTGAGGTCCGCACGTCGGCGGTCGTCGAGGCGCTGCGTCCGGCCGGTGACCGGGTGGCGGTCACGGTGCGATCCGACCGGTTAGAGGACGGCTCACCGGTCATCGAGGAGTTCGTGGTCGACCGCGTCGTCGGGCTGACCGGCTACCTCGGCGACATCTCGCTCTACCGCCAGCTCCAGGTGCACGAGTGCTACGCGACCGCGGCGCCGATGAACCTGTCAGCCGCGCTGCTCGGTGCGGCGGGTGCCGGGCCTGCGGACTGCCTGGCGCAGGAGTCCCACGGCGTGGACGTGCTGCGCTCGCCGGAGCCGAACTTCTTCGTGCTCGGCATGAAGTCCTACGGGCGCAACAGCTCGTTCCTGCTGCGCATCGGATACGAGCAGGTCGACGAGGTCGCGGGGGCGTACGCTCCCGGTTCCCCTTCGTCCCGGGTGGTTTCGAGCTTCTGAACAGGTTTTCCCTCTCCTGAATGGAGGATTGGCCGGTTCCCGGGGCCGGTACCGTGTGGCCCACGACCTGCCCAGCAGACCCGAGGAGAGCGTGTGGTGAGCGACGAGCCACGCAGCAAGAAAGCAGCACAGGCGCGACTCACCGCGAAGCTGCGCGCGGAGAACAAGACCTGGACCGAGGTCGCCGAGCACTTCGCCCAGTGTTACCAGGTCACCATGCTGGTGGCGTTCCGGCTGGCGCACGGCTGGAGCCAAAGCCAGGTCGCCGAGCAGTGGAACGATCACTGGCCCGACGAGCCCAAGACGTTCAAGAGCTTCTCCTGCTGGGAGAACTGGCTCAGC
>JBBSQN010000034.1:0-38601 GCA_038257875.1 Mycobacteriales bacterium
CGGGCAACCCCTCGACGTCGGGCGGAGCAAGCGCACCATCCCCGACGGATTGCGCCGCGCGGTCGCCGCCCGCGACCGGGGGTGCGCGTTCCCCGGGTGTGGGCGGACGGTGTCGTGGTGCGAGGTGCACCACATCCGCCCGTGGCAGGACGGCGGCGCGACCTCCCTGACCAACTGCGTCATGCTCTGCACCACCCACCACCGGCTGCTGCACCACCCCGGATGGTGCGTCCAGATCCGCGACGGGCTGCCCGAGTTCCTCCCACCATGCTGGATCGACCCCGACCGGGTCCCGCGGCGCAAACCCCTCGCGCATCTGATCAACGGACCCTGAACCCGATCACCGCTCACGCGGGCGGCTGCACACCCCAGCACCTGTACGGCCGCCCGCGTGAGGCACCCAGTCGGGCGAACCGATCAGCTCGCCAGCGCGGCACCGCCATCCTCCACTCCCATCCTGTCTGGCCCCTGCTCACCGCCGGATTGGCCTGCCTGGCCGACGTCGCGGCGAACGGCCGGCTGGTCGCCGCGGGTGCTGCGGCCCCGCTGCCGATCGACGGATCTGTCAGCGAACGGGATGACCTGCTGGTGTGCGGGTCAGGTGTCCGAGGCGGCTATCGCGTCGACGATTGCTCGGACACGGCTTGTCGCGTCGTCGGGATCGGTTCCGGTGCTGGCGACCATGGCCCAGCGCTGCGGCACGCAGGCGATCGCGCGCACCAAGCCGCCGGGTGCGGCATGGCTGGCGGTGACGCGTTCGAGCTCCCGCAGGGTTGCCCGTGCGGAGGGCACGAACACGTGGGTGGCGGCGTATCGTTCGCTGGTACCGAGCGCGTGTGCCTCGTCCATGAACGCTCGCAGGTACTCCGCGCCGTGTGCGGACAGGTTGAAGTCGATCGCACCCACCATCGTCCTGTCGCCGAAGCGACCGCCGATTCGCCCGACGGCAAAGTCGATCCCCCCGACGACCAGCCCCCGGTGGCTGCCGTCGGCGATGCTCGGCGGTCCGAGGAATGCGTCGTGGATGGCTTCAAGCGCGTCCCGAATCGCCTGGTAGGCCGCATTCGGCAGTCCGAGCCCGGTCCAGGCGGTGTCATCGAGATAGGTATTGCCTCGCCACGAGAACCGATCCAGCGCTTGCAGGGCGATCCCATCGGCTACACGGCCGTGTCGAAAGTGTCCGGACGGGACGACTGGCTGGATGGATCCACCCACCTTGACGTGCAGGAAATCGACCCATGCCTCGAGCAAGTAGTCATCACCGTGCGGGTAGGCCTCCTGGGCCGCAGCCGTGAGCAGCTCCCGATCGGTGAGATCGAGGTTGCCTGCGATGCGGGCGCCGTCGCCTGCCTCGCTGGGCTTGAGCGCGGCGACATCGATATCGTACCTGCTGCGTAGTAGTGCTGCCGCGCGCAGCACCTCGGCCACGAAGGTGGCCGGATCGACGCCGGTGCGCGGGATCGAATAGCCGGGTAGCACGGGGATTGTCAGCCGAAGTCGTCGGTATGCCTCGCTGTGCTGCTGCTCGGCGCGGAGGATTCCCTCGACGTCGAGGCCGTCGGTAGGCAGCTCCAGCACCTGCGAAACCGTCGGGTGGATATGGCTCTTCCGGTTCCATCGCATGGTGACCATAGGCGCGTTGGCCTCGACGGAAATCTGCTCCAGCCCGGCCTGTCGACGCAGCCAGAGCAGAAAGATCTGGGTCTCGACATCGAGCGCGTAGAGCCGCACTACCGCGTCGGGTCGCTGCCGCAGCCAGTCGATGATCTTCCTGAGTGGGGTCGTTCGGCCATTTTCGTGCTCGTGTGCCATAGCGAGCAGGGCGTGCGAGAGGTAGTAGTACTCTGTGTCGCCGATGTCCACCGCGGGAACATCACGCAGCCCTACGGCTTCCCGCCACGGTTCGGTGCGGCCGACGCAGAGGTCGTCGATTCTCGTCAGATAGACCGACCGGGCCTCAGTGTAGGTGGCGACGTCATGCGGATGACGACCGGCCAACAGTTCGGCGGTATCGCCCTCGAAAGCTCGCAGGGTCGGGGTGGTGGAATGCAGCACGAGGGCTGGCGGGGTCACCCCGGATCGGACCTGGTGCGGTATGAGCTCATGCCGGGTCAGCGTCGGAAGCACCGAGCGTTCCACGGCCAGTAGTCGATGCGCGTGCTGTGCGAGCTCCTGCTCGGAGAGTAATCGATGTCCGGTGAACATCCCCGCCCAGCAGACCTGCCGACCGTCTTCGAGCTGGAACACAGCGGGTTCGACAGGTGAGAGCACGGATAAACCTCCTGACTCGGGACGGACGGGTTGGCAGCGATCGGGAGCTTCCCGGCGACGAGCGGCAGCTGCTACCGCGTGCCGGGGAGGCGCTCTGCTCGGAAGACGACGGTGACGTAGTGCAGGTCGAACTCCTGGTGGCCTGCCAGGTCAGGATGGCTCGTCGCCAGCGTGCGTACCCGGCTCTCCAGCTCGGCTTGTCGCTCGGGAGTCGAGGTCAGGTAGTACGAACGCGACTTCACCAGATCGACCAGCGTCTGAGCGGTATGCCGGGTGCTGTTCGGAAAGAAGCGCTGGGTGATCGGTCCGAACGCGCTGCCGAAGGAGGGGTTCGCGAGCCATCCGGACAGGCTAGCGCCGTCCGCGCTGCGCAGAGCGGCGAGCGTGCCGTGCCGCATGATCGCAGCCGAGGTCGTCGGATCGGCTCCGGTGTCCTCATCACGCAGGATCGCCGACAACTCAGCGGACCACGGGATCTCCTCGTCTCGCAGGTTCCACAATGCTGCCAGGACACCGCCCGGTCTGATGACCCGGGCGAACTCGTGGTGTGCCGATTCTGGATCGAACCAGTGGTAGGCATGGCTGATGAGGAGCGCATCCTGGCTCGCGTCGGGCACCGGGATGTCCTCGGCGCATCCGTTCAACGCGGTCGCCTGTGGTGTGGTCACAACCAGCCGGGCGAGCATGGCCGGGTCGGGTTCGACCGCGGTCGTTGCATGGCCGCAGGTGATGAGCTGCCGGGTCAGCTGACCGGTGCCCGCGCCGAGATCCAGCACCGCGATCGGTCGATCACCGAGAATCCAGCGTACGGTGTCGACGGTGTAGCCTGGCCGCGACTGCTCATAGGCCTCCGTGCCCCGTCCGAACGAGTCGCCTCGGGCACCCCAACTCTGCTTGTCCATGAAAGCCTCTCCTCGTCGTATCGCTGCTTGACATCGACGTTGCAGGGACTGTTCTTCGATGTTGACGGCTTCGGGGCGCCGAGCCCGGAGGAAGGCTCGTAGCCGGTCCGGGTGGTACAAGGTGTGCATCGGATGCTGCTCTCCCCGCAGGGCAGCCGAGATGGCCTCCGCGACGACCGGTGCCTGCGCGAAACCGCCGGTGTTGTGTCCGCCGGTGATAATCATGATCCCGCCGTCGGATTTCTTGGCTATCTCCAGGATGCCGAGGCTCGAGGCGGTCCACGGGCGCACGCAGAAACGTCGGCTCCGCTCCAGCAGGCCAGACTTCCGGGCCTCGGAAAATGCGCGTGGAAAGAACGTGCGAGCGGTGTCCTCGACGGCGTCGTAGAGCACGGCAAGTTCCTCGGCGTCGATGTTGTTCGGGTCGTGTCCGGTCCAGCCGTAGCCCGATCCTATGATTAACAGTGGTTCTCCGTCGGGCCCGTTCGTCACGGTGACGTTCGCGTCCTCGGCCCGATGTCCGCGCCGACTGATCTTGAGTGAGTGCTCGAGGGCCGGATCCCCGCCGGGCAGTGTCAGCCACACGCCGAGCACGCCGTGGATCAGCCCGTCCGACGCGGTACCGCGCAGTAGCTCGCTGCCGTAGACACCGGTGGAGAGGACGAGATGGTCAGCGACGACCAGATTGTCGGCCACCCACAGGCCGGACGGATCCCCGTTCCCGTCCCGTCGTAGCTGCGAGACCTCCTGACTCCAGAAGAACCGGACACCGGACTGCTCCAGGAGATCGACGAGCCGGGACAGAAAGGCATGTGCCTGTACGGTGAAGCCAGGCACCCCGATGCCACCGGCAACCCCTTGCCCGCGGACCGCGTCACCCAGGGCCGGATGGCGTGCGACGAGCTGGTCCGGGGTGAACACCAGCGGCGATGCACCGACTCTCTCGTGTCGGGCGATCTGCCGATGCAGGTGCTGCTCGTCGGTGTACAGCCGAAGGATTCCGGTCCGCAGGCCTACGTTGTCAAAAGCTGCTCGTTCGGCACGCATCAGTTCCTGCCACAGCTCGCTGGACGAGCGGTTGAACAGCAGGATGTCATTCGTGTAGGAACGGCTCAACCACGGCGGCACGGCTGCGTTCGTCGACGCCCATTCCAGGTCGCGATCGGAGAGTGCGGCCGGACCTGCTATCCGCCAGCCACCGTCACGTATCGGGGTGCGCAGCGAGTCCGGCGCTTTGTGGTGGGTACCAAAGTAGTAGCCATCTGCCTCCGTAAGGGTGAACATTCGCGCGTCACCGCCACCCCGAGTGCATCCGTAGTCTTTCCAGGGAGCATCAACTCGTGGATCAGGCGACCTCTCGTAAACTGTCATCGCATAACCTTCGCGTACCAACCGCAACGCGGTGACCAGGTTGACCACCCCTGCTCCCACCATGGCGACCGACCGCCCGCGCGCTGCCCGGGCGTGGACTCGTCCCGTTGCCAGATCCGCCGTGACACCCGCCTCGATCCAGGCGTTCTCCGCAACGGCGAGGGCCTCGAGGAAGGAGTTCGCGCTCGGCGCGACAAAACGAGTGATGATCCCTGCGGGCAGTCCGTCGGGTGGGAAGGTGTCCATCCGGCCGAGCCTGACAACAATGAGATGCGGCTGCGAGCAGGCCGTCTTCCAGCTGCGCGCCGCAACGCCTCCGAGCGCGCGCCTGGTCAGCAACACGTCAGGGCGTATACGGGCGAGTTCACGTCCCAGGATGTGCTCGCTGACCCCGGCGAGTTCGGAACGATACATGATATTCGAATCGAAAATCTCGGCGAGAATGTGATCGACGGGATGGTCCACGAGTATGCGCAACGTTTTCTCCGAGGCCGTTTGTGGAATTTTCTCCCAAAATTAAGTCGCATTGTCGAGTGATGAAAAGCGGCGCTCCGGTGACTGCTACCGATACCGATGTCGGCGGCCTTGTCGCGCGGTAAGACGAGCGCGGAGTGTTTTAGTGTCGGCGACTCCGCCGGCGGGGTTGGCGCCGGAGCTGGGTATGGCGGCTTCGTGTCCGTACCGCGTAGCATCGCCGAGCCGGGCGGTCGTCATCCCAGCAGTATAGCTAGAAGTCGGGCCTGCACCGGGATGGCGTTGTGCGACTCGGTCGCGAACTCCCACAGGCTGCTCTCGGTAATGACCGGGTTTACGTTGATCATTGTTGAAGGGTGCCGACGATCGGTCGGCATTCAGTAGCCCAGCGCCGTCCGGATGTCCTCCTCCACGGCCGAGGTCGCCACGAACAGCAGCTCGTCGCCGGGCTCCAGCGGGTCGTCGGCCTGTGGGACGATCACTCGACCGCCGCGCAGGATCGCCACCAGCGCCGAGTCCACCGGCAGGTTCAGCTTCCGCACCGGGCGCCCGGCCAGCGGGGTGTCCTCCGGGAGCGTGACCTCCACCAGGTTCGCCTGACCCTGCCGGAACGTCAGCAGCCGCACGAGGTCGCCGACGGCCACCGCCTCCTCCACCAGCGCGGCGAGCAGTCGCGGGGTGGACACGGCGACGTCGACGCCCCAGTTGTCGCTGAACAGCCACTCGTTGCGGGGGTCGTTGACCCTGGCGACGACGCGGCGCACCGCGAACTCGGTCTTCGCGAGCAGCGCGACGACCAGGTTGACCTTGTCGTCGCCGGTGGCGGCGATGACGACGTCACAGCTCTCCAGGCCGGCCTCCTCCAGCGAGGCCAGCTCGCAGGCGTCGGCGTGCACCCACTCGGCGTCTTCGACCGCCTCCGGCTCGATTTGGCTGAGCTCGCGCTCGATGAGCATCACCCGGTGGGAGTTCTCCACCAGCTCCAGGGCGATCGAGCGCCCGACGGCGCCCGCTCCCGCGATCGCGACTCGCATCGCGCTCAGCCCTCCTGTGGTGGGGCCGCCGCGGCGGCCGTCACGTCACTGACCGTGCCGGACACCGCGGCGACGTAGACGGTGTCCTCGGCCTGCACAGCGGTGTCGGGCTTGGGCAGCACCCCGGTGCCGAACCGGACGATGAACGCCACCCGGCAGCCCGCCGCCGCCTCCAGCTGCGCGACCGGATGGCCGACCCAGTCCTCGTGCAGCGGCAGCGACAGGATCGCGACGGTGCCGGCGGGCTCGCGCCACGCCGAGGCGACGCCGTCGGGAAGCAGCATCCGCATCAGGCGGTCGGTGCTCCAGGGGACGGTCGCGATCGTGGGGATGCCGAGGCGCTCGTAGACCGCGGCGCGTTTCGCGTCGTAGATGCGGGCGACGACGCGGGAGATGCCGAACGTCTCGCGGGCCACCCGCGCGGCGATGATATTGGAGTTGTCGCCGTTGGACACCGCGGCGAACGCCTGGGCCCGCTCCACCCCGGCCTCGACGAGGACCTCGCGGTGAAAGCCCTGCCCGATGATCTGCTTGCCCCGGAAATCCGGGCTGAGCCGGCGGAAGGCCTGCGGCTCCTTGTCGACCACCGCGACGTCGTGCCCGAGTCGTTCCAGGCCGGCGCACAGTGCCGAGCCGACCCGCCCGCATCCCATGATCACGACGTCCACCGCGGCCCTCCCGACCTCGCCGGGAACGCTATCGCGTCGGCGCCGAATGCACCGCATAGGCTTTCGTCGTGTCCAAGCTCGGCGTCGCGGTCAAGCGCGTTCTCGTCGGGCGCCCGCAGCGCAGCGACCGTCTCGCCCACACCCTGCTCCCCAAGCGGATCGCGCTGCCCGTCTTCGCCTCCGACGCGATGTCCTCGGTCGCCTATGCCCCCGAGGAGATCTTCCTGACGCTGTCGGCCGCGGGGCTGTCGGCGTACACGTTCTCGCCCTGGGTCGGTCTCGCGGTCGTGGTGCTGCTGCTCACGGTGGTCACCAGCTACCGGCAGAACGTGCACGCCTACCCGTCCGGCGGGGGTGACTATGAGGTGGCCACCGTCAACCTCGGACGCCGCGCCGGGCTGACGGTGGCGAGTGCGCTGCTGGTGGACTACACGCTGACCGTCGCCGTGTCGATCTCGGCGGCGGCCTCGAACATCGGGGCCCTGGTGCCGTTCGTCGCCGAGCACAAGGTGGCGTTCGCGGTCGTCGCGATCGGACTGCTCACCGCCGCCAACCTTCGAGGGGTGCGAGAGTCCGGCGTCGCGTTCGCGATCCCGACCTACGCGTTCATGGTCGGCATCGGCACGATGATCGTCTGGGGGTTGACCCGGACCCTGCTGCTCGGCGACGACGTGCGCGCCGCCAGCGCGGACGTGGAGCTGCTGGCCCAGGGCGACGCGTTCACCGGCCTCGCCCTCGCGCTGCTCGTGCTGCGGTCGTTCACCCATGGCTGCGCCGCGCTCACCGGCGTGGAGGCGATCAGCAACGGCGTGCCCGCCTTCCGCAAGCCCAAGTCCCGCAACGCGGCCACCACGCTGCTGCTGCTCGGCGGCATCTCGGTGACGATGTTCTCCGGTCTCATCGTCCTCGCCCAGCTGACCGACGCGAAGATCGCCGAGTTCCCCGCGACGCAGATCGCCGGGGCACCACCCGGTTACGTGCAACAGACCCTCGTCGTCCAGCTCGCCGACGCGGTGTTCGACGACTTCCGGATCGGGTTCGTCGTGGTGGTGGTGGTGACCGCGCTGATCCTCGTCCTGGCCGCGAACACCGCCTACAACGGCTTCCCCGTGCTCGGCTCGATCCTGTCCCAGGACCGCTACCTGCCCCGGCAACTGCACACCCGCGGGGACCGGCTGGCGTTCTCCAACGGCATCCTGGTCCTGGCCGCCGTCGCGATCGTGCTGGTGATCGGTTTCCAGGCCGAGGTGACTCGGCTCATCGCGCTCTACACCGTCGGCGTGTTCACCTCGTTCACCCTCAGCCAGTTCGGCATGCTCCGGCACTGGAAGCGGTTGCTCGCCACCGAGACCGACCCCGACGCCCGGGCGCGGATGCACCGCTCGCAGGCCATCAACGGGCTCGGCGCCAGCATGACCGGCCTGGTTCTGGTGATCGTGCTGATCACGAAGTTCACCCGGGGCGCGTGGATCGCCATCGCGGCGATGGGCGTGTTCTATGTGCTGATGCGGGCCATCCAGCGCCACTACGACCGGGTCTCCGCCGAGCTGGTGGCCGGCGACGTCGACGGTGTGCTGCCCTCGCGCAACCACGCGATCGTGCTGGTCTCCACGCTGCACAAGCCGGCCCTGCGCGCCGTCGCCTACGCCCGGGCGACCCGGCCTGACGTGCTGGAGGCCGTGACCGTCAACGTCGACGATGCCGATACGCGCCGGCTCGTGCGCGACTGGGAGCGGCGCGCGCTGCCGGTACCGTTGAAGGTCGTGGAGTCGCCTTACCGCGAGATCACCAAGCCGGTGCTGGACTACGTCAAACGGATCCGATCGAGCAACCCGCGCGATGTGGTCACCGTGTTCATCCCGGAGTACGTCGTCGGGCACTGGTGGGAGCAGATCCTGCACAACCAGAGCGCGCTCCGGCTCAAGGGCAGGCTGCTGTTCCAGCCCGGGGTGATGGTCACGAGCGTGCCGTGGCAGCTCGCGTCGTCGCAGCGGGTGGCGGCGCGGCGCCCGGAGACCCCGCCCGGCTCGTCCCGGCGGGGCTACGAGCCCCCGCCCCAGGACGACACCGCGGCCGCCCCGTCGCCGGCCTCGTCCGGGCAGCGGCGGACGTGAACGAGCTCGCCGCCGGCCGCGGCAGTCGCCGGGGCACCGGCGGGGACTGGACCGACCGCATCCTCATCCTCGATGTCGGGCCGATCGCGCACGGCGGGCACTGCGTGGCGCGGGCCCACCCGGAGGGGGCCGGCGAGAGCGAGGGCGGCGGGCGCGTGGTGTTCGTGCGGCACGCGCTGCCGGGAGAGCGCGTGCGGGCCGTCGTCAGCGAGGACGCGGGCGGCTCGTTCTGCCGGGCCGACACCATCGCGGTGGTGGCACCGGCGCCGCAGCGGGTGCCGGCGCCGTGCAGCTGGGCGCGGGCGGGCGGCTGCGGCGGCTGTGACCTGCAACACGTCGACCCGGCCGCGCAGCGGGAGCTGAAGGCGACGGTCGTTGCCGAGCAGCTGCGCCGGCTCGCCGGGATCGAGCGGGCGGTGCTGGTCGAGCAGCTGCCGGGCGGGGCGCTGGGCTGGCGGCATCGGGTGCGGCTGGCCGTCGACGACCAGGGTCGTGCCGGGCTGCGCGCGCACCGCAGCCACGACGTGCTGCCGATCGCGGACTGCCCGCTGACCTCGGCCGGTGCGCTGGCGTCGGTGCTCGACCGTCGTCTCGATGCCGGGGAGTACCGGGACGGTGAGATCGAGGTGACGGTGGACGCCGAGGGCGTCGTGCACGTCGGGGACGGCGGTCCGATCGTGCAGCGGGCCGCCGGGCGGGAGTGGCTCCTCTCGCCCGGTGTGTTCTGGCAGGTCCATCCCGCGCTCCCGGATATCCTCGCCGCGGTGGTGGGGGAGTGGGCCGACGCTCCCGCCGGCGGCACGGCATGGGACCTCTACGGTGGGGTCGGGCTGTTCGCCACGGTGCTCGCCGGGCAGGTGGGGCGCGATGGGGTGGTGACCGTCGTGGAGTCCTCGCGTCGCGCCGTCGCCGACGGCCGGGCAGCGCTGGCCGACCTGGCGCAGGTGGGCTGGCGGGTGGGGCGGGTCGAGCAGGTGCTCGGCGTCGATGCGCGCGCTGCTGGCGGTCCGGGCGGTGGGCTCGCGGGCCGCCCCGACGTGGTGGTGGCCGACCCGCCGCGGCGCGGGCTCGGCCGCACCGTGGTGGACGCGCTGTGCGAGCGCGCCCCGGACCGGGTGGTGCACGTGGCGTGCGACCCGGCCGCGCTGGCCCGTGACGTGGCGCTGTTCGCCGCCCGCGGCTACCGCCTCGACGGGCTACGCGCGTTCGACGCCTTCCCCATGACCCACCACGTCGAGTGCGTAGCACTGCTGACCCGCGCCTCCGGCGCTCGTGCGCGGAAATAGTCGCCAGAACAGCGTTATCCGCGCACGGGCGGCGGCAGCCGCAGCATCATGCGGATGTTGCCGAGGGTGTTGGGTTTGACGTGGGCGAGGTCGAGGAACTCGGCTACGCCGGCGTCGTAGGAACGCAGCATCGCGGCGAACACGTCGGGCTCCACCGGCGTCCCGTCGATCTCGACGAACCCGTGGCGGGTGAAGAACTGCTTCTCGAACGTCAGCACGAACAGTCGCGACAATCCCAGCTCGCGGGCGCCGTCGATCAGCGCGCCCACGATCGCGTGCCCGACCCCGTGCCCGACGACCCGCGGATGCACCGCGACCGTGCGGATCTCGCCGAGGTCCTCCCACAGCACGTGCAGCGCGCCGCACCCGACGACCTCGCCGTCGAGCTCGCCGACGAGGAACTCCGGCACCGACTCGTAGAGGGTGATGATCTCCTTGGCCAGCAGCACCCGTCCCGCGTAGTGGTCCACCAGGTGCTTGATCGTCGTCACGTCGGCGGTTCGGGCCCGTCGCACGGTCACCGCTTCCACGGCCGGAGTAGATCACAGACCGGCTTCTACCCTTACCCTGGTACCCGTGCCGGAAAACTGCAGTACGCGCAGGGCCGCCCTGGTGACCCTGGGCTGCGCCCGCAACGAGGTCGACTCCGAGGAGCTCGCCGGTCGGCTGGCCGGTTCCGGGTGGGAGCTGGTGGACGCCGAGGGCGACGGTCCGGCGCCCGACGTCATCGTCGTCAACACCTGCGGGTTCGTCGAGCAGGCGAAGAAGGACTCGATCGACACCCTGCTCGCCGCCTCCGACGTCGCGCAGGACAGCGGGGCCAAGGTCGTCGCCGTCGGGTGCCTGGCGCAGCGCTACGGCGCGGAGTTGGCGCAGAGCCTCCCCGAGGCCGACGCCGTGCTCGGCTTCGACGCCTACCCCGACCTCGCCCAGCACCTCTCCGACGTCCTCGGGGGGCACGCCCCCGCCCCGCACGACCCGGTCGATCGCCGCACGCTGCTGCCGATCTCGCCGCTGCAGCGCCCCGCCGCCGCGGCCGACGTCGCGGTGCCCGGCCACGCCTGGATGCCGAACCTCCCCCGCAAACGGCTCGCCGACGGCCCCGTCGCGCCGCTCAAGCTCGCCTCGGGCTGCGACCGGCGCTGCGCGTTCTGCGCGATCCCGTCGTTCCGCGGCGCGTTCGTCTCCCGCCCCCCGGACGACGTCGTCGCCGAGGCTGCCTGGCTGGGCATGCACGGCGTGCGGGAGCTGGTGCTGGTCAGCGAGAACTCGACGTCCTACGGCAAGGACCTGCCCGCGGGCACCCGCGCGCTCACCCGGCTGCTGCCGCGGCTGACGCACGTGCCCGGCATCGACCGCATCCGGCTCAGCTACCTGCAACCCGCCGAGATGCGCCCGGACCTGCTGGCGGTGATCGCCACCACCCCCGGCGTCGCGCCGTACTTCGACCTGTCCTTCCAGCATGCCAGCGCCGATGTGCTGCGCCGGATGCGCCGCTTCGGCTCGCGCGTGGACTTCCTCGACCTGTGCGAGCGGATCCGGGCCCACGCCCCGGAGGCCGGCATCCGCAGCAACGTGATCGTCGGGTTCCCCGGGGAGACCGAGGAGGACCTCGCCGAGCTGGAGGCGTTCCTGGTCGGGGCGCGCCTGGACGCCGTCGGCGTGTTCGGCTACTCCGACGAGGACGGCACCGAGGCCGCGAGCTATCCGGACAAGCTGCCCGCCGACGTGGTCACCGCGCGAGTCTCGCGGATCTGCGCGCTGGTCGAGGAGCTGATGGCCCAGCGCGCGGAGGACCGCGTGGGCACCGAGGTCGAGGTGCTCGTCGAGGCGGCCGAGGACGAGGATCTCGACTGCACCGGGCGGGCCGCGCACCAGGCCCCCGAGGTCGATGGGGAGTGCGTGTTCGAGCGCGGCTCCGGGCTGGCGGTCGGTGACCTGGTGCGGGCGGTCGTCATCGGCGCCGAGGGCACCGACCTGGTCGTCTCGGCTCGCGAGCTGCTGCCGCGCAGCGAGCTGTTCACCCCGCGGAGCGCGGACGGAGCGGGCCTCGACACCGCTGGTCGGGGCGCGGGGTGAGCTCGGCGCCGGCAGGGCGGCCGCCGCCGTTGCTGAACATCGCCAACGTGCTCACCGGTGTGCGGCTGCTGCTCGTCCCGGTGTTTCTCGCGGCGCTGCTCGTCGAGGACGGTACCAGCACCGGCTGGCGTATCGCCGCGTTCGGTGTCTTCGCCGTCGCCGCCCTCACCGACCGGTTCGACGGCGAGCTGGCGCGTCGCCGCGGCCTGGTCACGGCGCTCGGGACGATCGCCGACCCGATCGCCGACAAGGCGCTCACCGGCTCGGCGTTGATCGGACTGTCGGTGCTGGGGCTGGTGCCGTGGTGGGCCACCATCGTGATCATGGGTCGGGAGATCGGCATCACCGTGCTGCGCTTCTCGATGCTGCGCCACGGGATCATCCCGGCCAGCTGGGGTGGCAAGGCGAAGACGTTCGTCCAGACCCTCGCGATCGGGCTGTACCTGCTGCCCTTCGCCGAGCTGTCCGCCGCCGCGGGGCCCCTCGACGCGCTGCGGTGGACGGTGCTGGTCGTGGCGCTCGCGCTCACCGTCGGCACCGGGCTGGACTACGTGCTCCGGGCGTTGCGCGTACGGTCCGCCGCCGCGTCGGTCCTGCCCGACACGTCCTGACGTCCTCCATCCGGCGGTGCTGTTCGCCGTGGGCGGACGCGACCGGCCGCCCCGGGTGACGACGCGCCGCGCCGCGAGTCGGTACGGTGATCTCATCAACGCACGCTGCGTCGGTGCGCCGCGCGGCGGTCGGAACGAGGAGGGTTCGCATGGCGGTGCTGATGCGGGAGGCCATCGGCGGCACCCTGCGGCGGGCCCGGACCGCGCGCAGGCGGACGCTGCGGGAGGTCTCCCGGCGCGCGCGCATCAGCCTCGGGTACCTGTCCGAGGTCGAGCGCGGCCGCAAGGAGCCCTCCAGCGAGCTCCTGGCCGCCATCTGCGAGGCGCTGGACGTCGCGCTGCCCGATCTGCTGACCGATGCGGCCGAGACGATCGCGGAGTCCATGGCCGCCGCCGCGGACGCCACCCGCAGGCCCATCGGGCTGCGGCACATGGACCTGCGGCTGGCCGGAGCGTCCGAACCGGTGCCCACCGCGTTGCCGATCACTCCGGTCGCACCTGCCGGGCCCCAGCCCGCGGTGCCCCAGCCCGCTCGAGCGGTACGTGCCGCCGCCTGACCCGGCGCCCATCGACGCGACCTGAGTCCGGCCTCGGCTCGGCGGGTAGCCTGGTCCCCGGGTCGCCCTGACGGTCGGCTCCGGGATGTCCCCGATATCGTCGACGGGCGGTGGAAGCCGAGCCGGTCCGATGCCACGATGGGGGCAGGAGCGCACCGGCGGGCCGGTGACATGTCAGACGGCGGTGGCACACGGCACCCAGAGGTAGGCGGAGAAGATGGCCAATCCGTTCGTGAAGGCCTGGAAGTACACGATGGCACTGTTCTCGTCGAAGATCGACGAGTACGCCGACCCCAAGGTGCAGATCCAGCAGGCCATCGAGGAGGCCCAGCGGCAGCACCAGGCGCTGTCCGGGCAGGCCGCGGCGGTGATCGGCAACCAGCGGCAGCTGGAGATGAAGCTCAACCGCCAGCTCGGCGAGATCGAGAAGTACCAGTCCTCGGCGCGGCAGGCGCTGGTGCTCGCCGACCAGGCCCGGGCCTCGGGCGACGAGGCCAAGGCCCAGCAGTACGAGCAGGCCGCCCAGGTGACGGCGACGCAGCTGGTCACCGCCGAGCAGTCCGTCGAGGACCTCAAGACCCTGCACGACCAGTCGATCCAGGCGGCGACGCAGGCCAAGCAGGCCGTCGAGCGCAACGCGATGATGCTGCAGCAGAAGATCGCCGAGCGCACCAAGCTGCTCAGCCAGCTCGAGCAGGCCAAGATGCAGGAGAAGGCCGCGGCCTCGCTGCAGCAGATGAGCGAGCTCGCGGCGCCGGGCAACACCCCGTCCCTGGAGGAGGTCCGCGACAAGATCGAGCGGCGCTACGCCAACGCCCTGGGCACCGCCGAGCTCGCGCAGAACTCGGTGCAGGGCCGCATGCTGGAGGTCCAGCAGTCCACCGTGGACATGGCCGGCGCCAACCGCCTCGAGCAGATCCGCGCCTCGCTGCACGGCACACCGGTGGCGGGTGAGGTCACCGCAGGTGAACCGGCTCCGCAGCCCGTGAAGCCTCAGATCACCAAGCAACAGCAACCCGGCACCGCCTGAGCCCCGGTCACCGTAGGCGGGAGGGCTGCGGCGCGGGGCCCGGCTGGCAGCGCGGGCACCAGTAGGCGACGCGCGCGTAGCCGCCGTCGCCTTGCTCGGCGGTGCGGATCCGGGTGCCACATCGCCGGCAGCGCTGCCCACCGCGCTCGAAGACCCAGTGTTGGCGTCCCCGCCCGAGTTCGCCGGTGGTGGACTGCTCGGGCCGGTCGGCGTTGCGCAGCAGCAGCTTCCGCGACAGCGCGATCGCCGCCTCCGGGTCGGGCACGTCGCGCACGAGCGTCCAGGGGGAGAGCCCGAGCAGGAAGCACACCTCGGTCTTGTAGAGGTTCCCGACGCCGGCCAGCACCCGCTGCTCCAGCAAGACCAGCCCGAGCTCCGACGCGCCCCGCGCGGTGAACCGCCGTTGGGCCTCCGCGGCGTGTCCGTCGTCCCAGGCCGGGTCGAGCAGGTCCGGCCCCAGGTGCCCGACGAGGCGAGCCTCCGCTGTGGTGGGCAGCAGCTCCAGGTCGTGCAGCGCGAACCCGACGGCCATGCGGTCGGATGTCTCCAGCACCGCCCGGACCTCGTGCGTTGGCCGCTGCCATGCCATGCCGGGCCGGTAGAGATGCCACGCGCCGTCCATTCGGAAGTGACTGTGCAGGCTGGTGCCGTCGTCGAAGCGGGTGAACAGATGCTTGCCGACCGACGCGACACCGAGCACAGCGCGCCCGGTGAGGTCGTGGTGCACCAGCCGCGGGTGCCGGAGTTCGCCGCGCAGGAGCCGGTGTCCCGCGAGCGCGGCGCGCAGCCGCTTCCCGGCAAGGTAGACGGTGTCGCCCTCGGGCACGCTCTCGACAGTATCGGGAGGTGGTGATGGCGTCGTTCCGGCTGGCTCCTCCAGCTCCCGCCCAGGGCCGTTGGCGCGCCGTGAACGTACCCCACCTCGTCGCCCTGGTTCGTGCCGGATCCCGCGCTGAGGCCGGCAAGCTCGTCGAACGACCCGATGCGCACCCCGTCGAGACGACCACCAAGATCGCCGCCTAAAGATCTTCATCCACAAGAGTTGACAATTGCCCGAGCCTTGGGTTCTTATCGTAGAGGACGAGTGTCGCGGAGTTGGTCCAGCGGTTCGCGTTCCGTGCGGGGGATAGACCAGTGCGGACTGTTGGAGGATCAGCGCGTGCACGAGTTGCTCGGCGGGGGGCGAGATGGCGCGCTTTCGCAGGTGCCCGGACGGGTCCGGGTCGCCAGCGAGCGCACCTTCCTCGGCCGCGGTGGCCACACAGGCGTGCAGGGCCTCGGTGTCTGCGCGTGTAGTGTCGCCGCGGGTGGGGATGGAGGGCCGGATCACGATCTGTTCTGGCCCGACGAGGATCTCCTTGACGAGGAGTCGGAGCACCCGCTGGCGTTGTTCGACGGTGGCGGTGTCGGCGGTGTCGTGCAGCTGGGCGAGGTGCCGGTCGATCTCGGCGAGGCTCAGCGCCGGGTCGGTGCGCAGCTTGCTGATGTGGGTCCCCACGACGGCACCGAGGTGATTAGCGCGCAGGGGCTTGTTGTCGGCGAAGCAGGCCCGGCCGGCATAGGCGGGGTTGCGCAGCATGCCCCACACCGCGAAGCGGTCCCAGACCGTCTTACGGGTCCGGGTCGGCACTCCGGTCTCGCTCACCCAGCGGACCAGCTCGCCGATCGCTACGCCGTCGACGGCGTAGCGGCGAAGCTACCAGCTGGTCGCGACCGACACACCAGGTCGCCAGCTGGCGTTCCCCGAAGCTCGTCACCGCGCGTAGACCCGCGCAGAAGACTATATCCGGTTGGAAAGACCACCGGCCCCAACCCACCTTCCTACCACCTCGATGAAGATCAATCAGACGTGGTGCGTGGTCGCGACCATCGCCGCGGACCTGCTGTGCTGGCTGCGGCCGCTGTGCCTGGACCGGTCTCTGGCCGACGTCGAACCGAAGACGCCGCGCTACCGGATCTTGCACACCACCGTCCTGTTGGGCGCACACCCGACGGACCGCTGAAGCTGGAGCCGCAACCATGATCATCGCCAGAAGCGAGGATCGGAAGCGGAGTAAAGATCGCCACGGCGGAGCGGTGAGGACGACCTGTCGACCCAATTAATGATCAATACAAGCTCAGTCTCCCCAGGCGGCGAGGCGCTTTCATCCAGCTCGCCACTGATATGCCGACACACTCATGATGAGCCGAGGTTAACTCCGATGAAAGCCTTGCCCCAATTCTTTAATCCTCCAGGTCGCCCGCTGTGCGATCGCACGGTGCGCCGCCTTGACTAGGCCATTTGACGAGTGAGGCGTACCCCGGTAGGATGTGTCGCCGCGACTTACTTGTGTTTGACCTTACTTCCTACGGAAGGAGAGATGCCGGAGGTTGGGGCTTGGTGTCAACCGGTGAGGGCAAAGAGCCGATCTAGTCGTTCGACAGCTGGTGGCATAGTCGGTCCAACGATGGCGATTAGCAGATAGGTACGGTATGTCAAATTGCAGGAGCTTCTGGATGTCCGAGTTCCCTCGGTCGCTAGCGGGTGTCGCCGAAGGTATCTCCCGAAGGGATAGCTGCCAAGGGTTTTTCAGCGAGTGCAATTTTCGCGTCGCGCCAGCGACAATCCAGATCTTTTTGGCGAAACGAGAAAGTCGTGCCGCCGGGTTAAGGGTCTGCGGCCGAGCTGACGTGACCTCGCACCTATCGTGCTTCCACCTGCGTCGACCTGGCAGGCGCGGAGATCCTGAGAGGCTCACATGAGTCAAGCTGGATCGTTTGACAACTTCCTGCGCGGTGGTGTCCCGAATTCGCTGCGTGCTCGCCATGCAGCGGCAGTCGGTCTGCTCGCCGACGGTCGCATCCAGGAAGCCCTTCGTGAGCTTCAGGTGATCGTGAACGATTGTCGGGATAGCCTCGGCCAGCACCATCCCGACACGATCATCGGAGAGGGGAATCTCGCGGTCGCGTACGTGATGTCCGATCAAGGAGAGGAGGGTGCCCGGTTGATGGTCGAGAACCTCTCGGCGCGTGCGGAGATTTTCGGCGATGAGCACCCCCGTACCCTCACTGCACGCGACGCCCTTGCTGCGACATACCGCCTCATCGGTCGATTGGATGACGCGCTGTGGCTCTATTCACATGTCGCACCACAGCGCAACCGCGTACTCGGCCCTTTCCATTCGGAGACTCTCACCACCCGGCTCGGCCTCGGACTCACGCTGGCACAGGCGGGCGACAAGGAGATGGCGATCGATCTGATCGATGCAGCACTGCGGGACTCCGAAGCACACAACGGTTCACGACACCCTCATACCGTTACTCTGCGATATCACCTCCACCGGCTTCAGGGTGAGCGTTCGGATGATGCGGACGATACTCCGACCCGAGACCTGCCGAATCCGGTGCAGAGCACGACACGGAACAGCGCGAGTGACGACGTGGTCGGCGCCCGTAGGAACTAAGGGCTGATCCTCGCTCGATGCGACATTCATACGACAAGATTGGAGAGAAATGGCATGCACGCACACCGCAGGGTGTCCCCTTTTCCCCCTGCTCAACGCGAGCCTTGAAGGCTGGCGTCGCTACTACTGCGACACCGATGCCGGATGGCGCGAGTGCGCTCGGTACAGGCAGGCACTCAGGGGGCAGCACGTGCCGCTCAGCCTGCTGCCTAACGGAAGCGACGCCCTCTACATCAACCAGGCCGTGCAGCGCAAGAAATCCGAACCCGGCGGCGGAGAACAACCCGTCGCAGCACGACCAGCACCTGGCAGTCGGCCACCTGGAACACCCAAACTCACCGATCTGCTGTTTGAGCATGCAGCCGGGCCTACTCCGTCGGATACTCAGTCGACGCGCCCGATGCAGCTGCCCGAGCGGTCCCCGCGCTCACAGCTATCGCCGAGACCGCTCGCACCTCCGGCGGCATCGAGAGGGCCGGCACAACAGGCGACGAACGCACGCAAGCACTGGTGGAACCGGCTCGCAGAATGGATGAGGGAACCCACATGAGCAACTACTGGCCCTGGTGGGCAGGCGCGCTCGCGCTCGCTTTCGTGACCATCAACTTCACCCTCACGACGGACCGCTCGTTCGGGGTGTCGTCGGCGTGGGATCGCGTCCTGCACTGGCGGAGAGAGCGTAATCTCGACCGACAACAGGAGGAGGTCGTGGACGAGCGCGTGCTCGTCCACGCTCTGGCTACGGCCACGGCACAGCAGTTCGGCACTCCTGGCGTCGCCCCTGAGTCGCCGACCGCAGAGGTGCAACCGTCCACTCAGGCGGTTCGTCAATCGACGCCACGCCGGTCTCCGCTGGTCACGCAGGCCGCCCTGCTCTTGTCGATCTTCATCGGCGGGTTGATCGCGGCGGTGACCGCCGGGCGTTTCGAGTTGCGTCTCGACATGGGTGCTGCATTCAGCCAGATCGTGACCGACAACCCAACGGCGATGATCGGAACGTTGTTCGTCGGTGGAGTGCTCGTCGGTTTCGGAACGCGTCTGGCCGGGGGGTGCAGCTCGGGCCACGGGCTCCACGGATGCGGGCGGTTGTACCCGGTCAGCCTCGTCGCGACCGCAGTGTTCTTCGGCACCGCTGTCGTGGTTTCGCTCCTGCTCTGGAAGGTCATCTGATGCGTACTCAAGGTGCGATCCTCTTCTCGACCATCATCGCGGGACTGGCCCTCGGCATCACCGTGACGAACATCGGCTTCGGCGACTACGCAGAGCTCAACCGCATGTTCACCTTCCAGGACCTCAGAATGCTCTTAGCGTTCGGCGGAGCTGTGGTGATCATCGCCATCACGTTCGCAGTGCTGGGGGTGCGGCGGACACCAGGACGTATCCATGCCGGAGTCGTGCCCGGCGCGGTGCTCTTCGGCACCGGATGGGCGATCTCGGGAGGGTGTCCCGCCATCCCGATCATCCAGGTCGCCAGCGGCTACCTTCCCGCCATCGTGACGATCGTCGGAGTTGCCGTCGGCATCCTCCTCTGCAGCTGGGCCAATTCCAGGTACTTCAACCTCGACCGCGGTTCTTGTGAGATGTAGCGGTCGTATACCGCGCCCGACTGGTAGTGCGGCCGCAGCGCTAGCGCTTGCGGTTGTACCACCACCAGCGCAGCGCCACGACGAGCGAGGCGAGTAGCCCGGCGAGCACGACCAGCCGTCCGAGCGGCGACGAGAAGCCGGTGGGATCCTGCACGAGAACGGACATCACGGACTCCGACGCTACCCGGCCGCGTGCCTGTGCGCCGACGTCGCACACCCAGTGGTGTCCTCGCACAGCGCAGACACTGTGCGAGGACACCACACGGTGTGCGAGGTGGAAGTTTAGTGGGGGATGGGGGTGTGTACGGCGTAGAGGACGTCGTTACGGGTGGGGAGGAAGCCCAGGCGGGTGGCGACGGCGAGGCTTCCGGCGTTGTCCGGTGAGGTCGTCCAGGTGGGGACGTGGCCGCGGGCCCGGATGTCGGCGACGAGCGCGCTCGCGCAGGCGGTCGAGAGCCCGCGGCAGCGGTGGCCGGGCTCGGTGACGACACCGATGTCCTCGTGCTCGGCGCCGACGTAGAACGGCACCGCGATCGAGACGGCGCGCCCGTCGTCGAACGCAGCCCACCCCACCCCGGCTGCGAGGAGCCCCGGTGTGCCACCCCACGTCTCGTGGATCCAGGCGCTGTCCGGGGTGAGCGCGGCGAGTGCTGCGCTATCGGACGGGGTCAACCGCCGCACGTCGAGGTCCGGGGGCGGCGCCGTCGTGGTGTCCGGCAGGGTCGCGATCACCCGGTCCCACACTCCGGTGGCCGGGTCCAGCTCGCGCAGCGCGGGCAGCCACTCCGGCGGCGCCTCGACGAACCCCACGACGTCGTCCAGGTCGGCAGGGATCAGCCGGGACGGGTCGCCGCGCAGCGCATAGTTCCCCGGCAGCTCGGCGAGCACCACGCCCGGGTCCGGCCAGCGGTCCACCCGGCAGCGGCCGTGCCCGGTGCGTACGACGTGCTCGAAGATCAGCGGTCCCGGCCGCTCCGGGGTGAACCACGGGCGCAGGGCAGGGAGGGTGTCGGCCGCGACGGTGAGCACGGCCGACACCCTGGCTCACGAACGTCGTCGCCCACCACCGGAACGGTAGGGTTGTACCCATGCGGGGAGCCGTGGTGCAGGCAGCGGGCCTGCTGCTGCTCGGCTCCACTCTCGTCGGCACCGCCGTCGCCGGCACGGGGGCGATCACCGAGCCGTCGCTGGTCCTGGGGGTGCTCGCCGCCCTGCTGTGTGCCTGGGGTGCGCTTCGCCACGTAGCCGTCGTGTTGCCCACCGCCTCCGGGTCCGGTCCCGCGGTGGCCGCCCGCGAGCACCACCGCGTCCTGGCGCGTCGCGCCGTGCCCCGCCAGCGTGATCCGGACGCCGCCGGGCACACCCGCTCCCGTGCTCCGTCGGGTCTCATCCCGGCGGTGTAGCGCCCGCGCGCAGCGCCGCCGGTCGACGAGTCCCGTCCCGGCTGCCCTGGAGCGCTACCCCATGTGCGAACCCGATCTGCGTGCGCCCGTCCTGTCCGTCTCGGGGGGCACGCCGTGCTAGACCCCGTCTACTACGCCGTCTCGGCTGTCCTGTGGTTCTGGCACGAGGTGTTCGGCCTGCTGCTCGGTCCCGCGAACGGCGTGGCCTGGGCGTTGGCCGTGGTGTTGCTCGTGCTCACCCTGCGCGCCGTCATGATCCGGCCGGTGCTCGCCCAGCTGCGCTCCGGCCGCGCGATGCAGGCACTCGCCCCGCAGCTGGCGGAGCTGCGCCGCTGGCACACCGACGACCCGGCGCGGCTCGTCCGCGAGACCCAGACGTTGCAGGCCGAGCACGGTGTCAGCCCGCTGGGCGGGTGCCTGCCGGTGCTGCTGCAGCTGCCGGTGTTCCTGGGGCTGCTGCACGTGCTGCGCGCCTTCAACCGGCCCGGACTGAGCTTCGCGCAGAACGCGGTCATCCCGAACTACGTCTTCAGCCCCGACGAGGTGCGCTCGTTCCTCGAGGCGCGGCTGTTCGGTGCGCCGCTGTCGTCGTACCTGAGCATGCCGCAGCAGCTCCTGGACTCCTTCGGCGCGCACGTCGACCGCTGGGAGGTCGCGGCCGTCGCGGTGCCGCTGATGCTGCTGGCCGCGGTCGCGACGCACGTCACCGCCCGGCACTCGCTGCGGCAGCAGGCGCTCGCGGGTCCCGTCGGGTCGATCATGCGGTGGACGCCGTGGATCTTCCCGCTCGGGGCGTTGGTCGGCGGGGCGCTCTTCCCGTTCCCGATCGCGATCCTGCTCTACTGGCTCGCTAACAGCGCCTGGACGCTGGTGCAGCAGTGGCTCCTGTTCCGGCGGGTGGACGCGGAGCCGGCCGGTCGGGCGCAGCTCCGGGCCCCCGATCCCGCTCCGGTGGCCACCGCTCCACCAGCCCGCCGCGGTGGCGGATCGGCGTCGGCGAAGCCGCGGCGACACTCCTCGGGTCACCGCTCGAGTCGGCGCCGCCGCTGACGGAGCACGCCAGGCCCGACAGACATGGTCTCGGGTTCCATGGTCAGGCTGATGATGACCCCAACCGTTGCGCCAGCTGGTCGAGACCGCCGCGGATCATGTCGCCGTACTCGTCGTCGCCGAGTGCTCCGGCAGCGGCCTGGCCCCGCTGGAGGTGCTCGCGCGCCTGGTCCAGCTCGCCGAGCTTGCGGTAGCGCTCCCCGAGGTTGAGATGCAGCGACGGGTAGAAGCCCGCGACGGGGCTCGGAACCCCGGCCTGTGCCGCCCGCTCGTCCGTGATCAGGCCTGCTGCCTGCAGGGCGCGCAGGTCCCAGACCAGCTCCTCGCGCACATCGTCCTGGACGTCGGCCATCGCGTGGGCGAGCGCGCAGCGATGCAGGGGGTCTTCGTCCGCATCGTCGATGTCGCTCCAGACGTGCGCGAACACCTGTCGTGCGGCTTCCCGCTCACCGCGCTGGCCGAGGGCCATGCCATCGGCGATCCGGACCATCGTCGGGTCGGGCTTGGTCGTCAACGCTCCCCTCGGGGTGCAGGGTGTCGTCGACGACCCCACGCCGGTCCAGGGTGATCGCGACTTGCTGAATGAGGATATCCACCTCGACTCTTGATGCGCGATCACCCGCCTCGGTGTCCTCGCCGTGCTCCCAGCAGCGGGGCGGATGTGGTTATCGTTGGGTCCACACTCTCTGAGGAACGATTGCGTGGATCATGGTTGCTGATAGCACGCCCGATCGGCCAGCGTCGGATGCGGAGGAGAGCCCGGGCGAGGCAGCGCCGGGTGGGTCGGCTAGCGATGCAGAGCCAGCTGGATCAGCTAGCGATGCAGCTGAGGCGGAGCATGATGGATCAACGAGGGGTGCAGCTGAGGCTCTCGCCGATGCGGAGCCGGGTGGTTCGGCATCGGGGGCGCCGGGACGAGGGGCACCACGGCCAACGGATGAGTCGACGCAGAATAGGCAGCGGTCACGGAAGAAGTCAATCGTGGCATGGACAGCAGGACTCGCTGCTGCCGTCCTGACCGCGTTACTCGTCCCACCACTGCAGTCCACCATTAGTGACGCGGTCGATACTATTACGGGACGCCAGCCGTACTCAGTCGATCTTCTTCTTGGGCCCGAGAGAGTGGCATTGCCTCGAGCGTATAGCGACGACCCTTTTTTGTTGGACGATATCGTCACCGTGTACGGAGGATCGTACTATTTCGAACCAAACCGATTGCAGGAAGCGGGCAAGCCCCCGCTCGTGGGTCCCGACCCTGGATGCAATGTCACTCGTGAGTGGTCCACCCGTCATGGTGGCCTCGACTACAATGAAACAGTAGGCGAGGTGATCCTGACAGCTCGGGAAGATATTGTCGTTAGAGGAGCAAGCATCACGAGTGAGATTCGCGAAGTGGACACCCCCGGTGATTTAGCTATCTGTCCGGTTGGCGGTCCGTTAGGCGCGCAGTATCTGTTCATCAACCTTGACGACGGCACGGTATAGAACCTCCGAGTAGATTCACAAGCGGAGCGGCAAATGAGCTCTCCGGTCGGATTTCAGCTCATGTCTGGAGAAAGTGAGCGACTGGTATTCATCGCTCGTGCGGGATGGCGAGATCCAGTTGAGCAGCCAGGCTTAATCGAATGGCGTCTCGTGCTCGACGCTCTAATCGACGGAGAGCGCCGCGAGATCGTGATCGGGGACGAAGGGGGTATACCGTTCCGGACTGTGGTCGGGAACTACTCGGAACACAGCCAGCTGATCTACCGTGCCGGGCTGGCCGCGTGGGTATCTCCCTACGGCTGAGCAAGATTCCGCTCTGGCGAGATTAGGATCTCCACCGATGACTGCGGCCGAGGGCTTGTCACGACGGTCGTGGTCCGTAGGCGTGTGGCCGAATGATCCTAGCCATGTTGGGCAGCATAGGAGCGGCCTCGTCGACGCCGTAGGAGGAGTCGAGTGGTCTTGCATGGCGATGACGGGCTGCGGTATTGAGTGCTGTTCAGGTTTTCGCGGTGCCGTGGTTGAGTATCTGGTTGAGGTCGGCTGCCGGTATGTCGCTGTACTGGTCGGGGGTGTGGCCGCCTTCGCTGATCAGACGGGTGCACCACCGGCACTTCTCAACACGTCCTTCAACCACGAGGCGGAACCCATCGTGTGCACGCCACAGGACGTCCTGCGGACCTTCTACGCCAGCCCCCTCGACGTCCTGGCCATCAGCGGCTTCCTGATCTGCAAGGACGATCACCGTCAAGGACGGCAGGGCCGGTAGCCTGGTCCACCGCAAGGGCTCCTCCGGCACCCCTCTCACCAGTGGAACAGGACTATAGTAACCGATGACCAGCATCGACACGCCGACCGCCGTCACCGACCGTCTTAACCACCAGCATGGTGCCGCAATCACCATCGGCGACGACTGTGACCTACCCGACGACCTCGTGGTCGAGATCGACGACGACGCCCATCTGACACTCGGGAACCGGGTGGCGATCCGCAGGGGCACCACGATCCAGGTCCACCGGGGCGCGACGATCGCCATCGGAGACGATGTCGCGATCGGCGAGAACTGCTTCCTCTCAGCGATGGCAGGAATTTCCCTCGGCTCCGGCAGCGCCCTCTCGAACATGGTCGACATCCACGATCACAACCACAACGAGCGGTCGGCCGTGCGCGTTCCCAGCGGTGATCTGCTGCCGTGGGCCAGCGGCTTCAGCGCCGCCCCGATCGTCATCGAACCCGGCGTCATCATCTCCAACAAGGTCTCGATCACCGCCGGTGTACGTGTCGGCCACAACACGATCGTCGGCGCGAACGCCGTCGTGACCCGCAGTATCGCCCCCGACACCATCGCCGCCGGGGTCCCCGCCACACCACGCCGCCACTTCGCCGGAGCCCCCGCCCCCACGATCGACCAGCGCCGGACCCTGACCGTGGGATGGTTCGGCACTTCGATCATGGAGCACCTCGAGGCCTTCAACGCCCGGATGGCCAACCAGGCCGACCTCCCACCAGTCGGCTCAACGGTCACCGTCGAGGACTGGCGCAGGCGTGGCTACGTCCACCGGCTGCACCTGTGGCTGCAGGCGGTATGGCCCCATCTCGGATTCGCCGTGGACAACCGCGGTGCGGGCGGCGCGACCAGTCGCGACATCGCCGAGATCGTCCGTGCGGCCGCCGCGGAGCGGTCTTACGACGTCACCTTCCTCGGCTGCGGTGTCAACGACGTATGGCGGGGCTTCCAGGGACGCACGGCCGAAGCCGTCGACCGCGCCGAGTTCACCGAGCACTACACCACCATGCTCGAATCGCTCGGAGCATGCTCGCGAACCGTCATCTGCATCTCCGAGACCCCCTTCGGCCCCATCGAGGACCCCCACACCGTGGCGGAGATGAACCTCGAGCTCGCCAGGTACAACGACATCGCCGCGCAGGCGGCGGCCCGGGCCGGCGCGCTGTTCCTCGACGTGTGGGGAGCGTTCGCCGCCGCAGCCCGACAGCTGGCATCCATCCCACCCGAGACGGCTACCGGAAGCCTGTGGAGCGACGGTGTCCACCTGTCCGAGCTCGGCGACGCCCTGATGCAACACCAGGTCGCCACCTTCCTCACCGAGCACCGCATCATCGAGGACCTGATCGACTACCCCCAGCTCGAACGAGACCTGGCGATCGATCATTACCGGCCCCTGTTCGCCGCGCATCGACCGGCATGACAGGAGGGGTCGTGCACGGACAGTCACCTTTCATCGGATCTGAAACCCACGTCGACAGTCCCGGTGCAGCGCACATGCACGATCTGGCCGACGCAACGCTGCGCCTGGACACGTCACGGCTCGAAGAATGGGGACGCCTCCTGGCGGTGCGACTCACACGCGGGGCACGCCTTCTGGTGGCCGGCAACGGCGGCTCCGCCGCCGAGGCGCAGCACCTGACCTCCGAGCTGGTGGGCCGCTTCCACGATGACCGCGCCCCGCTCTCGGCGCTGGCCCTGCACGCGGACTCCTCGTCGATCACCGCGATCGGCAACGACTACGGGTTCGACGAGTTGTTCGCGCGCCAGGTACGGGCCCACGGGAGGGCCGGGGACGTTCTGCTGCTGCTCTCGACCTCCGGGAGCAGCGCGAACCTCCTCCGTGCGGCTGAGGTTGGGCACGATCTGGAACTGCTGACGTGGGCACTCACAGGACCCGAGCCGAACACGCTGGCCCGAGCCTGCGACGAGGCGGTGTGCGTGTCTGCGACGTCGGTCGCGACGGTCCAGGAATGCCACCTCGCCGCGCTCCATGTGGTCTGCGCCGCCGTCGACACCCAGATGCTCGCCGACTGTTCCCTGGACGCCCACCATCGACCCGGCGCAGGACCCCGGAGGGAAGCGACCGTCGATCCCGGCAGCACCGGAGACGGAGCACCCCGCGACCTGGTCATAGTGGGAGACATCCTGCTGGACGTCGACATCATCGGCTCCGCGGAACGGCTCTCCCCCGAGGCACCTGTCCCCGTCGTCAGCAGGCCGCGGACGACCCGGCGACCCGGCGGAGCGGGCCGGGCCGCCTTGATCGCGGCGGGCGAGACCGGATGGCGAGTCACCCTGGTCGGGGCGCTCGGAAAAGACACGAACGGACACCAGGTCCGCGCGCTCCTCGCTGACGCCGGGATCGATCTCATCGATCTGGGCGTTGCCGGCTCGACACCGTCCAGAACACGAGTCCGTGCCCGCGGGCAGACCGTGGTCCGCATCGACGACGACGGCGAACCGCTACGTCTCGGCGAGCTTCCGTGGGAGGCGCAGGAGGTGCTCCGTAAAGCCGCGGCCGTGGTCGTGTGCGACTACGGACAAGGAGTCACCGGACACGACGGACTGCGCGGGGCACTGGCCGAGCTGACCCGGCATGTCCCCGTCGTGTGGGATCCACATCCCAGAGGTCATGATCCGGTCCCAGAGGTGGCCCTGGCCGTGCCCACCTCCAGCGAGCTACGGACACTCGCCGGCCACACAGACGACACCCACGAGGGCCTGGAACCAGACGTCCGGAACGCCAGGAGGCTGCTGCACACCTGGCAGGCACGGCAGGTGGCCGTGACGCGAGGTTCGTCCGGCGCGGTACTGGTATCGGACTCGGTCAGCCCTCCGCTCGTCGTCTCCTGTCACCCTGTGGACGGTGACACCTGCGGTGCTGGCGACCGGTTCGCCGTGGCCGCTGCGGTCCTGCTGGCTCAGGGGCGACTGCCGTCGCAGGCCGTGTCCGGAGCCGTGGAGGCCGCAACCGCCTACGTGGCCGGCGGGAACACGAACGGACTCCGAACCCCTCCTGCAGGGGATCGACGCTGTCCCGACGACGTCATGGCGTTGGTCGAGCACGTACGGGCCCGCGGCGGCAGGATCATCGGCACCGGTGGCTGCTTCGACCTGCTGCACGCGGGGCACCTCTCACTCCTCGAACAGGCCCGGCGTCTCGGCGACTGCCTGATCGTCTGCATGAACAGCGACACCTCCGTCAGCCGTGTGAAGGGACCGGAACGGCCGGTGGTCGACCAGGCCCAACGAGCGGCGATGCTGAGTGCGCTGACCTGCGTGGACGGTGTCCTCATCTTCGACGAGGACACGCCACACGTGGTGCTGGAGACACTCCGACCGGACGTGTGGGTCAAGGGCGGCGACTACGCGGGCCGGCGACTGCCGGAGAGCGACCTCATCGAGAGCTGGGGCGGGCAGATCGTCGTCGTGGCCTACCTGGAGGGCAACTCGACAACATCATTGATCGAGCGGGTCACGAAAAAGCGGGGGGCGACCTGACCGGGCGGCGGATCCTGGTGACCGGCGCGGCCGGGTTCATCGGCCGTCACGTGGTGAACGCCTGCGTCAGGGCGGGCCACGACGTCACGGCACTCGACCTGCGTCCGGCCACGCCCGAACTCGCGTCCTCAGTCCGCTGGGTTCGCACGGACTGCAACAGCAAGCATCTCCTCGCCGAGGTGGCACGCGGACACTACTCGGCGGTCCTGCATCAGGCGGCCATCAGCGACACACGCGTGCCGGACGGGGCCCGGCTACATGAGGTGAACACGCTCACGCCGTTGCGGATCGCCTTCGCATGCCGGATGGGCGGCGCCCGCTTCGTCTACGCCTCGTCGCATGCCGTCTACGGGCGACTGCACCGGCATGAGCCGATTCCCGAGTCCGCCGACGATGACCGGTCCCGATGCTCCGGACCACTCAACCCCTACGCCCGATCCAAGCTCGCGCTGGACAGACAGATGCGCGCGCTACATGTCAGCGGGCTCCGGTGGGTCGGCCTGCGCTACACCAACGTCGTCGGCGCCGACGAGCTCGACAAGGGACCGACGGCCTCGATCCTCTCCCAACTGCTCCGAGACGCCGCGACGACCGGACACGTGCACGTTTTCAGTGACACGCTGACAGCCGCACGCGACTACGTCCCGGTGGAGGTGGTCGCGTCCACGGTCGAGCTCCTGGCAACGACCCGGATCCCGGCCGGTGTCTACAACCTCGGGGCTGGATACGCAGTCTCGTTCGCCCAGGTGCTGGAATGGTGCGCGAGTCTGCGTCACGGCACAGGCCAGAACCGACTCGACGTGAGACTGATACCGAATACCTTCGCTGCTGCCTATCAGTACTACACATGTGCCGACATGACCGCCCTGAACCACGCTCTGCCGGAGCGACAGCGGGTGGGCGCACACGATGTGGAGTCGTGCGCCACCCACCTCTTTGACCTCTTTCATCACAAGATGACCACCGGGCTCGACCGACCCTGAGCGTCACCACCGGTGAGCATGGTGCTTGGTGTCATTCTGTGACGGTGCTTGCTCCCGCGATCGTGCCGGAACGGTGCAGTTGATCGGACGTGGTCATCTGGGGTGGGATAGTTGGTCTGCGCGGGCGTCGCTGCGGGTGACCAGGGTCGTGATCCGTTCGTCCAGCTCGCGCAGGTGTGGTGAGCTGGCGCGCAGGGGTTTGATCTGGTGTTGCAGGGTGCGTAGGCGGTCGAGGGTGCGGGTGGAGCGGACCTCGGCGGCGGTGCGCAGCGCGTCCCGGCCCGAGGCCGCGGCCTGTTCCAGGTCGTTGCCCAGCAGGTGGGCGCCGGCCAGGTCGGTCTGCGCGAGGCAGCGGGCGCGGACCCGCCAGGGCTCGTAGTCGCGCACCGCGATGGTGCTCAGCTTGATGGCCTCCTCGGCCTCACCGAGGAGACTGAAGCACTTGCCCAGTCTTCCGGCGAACGCAGCCTCGGAGTACAGACCCAGCCACGGGGGCTCGTCGCCGGGGCATATCGACTCGTGGGACCGTTCGGCCGCCAATATCGCACGGTGCGTTTCGCGGGTGTCGCCGAGCAGGGCGAAACCGCGTGCTTCCAGCATGTGTAGCACCGTTGCTAGCGCTGGGGTGGCCGTGCCCTGAGCGACGGTCAGCCCGGCTCGGGCCAGGGCCACCGCCTGACGCCCGTGTTGAAGTCGATTGTGCTCGGTGAGCGCGTTCTGCCCGATCTGCGCGGTCATCGAGCCCATCTCGCCGAGCACGGCGGCGGCGTAGCGCCGGTCACCCGCGGCCATCGCCAGGTCGAGCGCCTGCACTAAATACCGCTGGGCCAACGCGTGCCGGCCTACATCAGCCGCAGTGAGTCCAGCCAGGCTCGTGGCCTGCGCAACGGCGGTCAGCAGGGCTTTACCGGTCTTGTCCGAGTAGCTGGTGTGCAGGAGCTGGTTGGCCTCATGGTGTACCAGGTAGACGGTCTTCTCGCGCACCCGTCCGGCCCCGTACTGCTGATCGAGCTGGTTCAGGTGGGTGACTTGATCGGTGAGCAGCGCCACCTCGGCCATGCCGACCCGCATGCCTGCTCGACGGGCGGTGCTCTCCACCGGGGGCACCATGAGCACGAACAGCGCTGGCTGGGAGAACGCCGCCGCGTGGAACGACGACCCCAGCAGGAACTTGCGCCGATGCATATCTCGTCCCGACAGCTTCACGACCGTGCGGACCGTGCCGTCCAACGTCCCAGCACAGCTCAGCCCCTCGTGGACATCCTCCGCCACGAGAGAGCGGTCGGCAAACCCGCACGCCGCGACGTCGACCTCGCGACCCAGCCTGCGCGAGAGCACCTTGGCGACCAGCCGCGGCACTGGCCAGTGCGGCTGGGAGCCGTCCAGCATCCGCCGGATCGAGGTGGTGGTCGTAGCGACGTGTATCCCTTCCTCGGCACCGGCCAACACCACTGCTTTCGCCAGCCCGGCGTTGGTCATGTCCGCCTCGTCCACCATCACCCGCAGCGCGGTGTTACCGTCGTCTGCTTGGCCCTCACAGCCCATCCCGAGTGTTCGTCGCAGTGGTCATTGCTCACAGTGGTCGATCATGGCCTATGACCCGACACCCTGGGAAGTCCTACTTGTGAAGTGGGACCTTAGTGAGACCCCGGCTGCCAAGTGTTGAGGTCCCGTGGGCGCGGTTGCTGCCTCAATGAAGGGCCGTCCGCGAACGGACGGCGAGCATCGTGGGCACGGTCCTCGTCGTCGGGGCGTCTCGTGCAGAGGTCGATAGTGAGGCGATGGAAGAATCCATGCGCCTGTGGAACGATAGTGGTGCGGCACCGATAGTCTCCCGAAGCCGCCAGCAGCTCATCCGCTTTTTTGACGGTCTTGAGCTGTTGGCGCCCGGTGTGGTGTCGTGTTCACGGTGGCACCCGAAATTTGGCGAGCTCGATGTTCCCGAGGTGTTTCATCTCAGCGGTGTCGGGCGAAAGTCTTGAGGTCTGATCCGTCAGGGTTTGGCTGTGGTCGAGCTGCGCTTGGGGTGCTCCGGCGGCGCGGGCGGCCTGGGGGAGGGCCTCGCTGGCGCCGCCGGAGCGGTCAGGTGGTCTTGCGTGGCGATGACTCGTCGATCTGGATCATCGTCGTGTCGGGTTGTCGTGGCCTCGGTCACCGACCTTTCTGACGAACGTCGACAGGGCTCGCAGCCAGCGCGGCGTCGGTCGCGGTCTGGTCGAGATGACGTTCACAGTGACCACGCAGTGCTGGCACCGCCTGCCGGGTGGCGCGGCGAGTGCGTGCGGGGTGATCACGTGGCCGCACAGGGCGGGGTACTGACCCTGGCCGAGGTCTGTCCCGGTGGGGCCATCGATGACGGCGTGGTCGCGGCCGTCCAGAACGCTGGTGATCCAGATGACGTAGGTGCTCCACGACTCGGAGAACGTCGTATCGTTCACCAGGAGCTACTCCGCGCGGCCGGTTCCGTGCACGCGCGGCTGGTCGCACAGATCACGACAGGCGTGCCGTGTCGGTGACGGCGCGCGTCGCCGCCACGACGGCGGTGAACGGCGGCAGCGTCGGACCGTCCAGTGACGGTGGGGACTGCCAGGTCACCAGGCCGGTTTCCAGATGGCTGGGTGGCAGGGGCACCAGTGTTCCGCGGCGGTGGGTCATCGCCCCTCGGGCAACCAGCCGGGTCAGGTGGACCGGTGTGGCGTCGTCGGCGGAGCCGGTGAGCAGCAGCCAGCGGCGCGGCATGCCAGGCAAGGCGATCACCGGTCCGGCGAGCAACCGCACTGCGAGGTAGAGCTGCACCTCGGCGGCGGTGCTCGACGGCAGCTCCACCGCACTCACCGCGGCGTCGGTGGTCAGCAGCAGCCGATCGTTCTCGCGCAGAACGAGCCAGCCCCAGCGTTCGTAGTACTCGGCGGCAGCGGCCAGCCCGCTGGGCTGCGGGTGGTGGTCGGGGTCGTCCCCGTCATGCGGGGTGGACGTGGGAGCGGTCATGAGATCGCGTCTCGCTTTTCTAGGTAACGATGAGTCGTTGATCTGTCACCTATAGCTAAATGCGCAGTTCAGAGCCGTGGCTTTCGGGCTGTTTTGGCGCTAATTCGGCTGGTATCCGGAGTCCCACTTGTGTCCCACTTCACGAGTCGGCTTCCCAAGACGTCAAGCAGTGGTCCACGATCACCACGGCGAGTGACACGACGAGCACTGGGGATGTGACGGGATGGGCCGTAAGGGCCAAGCAGCCGGCTTTAACACCGCGCTGCGAGTGATGCTGGACGAGGCGGACATGACCAACACCGCCCTGGCGCTGGCGGTGGTGCTGGTCGGTGCCGAGGAAGGGATACACGTCGGGACGAACACCACCGCGATACGGCGGATGCTGGACGGCTCCCAGCCGCACTGGCCGGTGCCGCGGCTGGTCGCCAAGGCGCTGTCGCGCAGGCTGCGCCGCGAGGTCGACGTCGCCGCGTGCGGGTTTGCCGACCGTGCTCCCGTGACGGAGGATGTCCACGACGGGCTGAGCTGTGCAGGGACGCTGGACGGCACCGTCCGCACGGTCGCGAAGTTGTCGGGACGGGATATGAATCGGCGCAAGTTCCTGCTGGGGTCGTCGTTCAGTGCGGCGGCGTTCTCCCAGCCAGCGCTGTTCGCGTTGACGGTGCCTCCGGTGGAGAGCACCGCCCGTCGCGGAGGGGGCGTGCGGGTGGGCATGGCCGAGGTGGCGCTGCTCACCGACCAGGTGACCAACATGCGTCAGCTCGACTTCCGCTACGGCGCGGCAGCAGGGTTGCGCGAGCAGGTGGTGGTGCTGGTGCACCATGAGGCCAACCAGCTGCTGCACGCCAGCTACTCGGACAAGACCGGCAGAGCCCTGCTGACCGCCGTTGCGCAGGCCACGAAACTGGCCGGGTTCACTGCGGCTGATGTGGGTCGGCACGCGCTGGCCCAGCGGTATCTAGTGCAGGCGCTGGATCTGGCGATGGCCGCGGGTGATCGGCGCTACGCCGCTGACGTGCTCAGCGCTATGAGCCGGATAACGGCGCAGATCGGGCAGAACGCGCTCACCGAGCACGACCGGCTCCAGCACGGGCGCCAGGCGGTGGCCCTGGCCCGGGCAGGGCTGACCGTCACCCAAGGGACGGCCACCCCGGTACAGACCGCCGAGCTGCACGCGCTGGAAGCACGCGGTTTCGCCCTGCTCGGCGATACCCGCGAAGCGCACCGTGCGATGCTGGCCGCCCAACGGTGCTACGAGTCGATGTGCCCCGACGATGAGCCCCCGTGGCTGCGTCTCCATTACACCGAAGCTGCGTTCGCCGCGGATCTGGGCAAGTGCCTGTGCGACCTCGGCGAGGCCGAGGAGGCCATCAAGCAGAGCACCATCGCGGTGCGCGATTATGAGCCCTGGCAGGTCCGACCACGCTGCTTCGCGCAGACCGATCTTGTCGCCGCCCATCTCCTCGGACGCGACTTCGAGCAGGCGGCGGCATCGGGTCGGGCCGCACTGCGCACCGCCGCCGAGGTCCGCTCCACCCGCGCCCTCGACCGGCTGAGTACCTTGCAACGTCAGATCAAACCCCTGCGCACCAACTCCCCGCACCTGCGTGAGCTGGACGGACGGATCACAACCCTGCTCACCCGCAGCGACACCCACCGAAACGAGACCTTCACCGTCTGACGACGCGGCTGGTCGCCAAGGTGCTCTCGTGCTGGCTGGGTCGCGAGGGCGACGTCATCGCGTGTGGGTTTGCCGACCGCTCCCTCGTGTCCGAGGATGTCCACGAGGGGCCTGAGCTGTGCAGGGACGCTGGACGGCACGGTCCACATTGTCGTGGATCTGTCGGGACGGGACATGAATCGGCGCAAGTTCCTGCTGGGGTCGTCGTTCCACGCGGCGGCGTTCTCCCAGCCGGCGCTGTTCGCGCTCACGGCTGCCCCGGTCGGGAGCACCGCTCGTCGCGGTGGGGGTATGCGGGTGGGCATGGCCGAGGTGGCGCTGCTCAACGACCACGTCACCCACCTGCGCCGACTCGATGCCCAGTACGGGGCGGGACTGGTGCGCGAGCGGGCCGTGCAGCTGGTGCACAGTGAGGCCAACCAGCTCCTGCACACCACGTACTCGGACAAGACCGGCAAGGCGCTACTGACCGCGGTCGCGCAAGTCACCAAGCTCGCCGGTTACATGGCGGCTGATGTGGGTCGGCACGCGTTGGCGCAGCGGTACCTCGTGCAGGCGCTCGACCTGGCGATGGCTGCAGGCGATCGGTGCTACGCCGCTGCAGTGCTCAGCGAGATGAGCCGCATGACACGGCAGATCGGCAGGAACGCGCTGACCGAACATGACCGGCTCCAGCACGGGCGCCAGGCGGTTGCCCTGGCCCGGGCCGGGTTAGCGGTCACTGAGGGCATGGCCACCCCGGCGCAGGCCGCCGAGCTGCACGTGCTGGAAGCAGGTGGTTTCGCCCTCATCGGTGATGCTCGCGAGGTGCGTGGTGCGATGCTGGCGGCTCAACAGTCCTACGAGTTGATGCAATCCGACGACGAGCCTCCCTGGTTTTTTCACTACACCGAGGCCGCGTTCGCTGCGGACCTGGGCAAGTGCCCAAATGACCTTGGCGAGGCCGAGCAGGCCATCAAGCACAGCACCATTGCAGTGAACGGCTACGAGCCCTGGCGGGTCCGAGCCCGTTGCTTCGCGCAGATTGACCTAGCTGGCGCTCACCTGTTGGGCAATGACCGGGAACAGGCCGCCGCTGTGGGTCGGGATGCGCTACGTTCCGCCGCCGAGGTCCGTTCCACCCGCGCCCTCGACCGGCTGCGTACGCTGCAACGCCAGATCGTGCCCCTGCGCGCCGGCTCCCCGCACCTGCGCGAGCTAGACGAACGGATCACAGCCCTGCTCACCCGCACCAACGCCTACTGAAACGAGAACTCCACCGTCTGACGACCAGCGCGGTCGCCTCGACGCTGCCCGCAGCCAAACGAGCAGTTCAGGGCCGTGGTTCAGGCTGATTCGATGCTGATCTCGGTTGGTCTCGGGGGTCCCGGTTGTGTCCCACTTCACGAGTCGGCTTCCCAAGACGTCGGGTGGTGGTCCACGATCACCACCCGATCACCGCAGTGGGCAACGTGACGAGCATGGGGGATGTGACGGGATGGGCCGTGAGGGCCAAGCAGGCGGCGGGAACACCGCGCTGCGGGTGATGGTGGACGAGGCGGACATGACCAACACCGGCCTGGCGAAAGCGGTGGTGTTGGCCGGTGCCGAGGAAGGGATAGCCGTCGGGACGAACACGACCGCGATACGGCGGATGCTGGACGGCTCCCAGCCGCACTGGCCGGTGCCGCGGCTGGTCGCCAAGGTCCTCTCGCGCAGGCTGGGCCGCGAGGTCGACGTCGCCGCGTGTGGGTTTGCCGACCGCTCTCTCGTGGCGGAGGATGTCCACGAGGGGCTGCGCTGTGCAGGGACGCTGGACGGCACGGGCCGCACGGTCGTGGAGCTGTCAGGACGAGATATGAACCGGCGCAAGTTCCTGCTGGGGTCGTCGTTCCACGCGGCGGCGTTCTCCCAGCCGGCGCTGTTCGCGTTGACGATGTCCCCGGTGGAGAGCACCGCTCGTCACGGTGGGGGTATGCGGGTGGGTATGGCCGAGGTGGCGCTGATCACTGATCAGGTCGTCTACCTGCGCCGAATTGATCACCAGTACGGAGCGGGGCGGGTCCGCGAGTTGACCGTGCAGCTGGTACACCGCGAGGCCAACCAGCTGCTGCACGCCAGTTACTCGGACAAGACCGGCAAGGCCCTGCTGACCGCGGTCGCGCAGGCCACCAAGCTCGCCGGTTTCACTGCCGCTGACGTGGGCCGGCATGCGTTGGCGCAGCGCTACCTCGTCCAGGCACTCGACCTGGCGATGGCCGCCGGAGCCCGCTGTTACGCCGCGGCGGTGCTCAGTGAGATGAGCTCGATGACGGCGCAGATCGGGCAGAGCGCGTTCGTCGAACACGACCGGTTCCAGCACGGGCGTCAGGCGGTGGCGCTGGCCCGGGCCGGGCTGGCGGTCACCCAGGGCACGGCCACACCGGCGCTGGTCGCCAAGCTGCACACGCGCGAAGCCATGGGTTTTGCTCTGCTCGGCGACGCCCGGGAGGCGCACCGCGCGATCCTGGCCGCACAACGGTCCTACGATTCGGTGATCCCCGAGAATGAGCCGTCGTGGCTGGATCTGTTCACGCCCGCCGCGTTCGCCGCCCATCTCAGTAGGTGCCTGCGCAACCTCGGGGAGACCAAGGAGGCCATCAAGTTGAGCATCACGGCGATGCACGGCTACGAGCCCTGGCGGGTTCGCACCCGCTGCTTCGTGCAGATCGACCTGGCCGGCGCTCACCTGCTGGGCAATGACCGGGAGCAGGCCGCCGCAGTGGGTCGGGACGCGCTGCGTTCCGCCGCTGAGGTCCGCTCCACCCGCACCCTCGACCGGCTGCGTACGTTGCAACGCCAGATCGTGCCCCTGCGCGTCGGCTCCCCGCACCTGCGCGAGCTAGACGAACGGATCACAGCCCTGCTCAACCGCACCAACGCCTACTGAAACGAGAACTCCACCGTCTGACGACCAGCGCGATCAACTCGACGCTGCCCGCGACTACGGCATCGGATCGGAGGACCGCGTCGTCGCGCCCGGCTGCTCAAGTCCACGTTGCACGGGGAGCCGGGACGACCGCCGCCGGTGCCATGCTGGTCAAGGTCACGTTCCTGCCATCGACGAGCTGGCAGTGGACGGGTGTCCCGTCACGCGGACTCCGAGAGGGCGGCCATCTCAGCGAGGCGGGGGATCTGGTCGACCTTGACGTTGAGGAAGGTCGCGGCAGTGTAGCTGTCGATCACGTGGCGCCGCTGGGCGTCGGCGATGCGGCGCACGAACCCCTTGCCCAGGTCTCTGGCCGTCGTTCGGTACCAGTCTCCGCCCCCACTGGGCTTGGTCTCCTCACGGTCGTACGACGCCAGGAACTCGGCGCGGCGGGCCTGGTAGTGCATCTGGTTGATCAGGCCGAGGGTGAGCAAGCGGCGGGCGAACGCTTCTGCGCTGACGCCGAACGGGGCCGCGGCATCGCGCAGCGCGGCGTAGTCCCACGAGTCTGGGGTAGCCCGCCTGCTGGCCACCTCTGCGCTGGTCAACACCGCCTCGCGCGGCATGAGGATCGCGGCCGCGATGGCGTTGCATCGGGCTTCGAGAGCGCGGTTCGGGTCGGTGGCCTTGGTGTCGGTGACGGTGTCGCACACCCCACCGGTATGCAGGAGGAGGTGGGCGTATTCATGGAGGCTTATTCAGCGATCTTGATCGGAGGCGCATCCCCGCAGCTCAACCGTGGTCTTACAAGATCCACATGACCCTCCTGAATAACCCTCATGGAGCAGGGAGAACAGTCGGTCACGAGGGGCGTCGCTGCCGTTGACCATGATCACCGGTAGGACGTCGTGAAACAACGAGAACGCCCGCATCTCGGTGGTAGCAACTCGACCACCCATGGTGGCCATGACCAACACGCCCGTCTCCTCCAACGCGGCGACCCACGTGTTCAGGTGCTCGTACGACGTTCCCGTGCTCCGGGGCAGGGCGAGGGGGCTCTGGCTCAGCAGGAGGTCACGGGCGGCTGTACCGATCTCCTCATCGATGTCGGGTGGGGTCTTCAGGTGCCACGTGGTGGGCGGTGGCGCGTCATCGATCTCGGCTAGCTCCAGCGCCGACTCTCGTTGCGCGATCGCTCGGCGGTACTCGCCGTGTAGCTCCGGTGACCACTCGCCGACGCTGGTGCCCACGTGTCTGCGGAAGTCCCGCATCGTGTCGAAGTCCTCCGGCGGTGCTGGCAGGAAGAACACTCCCAGCGGGCGTTTGTAGACCTCGGCGGCCTTGCGGAGCTGCGCGATGGTCGGCTGTACGGTTCCCGCCTCCCACTCGGCCACTCGATCGTCCGGGACGCCGATCTTGCGTGCTGCGGCCAGCGGGACGAGGCCGATGGTCAAGCGGGCCCAACGCAGCACCGACGGCTCAACGAGTGCGGGGATTGATCTGGCCACGCCCACCCCTCCTTCTTGAGTCGACCAGTGCAGATCCAACGGCGCCCGGCCACCAGCCCACGGTCGTTTGTACCTCACACCCCTGTCAGAAGGCGGTCGTTTGGGCGCGCGCCCCAAGACTCGATGACTGTACGTGTAACCGATCTGAGGACGCAGGTGCTCAGAATCTGCCGGGGGTCAGGCGCGTAGCCGCAGGCCCTTCGGGGTGACGCGGAACCCGGCGTCGGTGAGCACCTCGGCCAGTTCGGAACCCAGCGACCCCACTCCGTCGGCGCGCTCGACGGCCAGGGACCCGAGCCAGCCCTCGTGCACCGCACTGGCGAGGGCGGCTGCGGCGGTGCCGAGCTCGTCGCGGTCGGTGGTGAACGACAGCAGCGAGCGGCCGCCGCGCTCGACGTACAGCGCCGGTCGGCCCTCCACCAGCACCACCAGCGCACCCGCCTTGCGGCCCGGCCGGTGCTTGCTGTCGCCGATGGTGTCGGGCCAGGTCAGGGCTGCGCCGTAGGGCTGCGCCGGGTCGGCCGCCGCGAGCACCACCCGGGACAGCTCGCTGTCGCGCTCGGTGGGGACGCCCCCCGACGGTGCGCCGTCGGGGCGGGACATCGCCCGCAACCGGTCGATCGCGCCCGGCACCGCGAACTGGGCCGCGCCGAGGCCCTCCACGACGTAGCCGCGGCGGGCCCGACCGGAGTCCTCCATCGCCCGCAGCACCCGGTACACCGCCGCGAACCCCCCGCTGACCCGCTCGGTGGCCAGCGCCCCGCGGGTGAGCACGCCGTGGCGCTCCAGAAACGCTTCGGCGCGGGCGTGGGCGCGGCGGGTGGGGTCGGGCTCGCGCTCCACGGCGAGCGCCCACCGCCCGCCCACCGACGGCGGCCCGCTGTGGCTCGGCATCGCCGGGC
>JBBSQN010000035.1:0-38350 GCA_038257875.1 Mycobacteriales bacterium
CCCCCGGGACTACCCCACCAAGATAAAGCTCACCGACGCGCAGAAGGAGGCGATTCCCATCGAGCGGCACGCGTTTCACGGCGACTGGAACTATACTATCAAGGAGAGATCAAATCGATAGTTTATTTCATTACGACTACATACCACGCCCCACGTTCTCCCTGCGGGAACTGTCTGCCGGGCCAACAGAAGGAGGCCACCCATGGGTGCCCACGACGAGCCGAAACCCGATCATGATCCCAACCGCGACGGGCAAGGCCCGGTCCGGTACCACCAGAATTCGACTCCGGCGCTCACGGCAAGGAGGAGCCATGCCCCGGGCAGGACTGAGACCAAAAATGCCATCAAGGTAGCTTTGACGTTCGCTGCACGAGATCCTTACATCGAGTAGCGTTCTTGAAGAGGCTCGCCAAGTAGTTGCTACTATATTTGTCATTAATGACATTAACGATTGAATTATAGGATGAGGTGACAAGAACCGGAATACCGGCAAGCACGAGATCAAAATTCACCGTTGAGTCGGTTAACGCTCCTGACTCAAGACGCTGGAAGACCAGGTGTGCGATTAGCCTGTTCCCGTGGACGCCAATGAGACGCTCGCGTCCATCCCTTTTTAAACGCTCATCTAACAATGCTCGGTCGGTCACTCTCAATGCCCTTACCGCGCGCCACACCTGCGTACTCGTCACACCCGAGTGGAAAAGCTGCCTATATTGGGATTCAGAGCTGTCCCCTTCAGCGCCCAACCACAGACGGCCAATTTCACGTTTCGCCTGAACAGCGAGGTCCGGTGTCTGTTTCGCACAAGCAAGCGCGACTGTCGCTTCGATCACTGTGCAACCCGTCTCGGTCTCAGGCGCCGACTCACCACTCTTGATCGCGTAACGTATACCATCGATTGCCAACTCGGTTGCAAGCCGATCTTGTTCTCGGTCGAGAGCTACAAAATCGCGCCGCTCGACTCGATTTTGCGTATTCGTGCCGCGGGTGACTTCACCAGCAAATTCTGGAGGGCAATTTTCGAGCGATATAAATCTGATGGTTACTCTTGCGTCGGCAACCGCCTGAGGATGATCGGCAATAACCTGCCCTATGCACCCAACCGTTTGTGCACCGTTTACCACGGAAACACCAGTGAACTTAAAGGATCCAACCTTCTTACTACTGCCCCCCAACGCACTCTTAGCCACACGCTCACACAGAACAGTGATTCCGTTATTCAGATACCAAAAATGCTCAGGCTTATTCACAAGAGTATCAATGATTGAAGCATTGACTTCTGAGTCTTGCCCCAAAAATTGCCGTATGTTCTTGTCAAACAGTCGAATTCCGTGAGCGTTGAACCATTCAGCAACGGTGCTCGCTTCAACTTGGCCATAGAAAGCGGCGTAAGGCTCCTGAACGGCCCCCCAGTCGTAGAGCGTAGCCTCGATGTCCGGACTAGAACCACGAATACCCCGGCTTAAAAAACTATGCAACTCAGCCTGAGTAAGCATCTCGAATGAAGCAGTATCAATAGGATCATTTACTTCGTCTAACAATCCGTCAATAGCAACGCTAGCATGCTGCGAAAGTATTTCCTGCCCGGAGTGGGCGAGGATCAACACGAACTTGACGTTCGGGTCGCCTAGCGCAGTTTCTAATTCTCGCTGCTTAGAACGCACCTTCTCGTTGAAACGTCCAAACTCGGCATTCACAATATCTCGGAAACCTTGGATAAACTTGTGAACGTCGCCGACCGCTGGAGAGCCAATTCCTTTTTTGTTCCACTTGCTCTGCACTAGGTAAACAACACTACTGCTCGTATCAACGAGGATGGCATCGATCCCGTTGTCGTCGGGGCCATCAGTAACCGCGTTGGCAGCATCCGGCGACGTCGCTCCGGCTACCTGTGTTAAGGCCCATGCGGCAAGCCCCCGGGTTAGTCGGGCCTCGTCCTCGTCCTTCGACTTGACGTCAGCAACGTCCACGAGGGATCCACACGAGTCCAGGACTCGGGTCTTAATCTGGTTCAGCTGGACCACGCTCATCGTTGTATTGTACAGGTCGAGTCATCCTCAGTCGGGGCGGGCTCACACGCCTGCGAGACAGTCCGCGATCGGTCGTGGCCAATGCCCATCCAACGCTCACCTCATCCCAACACCAGAGCTCACCCTCGACCGGGCACCGCTTCGGGAGCTGGGCGGCTCCCTTCACCGCGTATCCGACGGCCTATTAGGAGCGAGCGTGCCCTCGCCGCGAGGGAGAGTCGAGGTCCGAGAGGTAGGCTGCGCCGTCAGGACCGATCGTTGACGAGCAGCTGGCGGCCCTCTGGATCGGTGACGCGGATGTAGCTGCCCCACGGTTCGGTGACGGGATCGGTCACCTCGACGCCCGCTGCTTGCAGTTCCGCGGCGGTGGCTGCCAGGTCTGCGCAGGCGAACGTCATCGGGTACTGCGGGTCGGGTTCGCGCTCGAAGTCCTTGGCCGCGCTGAGCACGACGCCGGTGCCGCCGCCGGGCGGGGTCACCTCGATCCAGCGGGCACCCGGCCACATCTCGCCGTCGGTGGTCTTCGCGAAGCCGAGTTTGTCGACGAAGAACGCCACCATGGCGTCCTGGTCGCCGACCACCAGGAGGCTTATTCACGGGCGAGAAGTAGATCATGCTCCACCACGTCTGAGCTGCGGTGATGCTGAACCGTACGCGCGTCCTGAATAAGCCTCCAGGATCGCCGACGCGACACGCGCGATCACGACGCGCTCCCCGCCGTGTGCTGGGTGAGGCTGAACCAGTTGCCGGAGTCGTCGCGGAACAGGGCCTCGACGCCATAGGGTCGCGTCGCCGGTTCTTGGGTGAACACGACACCGCGGGCAGCGAGCTCCTCGTAGGTCTTCTGGCAGTCGTCGGTGGCCAGCACCCCGGCGCCCATCGCGCCCTTGGCGACGAGCGCACGGAGCTGCTCGGTGGTCTCCGGGTCGTGCCTCATCCCGCAGTCGGCGAGGATGATCTCGACGTCGGGCTGGTCCGGCGGGCCGACGGTGAGCCACCGGAAGCCGTCACCGGCGCCCTCGAACTCCCCGCCCACGGTAACGTCGCTGCGCACCTCGAAGCCGAGCTTGTCGGTGTAGAACTGCTTGGCACTGGCCTGGTCGAGCACGTAGCAGCAGACGTGCGACAACCTCTTGATCATCTTAATTCTCCCTGTGGGTGAAAGTGGGCGGCACAGGTTAGTGGTGCGCTCCACCCGGCGTCGGGTGAGGTACTGGCCGGGCGTCTCGCCGTAGGCCGCCCGGAACCCGCGGGCGAAGTGGTAGCGGGAGAAGCCGGCGGCACACGCCATCGCGTCGAGGTCCAGCGGCTCGGCGAAACACCGGTCGATGAGGTCGCGCGCACGGCGCAGATGGAACACGGCGGGCACGGCCGGGACGCTCACCCGACCATCCTGACCGATCCCACCGACAGCGGTGGCTCGCGGTCAGCGCGCGCGGTCCAGCAGGGCAGCCACGGCCGAGCGGGCCCGGATCACGGCACGCAGGTCGCCCTCGACGTGCGCGGTGACGACGGCCCCCTCGACGAGCGGCATCAGCCACTCGGCCAGGGTGTCGGGCTCGCCGGCCCCGATCCCGGCGACGACCTCCCGCAGCAAGGTCCGCAAGGCCCTCTTGTGGTCGCGGGCGACGGCTCGGGTCGCTGCGTTGTCCGGCAGCTCCCCCGCGACGTCGACGAAAGCGCACCCGCTGAAACCCGGGTCGGCGAACCACTCGTCGAGCGCGTCGAACACCGCGAGCACCCGATCGCGACCTGGCTCGGCGTGGTCGATCCTGCTGGTCAACCAGCTCAGCCAGCGCTGATCCCGGCGCCGCAGGTAAGCCTCGACGAGCCGGTCCTTCGAGCCGAAGTGCGCGTAGAGCGTCTTGGTGGCGACTCCGGCCTCGGCGACCACCGCGTCGATCCCGACCGCCTGCACGCCGCTGGCGTAGAACAGGCGCTCGGCGGCATCCAACACACGCTGTGTCGTGGTCGGGTCGGTCGTCCGGCATAAGCCTTGCAGAGAACGATCGTTTTCCCAACGCCTCCCGCGCAGATGATGGCACTAGCTCTGCGGGACGTCCTTGACGAACACGATCCCGTCGTTTCCGGCCAGGTGAGCCGGGTCAAGTGGGGAGTAGCCGTAGTAGGGAGACACGCGGGGGGCGGGCCGCGTGTCGCCGAGGGCGGTGGCCAGCCGGGGGGCGTCGACGACGTAGCGGTCCTCCGGGAGCGCGTACAGGAGCCCTTCGACGGTGTCCGGCGGCGGGGTGTCCACTCCCTGGTGCCGGATCGTGCCGAGAGCCATAGCCAGGAAGGCATACCCCTCGCCCAAGTGGGCGCTCACGAGCGCGCCGGCGCTCCACCACTCCAGCGGCAGGTCGCCCATCCGCATCGTGCTCTTGTCCCGCTGGAGATGGCCGTTGTGGGCGTGGGCCAGCGCCGGTCCCCACTCGGCGACGGCGAGGAGGTTGTCGGCCATCATCTGGGCCCGCAGGCTCACCAGCCGCGTCATGCGGCTCGGTGACGTGTCGGCCATCCAGAAGTGGTAGCGCAGCAGGCCGGTGGCGGTGCGCCCGTACAGGCGTGCCCGGTCCCAGTCGCCCCGCGAGGCCGCCGTGATCAGGTGCGGCGTCTGCGCGTCGAGCAGCACCACGAGATCGTCGGCGAGCAGCCGCAGCTCCCTGGCCTCGGCCGACTGCCCCACGGACTGGGCCGGGTCCATCATCGCGGCTGGATTGGTCCACCGGTCGTCGGCGCCGAGCAGGCGGTCGAGCGTTTCCGCGGTGCAGGGGAGCAGGTCCGCGCCCACCCAGGCCGCCAGGTAGCCGTGGAGTGCGGTGAGGGCCTGCCGGGGGCTCGCGGCGCCGGTGATCTCCAGCGGGCCGTCGAAACCGGCGAAGCGGAGCCGCTCGGACGCGGGCTGGCCGTCGTTGTAGGCGCGCATCCAGCGCACGAGCTCGCGGTTGGCCGCGGACGCGCCGAACCCGTGGCTGAATCCGTGCTCCATGACCTCGTCGAGGGTGCCCGTGTCCGAGGTGACGTAGTCGTCCACGACCAGGCCCATCATGCAGTCGCTCTCGATCGCGATCGTCCGGTAGCCCTCCTGCTCGACGAGCTGCCGGAAGAGCTCGTTGCGCAGGTCGAGCGGAGTGTCCTCGCCGTGGGTGGGCTCGCCCAGTGCGAGCAGCCGCGGCCGGGCCGGGAGCAGCCTCATGACGGCGGCGGCCTCGACGGCATGGGCGGTGTCCTTGATGTCAGTAGCCATGTCTCAACGGTATCGTTGAACCCTCAGTTGAAACTTTTCCGCGATATCGGAGGATTATGGGACGAAACCTTCAAAACGGCGATCGTCTCAGGCCGGTTGATCTGGCGCGCGGGCACGGTCTGTCCACGCAGGCGATCAGGAACTACGAGGAGGCCGGCATCCTTCCGGCCGCCGGTCGCACACCCCACGGCTACCGCACCTATACCTCGCTGCACGCGGGGGCCTTGCGCGCGTTCCTCGCCCTGGTGCCCGGCCACGGCCACCAGACGGCGACGTCGATCATGCGGGCGGTGAACGAGGGCACGGCCGAGGAGGCGTTCCGCCTCATCGACGAGAGCCACGCCCAGCTCCTCGACGACCGCCGGACCCTCCAGGCCGTGGAGAGCGCCCTCCGCGACCTGGAGCCCACCACAGCGTCCGAGCCCGGTGTGGGGTCCGAGCCAGCCGCGGTGTCCGGGCCCGGCGGCACATTCATCGGGCCGCTGGCAGGGAAGCTCGCAATCCGGCCCGCGACGCTGCGCAAATGGGAGCGCGCCGGGCTGGTGCACCCGCGCCGCGACCAGCTGACCGGGTACCGCGTCTACGACGAGGCCGACGTACGGGACGCCCGGCTGGCCCACCAGCTCAGGCGGGGCGGCTACCTGCTGGAGCAGATCGCCCCGCTGATCGCCCAAGTGCGGGCGGCCGGCGGGCTGGAGCCGCTGGAGGCCGCACTGTGCGACTGGCGCGGCCGGCTGTCCGCCCGCGGGCGGGCGATGCTGACCGGGGCCGCCGAGCTGGAGACGTACCTCCGCGAGCGCGGATGAGACTTCGGTCGCCAGCCGAAGAGAACAGGGTCATCAACGGTTCCGTCTCGGCTGACCCGTCTGCCAATGTCGGCCTGGTCCTGCGCTGAGCCTTACCCCTCGTCGACCGCAGCCGGATCACGCAGGTGTTGCAGGCCACCGGGCAGATCGGAGAGCTGGAAGGAGTACCGGGCCCAGTATGTTGATGTGATGCCGCACAAACGGCAAGAGGCGGGACACGTCCTCGTCGCGCACCTCGAAGCCGTCGGCGCGTAGCTGGGTGACGGCAGCGTCCAGGTACCGGGTGTTGAACAGGACAAGGGCGTCGAGGACCAAGCCGAGGGCGCCGATCTGGTCCTCCATGCCGTCCTGGTAGCGCTGGCGCAGCTGCCCGTGCCGACCATGGAAGATCTTCCGGGCCAGGTCGTGGCGGCCCTCCTGCAGGTTGGCCTGCTTCTTGATCTGACGGCGGTAGCCGGGCTCGTCCGCCAGGCGCAGGATGTGCAGGGGCTTGGAGATCCGTCCGGGCAGGTCCGCCAGCTGCGGCGCGTACGCATATCCGGCCAAGGTGAGCAGGCGAAGACGATGTCGCTGTAGGAGGCGGAGTCGGTGACGATCATCTCCGGGCGTTTTCCGCCGTCGCGGTCGTAGAGCACATCCAGCACGTACAGCGAGTCGCGCGGGGTGCCGGCCACCACCTTCCCACCCAGCCCGGCCGCCTGATCGTTGATCATGTTGAGCCAGGTGGCGCCACCCCGGCGCCCGAAGTACTTCGGGTTCGGCCGGGCGTACACGCTCGGCACGGGCACGACGAACCGCATCCCGTCCACCGAGGCCACCAGCCCGCCGCCCCAGGCGTGCACAAGCGGGATAGATGCCTGAGCAGCGAGTCCGGTTCAGGCTCCGGCTCCGGCTCCAGGGCGGTGAAGTGCAGCCGGCCGTCGTCGCCGAAGACGATCTAGGAGTTGGCCGGCACCCGCCCGGCGACCTCCCGGTAGGTGGCGTGCAGCCGCGCCGCCCGCGCGGCCAGGTGCTCCGTCCGTCAGCCGGCAGACCGAGCGAAGCGAGCACGGTCGGCTTCACCCGCTCCCACGCCTCGCCGTCCAGCAGCTTCGCCCGCGGGTCGCTCCATTGGGACGAGTTCTTCGCGAAGATCTGCCGGCTGCGCAGCATCCGGTGGAACTGCTCCAGCACGCAGAAGACGTACGCCTTCCAGATCCGTACGGGACGGCGCCCCGCGGTACGCTGCGTACCCTGCGGCCTGCTCATCTGTCAGAAACTCAACCGGCACCTTCGGGCCTCCAGACAGTCGATCAACACGACTGCTGAAGGCTTCGCTACCAAGAACCCCAGGTCAACGGCCCCCGGTCCCCACCAAGGCTTAGCGCCAGTTTTCGTTCGATGTTCCTCAACCCCGAGATCGCGCCGGCCTGCCGGATCAGCCGTGCCCGGGTGGTCGACGCCGGTCAGCTGATCACTGCGGGTGGGATCACGTCGGCATGGAGATGGGCTTTCACCTGCTGCGCCGGGCCGGATACTCCGAGAACATCGTCGAGGAGGTCGCCAGGGTGATGGAGTACTCCGAGGCCTACCGGCTCTACCGGCACGACGTCGAGGTACTCGCCACCTCGGGCGCGGCGTGATCACCGGCCCCGGCACCGGCCGGGTGGTCTCGGTCAACGTCGGCGCTCCGCGGCCGGTCAGCTGGCACGACCGGCTCGTCATGACGTCGATCTTCAAGTTTCCGGTCGACGGCGCGGTGCCGGTGCGTGGGGTGAACTTGGCCGGGGACGATCAGGCCGATCGCACGGTGCATGGTGGCCCGGACAAGGCGGTGTACGCCTATGCGAGCGAGGACATCGACTGGTGGGCCGCAGAGCTCGGCCGACCGCTGGGGCCGGGCAGTTTCGGCGAGAACCTCACGGTCACCGACCGCGCCGTGACCGACGCGATCATCGGGGAACGCTGGCGGCTCGGCGACGTCGAACTGGAGGTCTGCAGACCGCGGGTGCCGTGCTACAAGCTCGGGATCCGGATGGGCGACGACCTGTTCCCGCGCCGCTTCGCGGCAGCCGGCCGACCCGGCGCCTACCTGCGCATCCTCGGCGGCGGCTCGGTGACCGCCGGGGACGGGATCGCGGTGGAGCACCGGCCCGCGCACGACGTGACGGTGGGAGCGGTGGCGCACGCCTTCCACCGCGAGCACTCGCGCGCGGGTGAGATCCTCGCCGCACCCGAACTCGCCGACACCTGGCGGAGCTGGGCGCAGAAGATGCTCGACCACGGCCACTGAGTGGATCGGACACCGTGCCGCCCCCTGCCGCGTCCGCTAACCTCCGGGAATGGGCGAAGCCACGGTGCTGTTCCGCGAGTTCATGCGCGCCCCGGCCCGCGTCGCGACGCTCACTGCCAGTTCGGACGCCCTCGTCGCCGCGATGACCGCCCCCGTCTCGGACGGGGACGCGCCCGTGGTCGTCGAGCTCGGTGCCGGTACGGGCCGCGTGACCGACGCACTGCAGCGGCGGCGCTGCGGGGTCGGTCGCCACCTCGCCATCGAGCTCAGCCCGGTGCTCGCGCACCGACTCGCCGAACGCCACCCGAGGGTCACCGTGGTGTGTGCCGACGCGGCCGAGCTGCCCGCAGTGCTGAAGGCCCACGGCATCGCACAGGTCGACGCCCTGCTGAGCCTGCTGCCGTGGGTCGCCTACGACCGCGCCCCCATCCCGGCGCTCGCCACCGCGGCGGTGGCCCAGACCGGGACGTTCGTCCAGGTGTCTCTCTGCCTGACACGGTGGATGGAACCGGCGCGCCGCCAGGAACGCGACATCCGTGCGATGTTCGATGACGTCACGATCGGCACTACGGTGTGGCGCAACCTGCCCCCCGCCCGCGTGCTCATCGCACGATCCCCGCTGCGAGCACGCTGACCCGAACCGGTCGCTCAGTGCGCGGCCTCGTCCCAGGTGCGCCCGTAGCCCACCGAGACCTCCAGCGCCACGCTGAGCCGCGCCGCCGCGCCCATCTCGCGGCGTACCACCTCCTCGACCGCGGCGCGCTCGCCGTCGGCGACCTCCAGCACGAGCTCGTCGTGCACTTGCAGCAACATGCGGCTGCGCAAGCCCTCGGCGGTCAGCGCGCGGTGCACACCCAGCATGGCGACCTTGATGATGTCGGCGGCGCTGCCCTGGATGGGGGCGTTGAGCGCCATCCGCTCGGCCATCTCGCGGCGCTGGCGGTTGTCGCTGGTGAGGTCGGGCAGGTAGCGGCGACGGCCCAGGATCGTGGCCGTGTAGCCGTCCTTGCGGGCCTGGTCGACCACGCTGTGCAGGTAGTCGCGCACCCCGCCGAACCCGGCGAAGTACTCCTCCATGAGGCCACGGGCCTCCTCGGTGGAGATCCGCAGCTGCGCCGCGAGCCCGAACGCGGACAGGCCGTAGGCGAGCCCGTAGTTCATCGCCTTGATCTTGGCGCGCTGCCCGGGGGTGACCTCCGTGGCGTCGACCTTGAACACCCGGGCGGCGGTCTCGGCGTGGAAGTCGTGGTGGGAGCGGAACGCCTCGATGAGCGCAGCGTCCTCCGACAGGTGCGCCATGATCCGCATCTCGATCTGGCTGTAGTCGGCCGTCATCAGCTCGGCGTATCCGGCACCGACGACGAACGTCTCCCGGATGCGCCGGCCCGCGGCCGTGCGGATCGGGACGTTCTGCAGGTTCGGCTCGGTGGACGACAGCCGGCCGGTGGCCGCGATGGTCTGGCTGTAGGTGGTGTGGATGCGGCCGTCGTCGGCGACGGACTTGAGCAGCCCCTCGACGGTGACCTTCAGCCGGGTGGCGTCGCGGTGCAGCAGCAGGTGGCGCAGGAACTCGTTGCCGGTGGTCTCGTACAGGCTCTGCAGCGCGTCGGCGTCGGTGGTGTAGCCGGTCTTGGTGCGCTTGGTCTTGGGCATTCCCAGCTCGTCGAACAGCACCACCTGCAGCTGCTTGGGCGAGCCGAGGTTGATCTCCTTTCCGATCACGGCGTAGGCGTCCTGGGCGGCCTGCGTGACCTGCGCGGCGAAATCGGCCTCCAGCCCGGCCAGCACGGCACCGTCGACCGCGATACCGGCGGCCTCCAGGGCGGCGAGCACATACTCCAGCGGCAGCTCCAGCTCCGCGAGGAGCTCGCTGCCGCCCCGCTCGGCCAGCTCGACGTCGAGCGCGTCGGCCAGCTCGGCCACCGCGGACGCGGCAACCATCTGCGCGCTCGCCCGGGCGGCGTCGGCCTCCTCCTCGCCGCCGAGCAACGACAGCTGCCCGTCCGCGGCCTCCCCGTCGACGCGCAGCTCGCGGCGCAGGTAGCGCAGCGCGAGATCGGCGAGGTTGAAGCTGCGCTGCCCCGGCCGGGCCAGGTACGCGGCGAGCGTGGTGTCGCTGGTGAGGCCCGCGAGGGTCCAGCCGCGACCGCGCAGCGCGTGCAGGGCGGCCTTGGCGTCGTGCGCGGCCTTGGGCACGGACGGGTCGGCCAGCCACTCCCCCAGCGCGGCCTCGTCGTCAGGGGTGAGCACGGTGACGTCGAGGTATCCGGCCTGGGGCACACCCGCCGCGGCGGGCGGCTCGGCGCCCAGGCCCGCGCGGGCCTCCACCGTGGGCTCGCCCACCGCCAGCGCGATACCGGCGACGTCCCCGGCCGTGGCGCCGCCGGTGATCCCCTGGAACGCCAGCCCGACGCGACGACCGTCGCGGGCGTGCGCGTCGAGCCAGGCCCGCACCGCGCCCGGCGCGATGGCACCGCCCCGGACCTCGATGCCACCCTCGGCCTCCGGCTCGGCGCTGACCAGCGTGGCGAACAGGCGATCGCGTAGCACCCGGAACTCCAGCTCGTCGAACAGCCGGTGCACGGCGTCGCGGTCCCACGGCCGGACTTCGAGTTCGGCGGGACGGGCGTCGAGCGGGACGTCCCGGATCAGCTCGGTGAGCTGGCGGTTGAGCAGCACACCGGCCAGGTGGGCGCGCAGCGCGTCGCCCGCCTTGCCCTTGACCTCATCGACCCGGTCGGTGAGCTCGGCGAGCGAGCCGAACTCGCGGATCCACTTGGCGGCCGTCTTCTCCCCGACGCCGGGGACGCTGGGCAGGTTGTCGCTGGGGTCGCCGCGCAGTGCCGCGAAGTCGGGGTACTGGACCGGGGTGAGCCCGTAGCGCTGCATCACCTCGGCCGGGTCGATCCGGCCGAGATCGGACACCCCGCGCCGCGGGTAGAGCACCGTGACGTCGTCGCTGACCAGCTGGAACGCGTCCCGGTCGCCGGTGGTGATGAGCACCTGGAAGCCCTCGGTCGCGGCCTGGGTGGCGAGGGTGGCGATCAGGTCGTCGGCCTCGAAGCCGGCCACCCCGAACTCCGGGATGGCCAGTGCGCCCAGCACCTCTTTGATGAGGTCGACCTGGCCGCGGAAGTCGTCGGGCGTGGTCGTGCGGTTGGCCTTGTACTCCGCGTAGCGCTCGGACCGGAACGTCGTGCGCGACACGTCGAAGCACACCGCGAGGTGCGTGGGCTGCTCGTCGCGCAACAGGTTGATGAGCATCGCGGTGAAGCCGTAGACGGCGTTGGTGGTCTGCCCGGTGCCGGTGCGGAAGTTCTCCGCGGGCAGCGCGAAGAACGCCCGGTAGGCCAGCGAATGGCCGTCGAGCAACAACAACCGCCTACCGGTCGACGGCACGGCAGCGGCGGCGTCTGCGCCGGGTTTCTGGGGCGCGCGGGTAGCGGGGCTCATCGACGGCGAGTCTAGGACCGGGGACCGACAGTCCCTGCTCCCCTCCCTGCCAGCACTGCACCCACGTGCTGGCGGACCGCTGGCTGCAGGAACCCACACCCGCCGTCCGCCGTTGGCGGGATGACCGGACGTGACACCATGTCCGGTATAGCCCGATATGCTCGGTCGGGACCAGCTCGCACCCGGGGGAAATCGTGCCCCCACGACAGATTCGGAGCAGTACGTGAGCGTCAGCCTTAACAAGGGTGGAAACGTCAGCCTCAGCAAGGAGGCCCCCGGCCTCACCGCCGTGCTCGTCGGCCTGGGTTGGGACATCCGCACCACCACCGGAGCCGACTTCGACCTGGACGCCTCGGCGATCCTGCTCAACGCGGACGGCAAGGCCGTCTCCGACAAGCACTTCGTGTTCTTCAACAACCTCACCAGCCCCGACGGCACCGTCGAGCACACCGGCGACAACCTCACCGGTGAGGGCGAGGGCGACGACGAGGCGATCAAGGTCAACCTCGCCGGGATGCCGAGCGAGGTCGACAAGGTCGTGTTCCCGGTCAGCATCTACGACGCCGAGAGCCGCTCACAGAGCTTCGGCCAGGTGCGCAACGCGTTCATCCGCGTCGTCAACCAGGAGGGCAGCACCGAGATCGCCCGCTACGACCTCACTGAGGACGCCTCCACCGAGACCGCCATGGTCTTCGGCGAGCTCTACCGCAACGGGCCCGACTGGAAGTTCCGCGCCGTCGGCCAGGGCTACGCATCCGGCCTCGCGGGTATCGCCCGCGACTTCGGCGTCAACGTCTGAGGGCGGCACCGTGGCCATCGACTACAACAAGCGGTCGTCCTCAGAGTCCCCGGCACCGTCCGCGGAAGGCGGCGGGGTGTCCTTGTCGAAGGTCACCCTGACGAAGTCCGAGCCGAGCGTCTCACTCACCAAGCGGGGTGGCACCGGGGGGCAGCTGCGGGTCAACCTGCAGTGGAGCGCGAGCAGCGGCCCGGAACGCAAGGGGCTGTTCGGGAAGCGCCGCGACGCGGGCATCGACCTCGACCTGGCCTGCCTGTGGGAGTTCACCGACGGCAGCAAGGGCGTCGTGCAGGCCCTGGGCAACGCGTTCCAGGCGCCGTACCAGGGCGCGCCGATCATCCGACTGGACAGCGACGACCGCTCGGGGTCCAGCGTCGGCGGCGAGAACATGTTCATCGACCTCTCTCGGGTCAGCGAGATCCGCCGGATCCTGGTGTTCGCCTTCATCTACGAGGGCGCGCCCAACTGGGCCAGCGCCGACGCCGTCGTCACGCTGTACCCGGCGTCCGGCCCGGAGATCGAGGTCCGGCTCGACGAACACGACCCCGGCTCGCCGACGTGTGTGATCGCCATGCTGGAGAACCAGGGCGGCGATCTCAAGGTGCAACGTGAGGTGCGCTACGTCCGTGGCGGACAGGCCGACGTCGACCAGGCTTACGGGTGGGGGATGGAGTGGGCGCGCGGTCGCAAGTGAGGTGAACCGCCGCCGTTAGTGCAGCAGAGCCGGGGACACCGCTGTGTCACCTCGGAGTGGCTTCCTCGAGAGGGCTTCGCCGTGCGGCACTTCGGTTACCTGAGCCCGTCGGACTCCGACGCCCTCTTCGAGCGGCCACCGGAGCCGTTCGACCGCGACAGCGGCCATGAGCTGCTCTCGGTGGCGCTCGGGGCCACGCTGTACATGCCAGCCGACCGGCCCGCGCTCGCCGCCGACATCACCAAGCAGGCGGCTGCCGGCGTCACGTCGGTGGTCGCCTGTCTGGAGGACTCCATCGCCGACGAGCACGTCGACGCCGCCGAGGCGAACCTCCTCGACGCGGTGACGGCGCTGCACGACGAGGCAGTGAGCGACCTCCCGCTGCTGTTCGTGCGGGTCCGCGAGGCGGCGCAGATACGGCCGCTGATCGAGCGGCTCGGACCCGCCTGCGCGGTGCTGGACGGCGTCGTGCTGCCCAAGTTCACCGCTGCCAGTGGCACGCAGTACCTGCACGCCCTCGACGACATCGACCGCGCGACCGGAACCGCGCTGCTGGCGATGCCGGTGATCGAGTCCGGCGCCGTCCTCTACGCCGAGACCCGCGTCGATGAGCTGACCCGGCTGCACGCCCTGCTGCACCGCGACCGCCGCCGCATCCTCGCGATCCGCATCGGCGCCACGGACCTGTGCGCGCTCTACGGGTTGCGCCGCTCCCCCGACCTGTCGATCTACGACGTCAAGGTCGTCAGCGACCTGATCGCCGCCGTGGTCAACGTGCTGGGCCGGGCCGACGGCACCGGCTTCACCGTCACCGGTCCGGTGTGGGAGTACTACGGCGGCACGGAGCGGATCTTCAAGCCGCAGCTGCGGCGCTCGCCGTTCGACGAGCACAACGAGCCGGAGCTGCGCGGCACGCTCGTCTCCCGGGCGATCGACGGGCTCATCCGCGAGGTCATGCTGGACCAGGCGAACGGGTTGACGGGCAAGACGGCCATCCACCCGGGCCACGTCGCGGTCGTCAACGCGCTGTCGGTGGTGTCGTCGGAGGAACACCGCGACGCCTTCGACGTGCTGAACGCCGGGCGCCGCAGCGGGGTGCTGGTCTCGGGCCATCGCAACAAGATGAACGAGGTCGGTCCGCACACCGCGTGGGCGCGGCGGACCGCGCTGCGCGCGCGGGTGTTCGGGGTGGCCGCCGAGGACGTCTCGTTCGTCGACCTGCTCGCCGCGAGCCTGCCGCGGTGAACGCCCCGGCTGCCACCGGCTCCGTGGTGGACCGGCTTGGGGTGCGGCTGCGCCGCGCCGGATCTGGCGTCGATCCCGCGGCCCTGCTCGGCCTCGCCCTGCGGCGCAACCCGCACCGGGCACAGCTGCTCGTCTCGCGGGTGCTCGGCAAGCACGTGCCCACCGACCCGCGGCTGGTCCGGGCGGCGGGGCTGCTGCTGGGCGGGCTGGTGGCGGACGCGCTGGCCGGACGGCCGCCGCGGCCGCTGCCGGTGGACCTGCTGCACGCGGCCGTCGGGGGCGATCGTGCCGCCACGACCCGGCTGCACGCCGACGCCGACCAGGCGATCACCGCCGCGCCGGACGCGCTGGTCCTCGGTTTCGCCGAGACGGCCACCGCGCTGGGGCACTGCGTCGCCGAGCGGCTGGGCGGCGCCGACTACCTGCACTCGACCCGCCGCCCGGTGCCCGGGTACACCCCCGCGGGCGGGTTCGCCGAGGAGCACTCGCACGCCACCGACCACCTGCTGCTGCCCGCCGATACCGCCCTGCTGCGCGGCGGGCGGGCGCTCGTGCTGGTCGACGACGAGCTGAGCACGGGCCGCACCGTGCTGAACACGATCACCGCGCTGCACCGCCTCGCGCCCCGGGAGCACTACGTCGTCGCCGCACTCGTCGACGTGCGACCGCGTGGAGCCGGGTGCGACCTCGTGGCCGGGGTGCGTGCGCTCGGCGCCCGACTCGACGTCCTCGCGCTGGCCCGCGGCGAGCTGGAGCTGCCCGCCGATCTCGCCGAGCGCGCGGCCGCGCTGCGCACCGAGATCGACGGGGCCCACGCCCGCCAGATTGTGCCGACTCACCCGCCACATCGTGCCGACTCGCGAGGAGTGGCACGGCGGGTGACGCTGGGGGAGATCGGGATGCCGGTTGGGGGGCGGCACGGGTTTGGGGGGCGTGATCATCGTGCGCTCGCGCGGAGTCTGCCCGGGTTGGCTGGCCAGCTCGCTCATGCTGCGGGGCTTCGGGTGGGGGAACGTGCGGTGGTGTTGGGGACCGAGGAGCTTATGGCGCTGCCGCTGCGGCTGGCCCAGGTGCTCGCCGACGCCGGGCACGACGTCGCGTTCTCCACCACCACCCGCTCCCCCGCCGTCGTCGTCGACGAGGACTCCTACGCCCTGCGCAGCGCCCTCACCTTCCCCGCCCACGACGACCCGGCCGACAGACCCGGGCCGCGCTACGCCTACAACCTCGGCCGCGACGGCGACCCGCCGTGGGACCACGTCCTCGTCGTCGTCGACCCGCCCGCCGACACCTCCGCCCTGCACATCGGGCTGCTCGCGGCCCTCGCCCCCCGCACCCGGCGGACCACGCTGGTGGTGACGCCGTGACCCCCGCCCCCCTGCGCGGCCCGACCTTCGGCAGCTACGCCCCCGACGACGTCGGCTGGCTGCTCACCGATCTGTCCGCGGTGGCCCTGGAGGCGCCCACCGAGGAGCGCGAGGAGGCGATCCAGAGCGGCGGCGCGCACTACGCGGAGTCGCTGCCGCAGGAGTACCAGCCCGACGCCACCTACCTGGAGCTGTACCGTTCGGCGCTGGCCGCCTCGGCGCTGCGGCTGGCCCACGCCGTGGGCACCGTCACCGAGCTGGTGCTGCACGAGCGTGGTCGCGACGTCGTGCTCGTGTCGCTGGCCCGCGCGGGCACCCCGGTCGGGGTCCTGCTGCGGCGCTGGGCCGCGGCGGCGCACGGGCTGGACCTGCCGCACTACGCGGTGTCGATCGTCCGCGGCCGGGGCATCGACCGGCTCGCGCTGCGCCACCTCGCTGAGCACCACGACCCGGCGCACGTGGTGTTCGTGGACGGCTGGACCGGCAAGGGCACCATCGTCCGCGAGCTCACCGCCGCCCTGACCGAGCACGAGCTCGAGACCGGCGAGCGCTTCGACCCCGACCTCGCGGTGCTCGCCGATCCCGGCCGGTGCGCGCGGACCTTCGGCACCCGCGACGACTGGCTGATCGCGTCGGCCTGTCTCAACTCGACGGTGTCCGGGCTGGTCTCGCGCACGGTGCTGAACGCGGGGCTGATCGGGTCCGACGACTACCACGGGGCCAAGTTCTACGCCGAGCTCGCCGCAGCCGATGTCTCGAACGACTTTATCGACGCCGTCACCGCGGAGTTCGCTCACGTGCGCGACACCGCGCCGCCGCCCGACCGCGTCCCGGACCGAGCCGGCTGGGCCGCCGCCGAACGCCTGGTCGAGGCCTACGGCATCGGCGACGTGAACCTCGTCAAGCCCGGGGTCGGCGAGACCACCCGGGTGCTGCTGCGCCGGGTGCCGTGGAAGGTCCTGGTCCGCGCGGACGCCCCGGCCGCCGACCTCGCGCACGTCCGGCTGCTGGCGCAACGCCGCGGCGTGCCCATCGAGGAGACCGCGGACCTGCCCTACAGCTGCGTCGGGCTGATCCATCCCCGCTACACCCGCGGCGCGACGGGCGCGGACGGCCTGGCGGCGGCGCGGTGAGCCGGCCCGTCGTCTGTCTGGACCTGGACCGCACCACCATCTACTCCGCGGACGCGCTCGACCTGCGCGGGCCCGACCACGAGGCGCCGCGGCTGCTGTGCGTCGAGGTGTACCGCGGCGTGCCGCTGTCGTTCCTGACCGAGCGCGCGGGGGCGGCGCTGCGGGCGCTGCAGGAGGTCGCGACGGTGGTGCCCACCACCACCCGGACACCGGACCAGCTGGCCCGGGTGCACCTGCCCGGACCACCCGCCGGGTACGCGATCGCGAGCAACGGCGGGCACCTGCTCGTCGCCGGCGCACCGGACCTGACCTGGACCGCCACGGTGCGCGAGCGGCTCACGGGCTGCGCACCGCTGGCCGAGGTGGCCGCGCAGCTGCGAGCCCGGAGCGGCCCGTTCGTGCTGACGCTGCGCACCGCGAGCGACCTGTTCGCCTACGCCGTGGTCGACCGGGCGGTGCTGCCGGCCTGCTGGGTCGACGAGCTCGCCGCCTGGTGCTCCCCCCGCGGCTGGACGGTGTCGCTGCAGGGCAGCAAGCTCTACGCGGTGCCGCGGTCGCTGACGAAGTCGGCCGCCGCGGCCGAGGTGCTGGCCCGCTGCCAGGGCGGGCCGCTGCTCGCCGCGGGTGACTCGCTGCTCGACGCCGACCTGCTCACCGCCGCCGACGCCGCGATCCGTCCGGCACACGGCGAGCTGGCGGACGTCGCCTTCGCGCTCGACCACCTGGCGGTCACCGGCTCCACCGGGGTCGCCGCAGGCGAGGAGCTGCTCGAGTGGCTGCGGGACCGGACGGCCGTTGTCACCGCCCGGCCCGTTTCTGGCAGGCTGTGAACGAGGACCCCACCGACGGAAGGAACGCTTCATGGCCCTGTGGGACCAGCTCAAGGAACGCGCCCAGGACATGACCACGCAGGCGAAGACGCAGGTCGGCAAGTTCAAGAACAAGGACTTCGCCAACGCGAGCATGGCGATGTGCGCCCTCATCGCGGCGGCCGACGGCACCATCGACGCCGACGAGCGCAAAAAAACCGCGGGGTTCATCGGCAGCAACGACGTGCTGTCGGTCTTCCCGGCGAGCGATCTGCTGGAGAAGTTCAACCACTACGCCGGCAAGCTCGAGGCCGACTACGACTTCGGCAAGGTGGAGGCCATCCAGGCCCTGTCCAAGCTGAAGTCGAAGCCGGACGCCGCCCGCGCCGTGATCCAGATCGGCATCATCATCGGCGGTGCCGACGGCAACTTCGACGCCGACGAGAAGCAGGCCGTCCGCGAGGCCTGCAACGCCGTCGGCATCCCACCAGCAGATTTCGACCTGTAGCACCCGCCCGCGGGCCCCGGCGGGACGTCGCCGGGGCCCGCAGCGGCGCTCAGCTCCGGAAGCAGATACGCGGCACGAAGCTCGCCCGGGCGTTCACCGTAGTGAGACCGGAAGTGATCGCCGCGAGATTCGGGGAATCGCCCTGTCAAGGGCGATGAGGCAGGTTTCGTGGCGATCATCAGGCAGGTGCGGCGTCGACCGTCGCCATCAGCGTAACCCCGAGGTCGCGACGCGGCGCAGATACGACGCGGTCGTCGCGCGGACAACCGGACGGAACTCGATCCACCGCAGCCGCGCGTCGACCTCGAAACGCACGCGCCGTGGTTCATCGCGGGAGTACAGCAACCGGCCCTGCTCGGCGACCCGGCCGCGCAGCTCCAGCGTGGCCCGGTCGAGGTCGACCACATCCACCGCCGTGCCCAGCTCGGCGGCCAGGTCGGCACCCAACTGTACCGTCGCGGTGAACGCGGGCTCGCCGGTGGCGAACAGCACGGCGACGTCGTGGTCGCTCGTCTCGGTTGCCGTGCCCTCCGCCCGCGAGCCGAACAGGTACGCCACGGCGACGTCGTGCGCCGCGAACACCTTCTCCAGCCGTGACGGAACCACGGAGCCCATAGTGCCACGAAGAGGAACTTCCTCGGTCCTGGCTACGACCAGTCCATTCTCCACGACGCTCCGGTCACGGACTCCCCGGTCGTGGGACGTCACGGGATCGCCGGCCGGTCCCGTTGTGGATGGTCGAGGAGTGCCTGCCAGGCACGGTGCCACGGGAACAGATGGATGACGTCCTCGCCGGTTCCCGGTTCGTGCTGCTCGTAGACCTCGTCGCCGACCAGCACGTGACGCCCCAGCCGGCCAACTTGCGGATGGCGTCCTGGACGGCCGGGAAGCTGAGCTGTGCCCGGTTGGAAAACGGCACGGCGACCACCGGTTGGCGCTTGCCGACCGCCTCGACGAGCAACCCCAGCGGCAGCGTGTCGGAGATGCCCGCCGCCCACTTGGCCAGAGAGTTGCAGGTGATTGGAGCGACGATCATCGCGTCGGCCGGAGGCAGGACATCGGACGCATCGGGGTCCTTGTACGCGCTGCGCACGGTGTGCCCGGTCTTCGCCGCGAGCGCATCGACGTCGATGAACCGGCGGCCATCGGGTGGCGACCACGCAGACGTCCCAGCCGTCGGCTTGAGCGAGATCAACGAGCCTGCCGACGTCGCGAGCAGCTGGGGAGCCAGCGACAAGAGCATAGAGAACAGCCTATGGCACCAAGGAAAAAATCAGAAATTTCTACTGAAAGTGTCGTTGTAGGCTTCTCGCAGTTCTCGCGCTTCGCCAATTTTACTACTTTCGATCGAACGTACGACCTCAAGCGCCCTCCACCTGTTCGACGGAACTATCCGTCCGGAGAGAATTACTTTCTGCGCGGCGTCGCAAGCTTCGTCAAACCGAGCTGAAACCAACAGCGCCAGTGCCAAATCGAGATTGGCAGACACCGCGCGACGAGGCCATTTTTCGAAATCTTCGGCAGACTCCAGACGTGCGATTACTTCTCGGGCAAATCCTTCCGCAGCCGGGTCTCCAGCCCAGGCAAGGGTTGTCGCAGTATATGCGACCGATTTATCAGGATCATACTTGTAGTGGTGCTCAGGACTGTCCGGACGCGTCATCAGCGCAACGCGATCGTGTATACGATTGAGGGCACCGCGCATCTCTACGGTTCGGCCGAGCCTGGCCAGCGCGCGACCCTCTTGCGATATAGACTGGATCTCAATAGAACTGCCGGCAGGTGCCAGTGACTGCGCAGCTTGCGACAGATCGAGAGCACGCGCATAGTGGCCGTCAGTCAAGACTTTCCACGCTTCGGTCTCATAGCACCACGCCCGCAACTCGTCATGCCCTGTTTCCAGCGCCAAACTGGATGCTGTGCGCAGATACCCACTCGCGGCCACTTCTTGATTCAAGTCGACATGCACCGTCGCGGCCAGCAATGAAAACCACCCGCTCACGACCAACAGCCGACGATGCTCTGATAACCTCTTACGCTTTTCCATGAGCAAGGCAACGTATTCTAGATACTGAATAAGTTCTTCCAGCAAATCAGCAGGCGGGGTTACGGGATACCGACTAGCCAGGTTGTCAAAAACCGCCTCAAGCTGCACTAATGTCTCATGACCAATGTCGCTCAGCGCTGCTGTTCGACTGAACTCAAGTGCCGCCAGTCCACCCTTGACTCCTGAAAAGATCTGAACCTTTTCACTTTGTTTTCCCGCCACCCTAGACGGTTCAGAAGTTTTTGCGCACTGCCGGGAATCGTCGCCCTCCACCCGTTCATTTTCTTGTAGTGGAGTAATCGGTGCGAGAAGCTCGCTGGTCGGAACACCGAAGATGCTTTCGAGAAGTCGCCGGGTGGCTGGGCGTGGCTCGTATGGTCGACCATCACTCGTGGGCGCGAGCAGGCGCTGCAGATGACGGACGCTGAGCGTACCCGGTTCGTGCTTGTCACGGGCGAACGACTCCGCGAAGTCGACGAACTCTTCCAGTGTCAAGTTTCGCTCGCGGATCTTGACTTCCATCAGGGTCCGGGCTGGCGCCCTACCTGTCTCACCTCTGGATCCCATGTGGTCTCGGCTCCCGTGTCCGGACGGCCCAATGGCGTCACAACGTCGCCGGTAGGTCGCGCCTAGGTCGTTCCATCCCTCGCCCCGCGGACGAGAAGCTGATGCAGTCCGTCAGAGGATACATGGAGGTCGAGAGTGGTGCCGTGGCAGTGGTTGCAGTGCATGTGAGGTCGCGATGCCGGGTCGGCGGCCGGGGAATCGAGCTGCTGCCGTGGGGCTGGCGCCATCGGTGCTCTGCCGCCGCTGCCGCCGAAGGGCGGTGCTGCGCTGGTGGCGCCGTTGCTGATCTGACCATAGCGAACGTGACTTCCCGGTCTCTCCTGCAGTCCCCCCGACCGAGGGGCCGGGAACGTGACGGGCGTGACGAGGAACCCGAACCCATCACGCCCCTCACTCCATCTGTTCTCGTTGGGCCAGATGCTTGATGGGTGACGAGCTACCCGCTTGTCCCATAGCGGTCGATGGCAGCGCGAATATCGGTGGTGAACCGGTTCAGGTAATGGCCGACGATCCACTTCTGATCCCAACCGGGTCGGTGCCCCCGCTCGGTCCTCTCTTTCGACGGCGAGCCGAATCACTCATTCCCGCGCCCAACGCAGGATCGCAACCCCTCGCGCATTGATCGTTCCAACAGTCTCGAACGGGTGCAGGAGGTCGATGATCTGGCGCTCGATGTCCGCAAGTCTGCCTCGGTCCACGTTGGCAAGCAGATAGAGGCAATAGGCCAACTCCACGGCCAGATCGATCCGCTGAGTCTCCTGTTCATGAAGAGTGTGGCGACGAGCAGCAGCCATAGTGAGCCACTCGACGGCCTCCTGCGTTTCCGTCGCTAGAGCACCAAGTCGTTCGTAGGAGATGCTGAGGTCGCGTTGGTAGACGGTGTTGCCGGGTTCGGCGTCGGCGAGGCCTTGGGCGATGGTCAGGGCTTGGGTGAACAGGCGGCGGGCTTCGTCGCCTTGGCCGGCGGCGACGGCCAGGTCAGCGAGTCGTTCGTAGGAGATGCTGAGGTCGCGTTGGTAGACGGTGTTGCCGGGTTCGGCGTCGGCGAGACGCCGGTCGATTGCGAGCGACTGGGTGTAGAGCACATGAGCTTCGGCAGATTGTCCGACCGAAGCTGCGATGCTGGCGAGTGTCTTGTACGTAATACCGAGCGCGCGAATCTCCTCGGTTGGGACCATCGCTTCGATTCGTTCTCTAAGCTGGCCGGCGTGAATTCTGATTATGACACTGACGAGCCTGAGCTGTCCTGGTTGATCTGGTCGACCGCGGGTTTGCACTTGGGCCCGGTCGACCAGTGACACGTGTCGGCGAGCAATGGCCTCAGCTGTCGCATCAGCTGATGGTTCGTCGTTGACTATAAGTCGCGCCAGGACTTCAAGTGCCTGTGCGACCTGATCATCAGATTCTAAGGAGAGAACCGCACTGAGCAACATGACGGATCTCTGCGTGGCACAGAGCACGTTACCGATGAGCGCCTCGCCCAGCCGGTCGGGACGAAGCGGATTCAGCAGACCACTGCCCGCATACAGACCGGCAAGCCATGTGATCATTTTCCGACGGAGCGGCGCGTTATTGCCGTCTAGTGGCAATAGCAGCTCTATTAGTTGTTCGGCTTCGGTATCATCGGTGGCTCCGGCGAGCGTCGCCAGCGCGACGCAGGCCCGCTGCAACTCGGCATCGTCGATCGGGCAGTCACCTACCCAGTACTTCTCCTCGTGCGCCAGAACCCGGTCCACAGGGGAACGAATCAGAGGAGCGACCGGGCCGCCCGGGGATGGACTGATCGGCGCCATCGAGCCACCACCATCCAGGGTCTGGTCGAGCGCCTCGAAGAGAACCTCAAGCGGCAGACTATAGCCCGGCGCAGACAAGTCGGGCACGGCATGAGGTGTGCTGACCTCCCACGCCGCCGCGAAAGCCTTGACGGCATGTGAGTAGAGAAATTCACGTTCGTCGACGTCGAGCGAGATCGACGCTGCCGCGCTGACGTCGCTGTCGTCGAGAATCTGCTTCACCGATAGTGTCGCCTCCTCGCGCAGCGTCCGTATCGGGTCTCGGGCGCCTGTTACTCCGGCACGTGTGAGGAGAAGTACGCGAACCGGTGCGATGTCGGTTGCCTGCCGCCGGAGTCGATCGAGCATGAGCCGCAACCACGACAGGTCTTCCGACTCTGTATAGTCCACCACGATGAGCCGCGGCAACGGAAGTGAAACGACATCAGCCACCTCTCCGTGCCGCTTGTTCCACATCCCGGTGATCCAACCGCGCTGCTGCGCCATATGTCGGCACAGCTCGACCGCGAAACGGGTCTTGCCAGCACCGCCGCGACCGGGTACGACGCTGATCGCCAGGGTCTGTTCGGACTCACACCACTCGACTGCCTGACTGACGTCGGCATCACGGAACAGATACGGAACGACACCGTAGCCGGGCAGGAGCAGGTCGGCGGGATCCGGTCGCTTCGTCTTGCGGAACGTGCCCCACGGCTGGAGCAAGGCATCGTCGCTGCCGTCCACGGGTAGCACCCGATGCCAGGCGGCACGGTCCTGAAGCACGGCCGCCCGATTGGCGCGCATGATCTCGGCACCGAGGGCGAGGAGATCATCGGGTACTCCTGGTCCACCGGTCAGCAGCGCCGAGACAGGCGACGCCCAGCCACCGAGAGCGTTGCGCTTGTCACGCGTCATGGTCATGACGCCGATCACGGCCCGCCGCTCCGGACACAGTAACGGTGCTCCGCTGAGCCCTGGTGCGGCCTGCCCCGCCATGAGCTTCAGGTAGCCGTCACCCTCGACACCCTCACTGCGAAACGACGCCGGCGAGCCCGTCGGCGCGACGCCGTCCTCCCGCTGCGAGTAGCCCCACGCCTGGCACTCGTCGCCGAGCGGATCACGCGCGTCCAACAGCACGCACCGATGGTCCGTAGTGCCGATACTGATCAACGCCAGGTCGGGGAAGGGCCAGAAGGCGCTGGGGCCGGGAACCCGGTCAGCGGAGCGCGCCGCGACCTCCCCCGGCACCGGCTCACCGCCTGCCGCGGGGACGACAACCACCCGCTCGACGCCTTCAACGACGTGTGCGCAGGTCAGTACCCGGCCAGGCGCGACGAAGAAACCGGTGCCCCGCGACCTGCCAGTCGTGTCGTCCACCCGGACGACGTACTGCCGCAGCGCCCGCGAGTCGACGCGGCTTCCCCTCCCGACGCTCATGGCCCGGCGGACCGATCTCCGGACCAGGTCAGGGTGACCTTGAGGCTTGCCTCGCCCTCACCATCGACGACCAGCCCGGTGAGCTTCCCGCTCCTGGCCGTCAGGGTCAGGCCGAACTCCACGACGGCCTCGCTCGGCTTGACCCGCTCCCACGCCGCCGACAGGTGGACACCGATCTCCTCGACCGTCCGGCGCACGCCGTCGAACGAGAACGCGTCGCCGATCCCGACGGTGCTCGGCCCGCCCGCATCGGCTACCCGGACCCAGAACTCGGCATCCCCGGAGCGGACCAGAACGTCCTCGCCCACGAGTCCTCCTTCTCATCGTCAGGACCAGACGCTTCGGGTCAGCTGCACCCGGAGGTGGAGCCGCAGGACGTGCAGAGGTAGCACGATCCGGCGGGTTGCATCTTGACCCCGCAGGTGAAACACAGCGGTGCGTCTGCGTGCAGTCCCTGGGTGGCCTCCATCAGCTCCATCGGTGAGTGCACCGTGCTCGGAGCCGGTTGGGCACCAGCAGCAGGTTCGGGCTCCGTACGCTGTCCCTCCGCCGGGAGATCATAAGAACCTGTCTCGAGCTGGCGGGCTCGCTGGGCGGCCGAGTAGATGCCCAGCGCCGAGCGCGTCTCGGCCGGCAGGAAGTCCAGGGCCAGCCGGCGGAAGATGTAGTCCATGATCGACTGAGCCATCCGCACGTCCGGATCGTCGGTCAGCCCGGCCGGCTCGAAGCGCATGTTGGTGAACTTCGAGACGTAGGTCTCCAGCGGCACCCCGTACTGCAGGCCCACCGAGATCGCCACCGAGAACGCGTCCATGATGCCGGCCAGGGTGGAGCCCTGCTTGGATATCTTGAGAAAGACCTCACCCAGGCCGTCGTCCGGATAGGTGTTCGCGGTGATGTAGCCCTCGGCGCCGCCGACCGCGAACGAGGTGGTGATACCGGTTCGGCTCTTGGGCAGTCGCTTGCGCACCGGCCGGTGCTCCTCCACCGGCGCAGCCGCGGCCGCGGTCGTGTGGCCGCGCTTGGACACCGAGAGGGGCTGACCGACCTTGCAGTTGTCGCGGTAGATCGCGAGCGCCTTCAGACCCAGCGTCCAACCCTGGGTGTAGATGCTTTCGACGTCCTCGACGGTGGCGGTCTCCGGCATGTTGATGGTCTTGCTGATCGCGCCGGACAGGAAGGGCTGCACGGCCGCGAGCATCCGGACGTGCCCCATCGGGGCGATCGCCCGCTCCCCCATCGCGCAGTCGAACACCTCGTAATGGTCGGGACGCAGCCCGGGCGCGTCGATGACGTTGCCGTGCACGGCGATGTGCTCGACGATCGCCTCGACCTGCTCGTCCTGGTAGCCCAGCCAGCGCAGCGCCCGCGGGACGGTGCCGTCGACGAACTGCATCGAGCCGCCACCGACGAGCTTCTTGAAGGTGATCAGCCCCAGGGCCGGCTCGACACCGGTGGTGGCCACGTCCATCGCCAGCCCCGAGGTGCCCGTGGGAGCCAGCAACGTGGCCTGCGCGTTGCGCCAGCCGTTGCGCTCACCGACCGCCAGGCAGTCCTGCCACGCCTGGGCGGCGGCCTCCCACACCGGGGTGTCGAGCGTGCCCACACGGGTGGCGTCGTCGTTGGCCGCTGCGTGCTTGCGCATGACCCGGGTGTGGCCCTCGGCGTTGCGCGCGTACCCGTCGTAGGGACCCAGCACGCCGGCGATCTGCGCGGAGCGCCGGTAGGCGACGCTGGTCATCAGGCTGGTGACGGCGCCGGCCAGCGCGCGGCCACCGTCGGAGTCGTAGGCGTGCCCGGTGGCCATGAGCAGCGCACCGAGGTTGGCGTAGCCCATCCCGAGCTGCCGGTACGCCCGGGTCGTCTCCCCGATGGCCTCGGTGGGGAAGTCGGCGAAGCAGATCGAGATGTCCATCGCCGTGATCACCAGCTCGGCGCAGCGGGCGAAGGTGGCCGTGTCGAAACTCTGGGTGCCGTCCTCGGACTCCCGCAGGAACTTCATCAGGTTCAGCGAGGCGAGATTGCACGAGGAATTATCCAGGTGGACGTACTCGGCGCACGGGTTGGAGGTGGTGATCCGCCCCGACTCCGGGCAGGTGTGCCAGTCGTTGATGGTGTCGTCGTACTGGATCCCCGGGTCGGCGCACGCCCAGGCAGCCTCGCACATCCGGCGGAACAACGCGGCCGCGTCGACCGTCTCGACGACCTCACCCGTGGTGCGGGCCCGCAGCCCGAACTCGACACCGGCCTCGGCCGCCCTCATGAACTCGTCCGAGACCCGAACCGAGTTGTTGGCGTTCTGGTATTGGACGGAGTAGATGTCCTCGCCGCCCAGGTCCATGTCGTACCCGGCGTCGCGCAGCACCCGGATCTTGTTTTCCTCGTGGACCTTGGTGCGGATGAACTCCTCGATGTCGGGATGATCGACGTCGAGGATCGCCATCTTCGCCGCGCGCCGGGTCGCGCCGCCGGACTTGATGGTCCCGGCCGAGGCGTCCGCGCCGCGCATGAACGACACCGGGCCGGAGGCGTTGCCACCGGAAGACAGGAGCTCCTTGGACGAGCGGATCCGGGACAGGTTCACCCCGGCGCCGGAGCCGCCTTTGAAGATCAGCCCCTCCTCCTTGTACCAGTTCAGGATCGAGTCCATCGAGTCGTCGACGGCCAGCAGGAAGCATGCCGAGACCTGCTGGGGAGCAGCGGTACCCACGTTGAACCACACCGGGGAGTTGAAGCTGAAGATCTGGTGGAGCAGCGTGTAGGTCATCTCGTGTTCGAAGACCTCGGCATCCTGGTCGGTCGCGAAGTAACCGTGATCCCGGCCGGCTTTGGTGTAGGTGAGCACCACCCTGTCGATGAGCTGTTTGAGGCTCCACTCCCGGACCGGCGTGCCCACCGCACCGCGAAAGTACTTGCTGGTGATGATCTGCACCGCGTTCGGTGACCAGAAGTCGGGGAACTCGACGCCGCGCTGCTCGAAGTTGACCGAACCGTCTCGCCAGTTGGTGAGCACGACGTCTTGCCGCGTCCAGGTCACCTCGTCGTAAGGGTGTACCCCGGGGGTGGTGTAGATACGCTCAAGACGAAGCCCCTTGCCCGCACCGGGGCGGGTTCCTCGTGAGTTGCTGATCGTCTCTGCCATGCGTGCCTCGTCCCTCGCTCGTCTGGTTCCTGCTTGTCTTGTTACGGCATGCTCGGTGCTCGACCCGCGACCGGTAGGTCGTCAGGAGGAGCGGGGGCGTGATCGGCGCGCAGTCGCCGGATCTCGGCCTCGAAGTCACCCAGGGACTCGAAGCTGTGGTACACCGAGGCGAACCGGAGGTAGGCGACCTCGTCGAGCTCGCGCAGCGGCCCGAGGATCGCGAGCCCCACCTCGTGCGCGGGCAGCTGGGCCTGGCCCATGGCACGCACCGCGTCCTCCACCTGCTGGCCCAGCTGCGCCAACGCGTCCTCGCTGACGGGTCGGCCCTGGCAGGCCCGACGGACACCGGCGATGACCTTCTCGCGGCAGAACTGCTCGGTGACCCCGGAGCGCTTCATGATCATCAACATGGCCGTCTCCACGGTCGTGAAGCGCCGGTGGCACGCGGGGCAGGAACGCCGGCGGCGGATGGCCGTGCCGTCCTCACCGGGGCGGCTGTCGATCACTCTGCTGTCGGGATGACGGCAGAACGGACAGTGCACGTCAGGACCTTCTTCCGCGCAGCGGCGACGCCGGTACTCAAACCACAACACGTAGGTGAGTTACGCGGCTGTAACTACAACATGTGGGAGGCTACTCCGGAGACGGCCAGGGATGCAACACTGCCCCGCCGCATCCGGGGCATGCGGGCCGACGTCCCGGGCTATTTCAAGATCGCCCCAAGGTGGGGCCTGCGCAGTCGCCTGCTCCATGATCGACGACGCCGACGTGTGGCTGCAGACTGCTGGACAGGACCTGGCCACCACAGGTCGAGGCGGTATCCCGACCCACATAGACGATCTTGAAATGGTCGTGGAGCCGACGTGCCCTTCGTCGCTGCTCAGCGGCGGAGCCGGGCCCATCCGTCGCACCGATCTCGGCGGTGAGTGGCCGGGGGCCAGCGGCCGGCGTGCTGACGGGCGGGGCCCCACCCGGGGCACCCGCGCGTCATCGCCTCAGAGGTGGCCCACCGTGGCCGGCAGCAGGTCCTGGAACGTGCGACCGGTCGCGATGGCTCCGATCGCCGTCATCGTCCACTCGCCGCCCGCGCCGCGAGACACCTTCGCCATGATCTGCGCGTTGTGCTGCCCGGAGCCGGACAGCTCGTAGCGGGCCAGCTCCTGATCGGTGGTCTCGTCGACCAGGCGGCAGAACGCGTTCTCGATCTGCGAGAAGTCCTGGCCGGTGAACGAGTTCACGGTGAACACGATCTGGGTGACCGCGGTCGAGAGCCGGGTGAGGTCGACGATGATCGACTCGTCGTCGCCCTCCCCCGCGCCGGTGAGGTTGTCGCCCGTGTGCTGCACAGAGCCGTCCTGGCTGCGGAGCTGACGGAACCAGACCGCGTCCACCAGGGTGTTGCCCGCGTCGAACAGCAGCGCCGACGCGTCGAGGTCGATCGTCTGCGCTTTCGATCCGAACAGGCCGCGCTTGCGCACCGCGTCCCAGCCCAGCCCCATGCGGACCACGGTCAGGCTGCCACCGCCACGCTTGGCGAGCGACACCTTCTGGCCCTTGGTCATGTTGACGGACACACATACCCCTTTCGCCGGTGGATGGCAGTTACACGCCGGTGCGGTCGGCGGCCGGCTCGTCGGCCGCCTTCCCGGGGCCGGCGCCCTCGGCCGCAAGCCGTCGGTTGCGCAGGACGCTGGACAGGAAGGCCGCGCCGATGATGGCGACGCCGAGGAGGCCGGTGATGATCTCGTTCACCTCGTAGCCGATGCCGATGAGCAGGATCGCCGAGAGCGCGCCGATGGCCCAGTGCGCCCCGGACTCCAGGTACACGTAGTCGGCCAGCGTGCCCTTCCGCACCAGGTACACGGTGAGCGACCGCACGAACATCGCGCCGATCAGGCCGAGGCCCAGCGCGATGATGATCGGGTCGGTGGTGATGGCGAACGCACCGATCACGCCGTCGAAGGAGAACGCGGCGTCGAGCACCTCGAGGTAGAGGAACAGGAAGAACCCGGCCTTGCCGGTGGCCTTGACCAGCTGGGACGGACCACGGCCGTTGGTCGAGGGCGCGTCGGAGTCCTCGCCGTCCGCCAGCTGCGCCTGGCTGGCCTGGTCGAAGAAGTTACCCAGGCCGTGCACCAACAGGTACGTGACGAGCCCGAGGGAGCCGGCGACCAGCACGACGGCCGGGTCGGTGGCGAGGTAGTTGGCGAGCACGACGAGCACGACGACGGCGATGACGACCGAAAGCCGGCTGAGCTGGCCGATCTTCGCGAGCGGGCGCTCCAGCCAGGTGAGCCAGGTGATCTCGCGCTCCTCGAACATGTAGTCGAGGAACAGCAGGAACAAGAACATGCCGCCGAACGCGGCGATCTGCGGGTAGGCCTCGTGCAGCAGGAAGCCGTAGGTACCGGGCTCCTCGGGGTCGCCCCGCTCGAACGCCAGGCTCAGCGCCTCGATCGGGTTGAGGTTCGCGGTGATGCCGACAATGACCAGCGGGAACACCAGCCGCATCCCGAACACCGCGATCAGGATGCCGATCGTCAGGAAGATGCGCTGCCAGAACGCGCTCATCCGCTCCAGCACGGTGGCGTTGACGACCGCGTTGTCGAACGACAGCGAGATCTCCAGGATGCCCAGGATCGCGCAGAGGATCAGCGCCTCGGGTCCGCCGTAGAAGAATGCGGCGACGAGCGCGAGCACCGTCACCGCGTAGGACAAGCCGAAGATCCGAAGGTTCATATCCCCTGTTCCTTGTTCCTGTCTCCGTCAACGACCGCACCCGCTCCCCGGTCGGAGAGCGGGCCGTGAGTCCAGTGTGCCTGCACGGCTCGCCGGGCACACACCCGCGTCAGCTGTTCCGGCCGTCGGAGCGACCCTCGGCGGATCGGACGCCACCCGCGGCCGCGCTCACCGCGTACACCGGCACCGGCCCCTGCGACGCACCACCGTCCTCCATTGATGTGGCGCGGGTCCGGCCGACCACCCGCCACCGCCCGTCCCCGACGAGACAGCACACGCGGTACTCGGCGTCCCCATGGCCGGTCCAGCTCACCTCGACCGACCCGCCCGCGGCGCGTACGGCGCGCACGGCGCCGGGCACCGGGGGGACTGCGTTCGGGGCGGGCGATGTGGTGCGCGCGGGGGTTGTGGGCTCCGGCACGGCATCCGATCGGGTCTCCACCGAGGTGCGCCCGACCTGCAGCGCGGCCACCGCGTACACGGGCGCCTCGACACCGGGCGGGGCACCGCCGTCCTCCACGGAGGTACCGGAGACCCGGCCGACGACCTGCCAGGAACCGTCGGGACGACACCTGCTGACCCGGTAGGTGACCTCCGGGGTGACGGAGGCGGCCCAGAGCACCACCACGTCGCCGCGAGCGTCCCGGACAGCACTCACCCAGGCGGGCGGGGCGAGTGGGATCCGGTCGAGCGCGGCGAGCGCACCCGGGTGTTGTGGGCACGCGGCGAGCACGGCCAGCAGCGCCCGCGCGAGGTCGGACTCCGGGCCGACCTCGGCGGCGGCGACAGCCCGGTCGGCGCGCTCGACCTCACTGCGGGCCCGGGCGAGCAGCTCCTCGCGATCATCGGTTCCGGGGACGTCGGCGGCCGTGCGGGCGAGATGCTCGAGGTGCTCCAGTGCCTCGGTCCAGCGCCGGGCCGCGCCAGCGGTGGCAGCGGCTCGCCAGCGCAGGTCGGCGTCGGCGAGCACGGCGGCGACCTCGTCGGCCACCGCACGGACCGGGGTGCTGCCGTCGGCTCCCGCGGCCCGTCGGGCCTGCTCGACCAGACGCTGGGCCTGCGCGGGTCGCCCGGTCCGCAGTGCGGCCCGGGCGGCCTTGAGCGGCTCCTCCCAGGGACGGGCCGGCTCCCGTCGCGACGACGGGGGCACCTGCTCCGCAGTCTCGATCGTGGTGCCCAGCTCCGCGACCAGGGCCGCCAGCACGGCTGTGGCTCGCTGCCGGTCCAGGCCGAGCGCGACCGCCTCGTCCAGCAGGTGCACGTGGTCATCGGCGACGAGCCGGTCCTCCACCAGCACCGCCGCCCGCACCCGCGGGCGCAGGTGGTCGGCGACGTCGGCGGCCACCGCGGCCAGGTAGGCCTCGACGGCCGCGCGACCGGGCTCGACGAGCGCACCGACGTGCACGAGCAGCTCGTCGACGACCGCGCGCAACCGATCGGGCGGCAGCTCCCGGGCACGGGAGCGCCACGCCGCGGCGCTCGCGCGGACCTGCTCCGGCGACGCGTGGGGCGGCAACCCGAGCAGGGCGAGCAGCGTCGGCGGCGCGGGTGCGGAACTGTCGGTGAGGCGCCCGAACTCGTCGAGCAGCGCGCGGACCTGACGGCGGCGCTCGGGCCGGATCCCGGGTTCGCCAGCCGGTCCGGGCGGGTCGATCACCCGACGCTGCCGCAGTCGGTCCGCGACCTCACCGCGATCCAACCCGGCGAGCGCGCCGACCTCGTAGAGACCCTCGACCTTGTCGCGCGGTACCCCGCCGTGTCGGTCGACCAGCCGGGCGATCGCGGCGTCGAGCAGCTCGTAGCGGGCCGTGTCGCGCTGTTGCCGCTGGACCGCCACCCTCGCAGCCGCTGCTCGACGCCGCCCGGCGTCGAGCAGCTCCGCGCTGCGCTCTGGATGCCCCTCGACCAGCAGCCCGACCAGCACCCGGTACTTGGGATGGTCGCGCTGGCGCTGCCATGCCGCCCACACCGTCTCGACCCGCTCGGCGACGGCGAGGTCGCCGAGGTCGCCGTCCACCGGCAGGTCGTAGAGCTCGAACACGTCTGAGGTGTCCGGCCCGCCGCGGCGCTCGACAGCGGCGAGCACCCGCTTGCGGTAGTCGTTGGCGTCGAACGGGGCCAGCTCATTCACGGCGGCGCGTCCTCCCGAGCTGCTCGCGTTCCCGGGCGACCTCGGCCTGCGACAGCGTCGCGCCCGTCGTCGCGGCGAGTGTCAACGGGATGCCCGCGTCGACGTGGAACGCCGTGACGTGCAGCACGCCGTCGAATCCCATCTCGAAGGTCAGCCGCACCTCGCTGCCGTCCGGGTAGCCGGGCGGGATGCCGGTGATCTCCCCGGCGATCAGCACCTTGGCGTCCTCCGGGCGCGTGGACTCGGCCTGCCCCTGCTGCTCGACGACGGTGATCTGGATCTCGGACTGATCGGTGCGCATCGTGCCGTAGGAGCGGCTGGTGCGGATCGGGAGCCGGTCGTTGCGGTGCACCAACCAGGACGGTTCCAGCCTGCCGACCGCAGCGTTCACCGCGAGCACCCCGAAACCACGGGAGACGACGGTGTCGACCTGGATCTCCACCGCACGGCGGACCTGCGCCAGCGGCACGCGCAAGGCGTCGGCCACGCGGCGGCAGGAGCCGTCGAGATCTCCGGATGCGGCGTCCTCCAGGGGCGCGCCGTCCCGGAGCCTGCCCCGGGTGCGCAGGTCGGCCTCGACCATGCGCTCCAGTTCCTTCTTCTCCCCGTACAACGCCGCGCCGCGGGCCACGGCGAGCTCGGGGTCATGCAGGCGGGGGTCGAGATCGAGCTCACGGCGGAGGGCGTCGGCGACCGCAGGCATGCGCGAGGAACCTCCGACGAGCAGCACCCGGTCGACGCGGGAGACGCCGCGGCGAGCTGCCTCGGCGAGGCATCCGCGCGTGAGGTCGATCGTGCGGTGCAGCAGCGACGCGGTCAGCTCCGCCAGCTCCGCGCGGGTGATCGGCACCGTCGAGCGTGCGCCGTCGTGTGCGATGACAACATCAGTGTGCTCGGCGTCCGAAAGCTGGTGCTTGGCCCGCTCCGCCGCCAGCACCAGCGCCTGCGCGCCGGCGGAGTCGTCGAGCGGGTCCTCGGCTGCGGGGTTGTCAGCGCAGAACCGGCGCGACAGGTGCAGCGCGACGCGCTCGTCCCAGTCGGCACCACCGAGCTGGTGGTCACCCTCCACCGCAAGCACAGAGATCCGCCGGTCGGCGAGCTCGATGACGGTGACGTCGAACGTGCCGCCACCGAGGTCGTAGACGAGCACGGTCTCGTGGTCGGCCTTGCTGAGCTCGAGACGGCCGTCGAAGCGGCCGAAACCGTACGCCAGCGCGGCGGCGATGGGCTCGGACAGCACGTCGACGACATCGAGGCCCGCGTAGGTACCAGCCAGCACCGTGGCTCGCCGCTCCTCGTCACCGAAGTAGGCGGGCACCGTGATCACCGCGGCCGTCGGCTCCTCGCCGGTGGTGAACCCGGTGTCGGCCACCAGGCTGCGCAGGATCAGCGCCGACACCGCCGGTGCCGACCAGGCCTTGCCGTGCGCGACGAACCGCCACTGTGCGTCGCCCATCCGGCGCTTGACCAGAGCGCACACATGTTCGGGATCGAGCCGGGCCTCGCGGCGGGCACCCTCCCCGACGACGTGCTCGCCCGGCGAGACGAACAGCACCACCGACGGTGTCGTCGGCTCGCCTGACAGGCCTGCAAGCACCTGCGGCCGCCCGTCGGGACCCGTGCGGGCGATAGCGGAGTTTGTGGTCCCGAGATCGATACCGTGAACGGCCACGTCCGAAGCCTAGCGATACTATCGGATAGGTGACGGAGCCCTCGCTGCGCGACATCGCGGACAAGGTGGACGACCTCGCCCGGCTGATGTCCCGGCAGTCCACGACCCTCGGTGAGCTCGCCGACGCCCGCACCGCGGGAGCCAACCCGGACATCTCGCTGCTGGTGGAGTTGCATGCCCTGCACGTTGACGCACTGACCTGCGCCGACACCGCCCGGTCCCGGCGGGAGTGCGCCGCGTTCACGACCATGGCCGCGGGCCTGGAGCGGCTGCTGGCCGGACGTGGCGGGGTCGTGGTAGCTCCTACGGCCGGCGCGACGTTCACCGCGACCACGATGGAGGCCGCCGAGACCGTCGTGACCGACGATCCGGCTGCGGACCGCACCGTAGCGGCGCTGCTGGAGCCCGGACTCCAGGTGGCGAGCCGCTCCGTACGCCCCGCCCGGGTGGCGGTCCACAGACATTGATACCTGTGCGCGGAGACCGTCGCCCCGGCGACGGTCTCCGCGCACGAGCACTGTGCTCAGGCGAGAGCTCGCAGCGCGGCCGGGAGCTCGTCCTCCGCGTCGTAGGGGCCCACCACCGCGGCCGTGAGCGGGGCCGCCAGCAGTTCCCGGGCCACCTCGGCGACCTGTTCTCCGGTGACGGCCGCGATGCGGTCGAGGCTCTCGGCGATCGTGCGCTGCCGGCCGTGATCGAGCTCGGAGCGGCCGAGGCGGTTCATCCGCGACGGCGTGTCCTCCAGGCCCAGGACCAGACCGCCGCGCAGGGAGCCCTGGGCGCGCACCACCTCGGCCGGGGTGAGCCCGCCGGCCGCGACCTCGGCGAGCACCGCGCGCACCACGACCGTGACCTCCTCAAGCCGTTCCGGAGCACAGCCGGCGTAGACCGCGACGCTGCCCGCGTCGGCGTAGCCGGTGATGGCCGAGTACACCGAGTAGGCCAGCCCGCGCTGCTCGCGGACCTGCTGAAACAGCCGGGAGCTCGGCCCGCCACCGAGCGCGCTGTTGAGCACCGTGAGCGCGACGCGGCGCGGGTCGTGCCGTGACAGGCCCGGGACGCCGAGCATGAGGTGCGCCTGCTCGGTGTCCTCGGACCGCAGCACCAGCCCCGGGCCGCCGGCGAGCACCGCAGGCGCCGGACGGCGGGGCTCGACCGGGGTGGCGTCCGCGCCCGTCCGCGCCACGGCCTCGCTCAGGGCCGCGGCCACCAGCTCGACGACGCGCTCGTGCTCGAGGTTCCCGGCGGCCGCCACCACCATCCGCGGCGTCGTGTACTCGCCGCGCCAGAAGCCGTGCAGGGTCTTGCGGCTCATCGCCCGGATCGACTCCTCGGAGCCGAGTACCGACCGGCCCAGGGGATGCTCGCCGAACAGGGCCTCGTCGAACAGCTCGCCGAGCAGGTCCTCGGGGTCGTCGTCACGGATGGCGATCTCTTCGAGGACCACCCCGCGCTCCACCTCGACGTCGGTCGGGGCGAGCACCGCGTCGGTGACGACGTCGGCGAGCATGTCGACCGCGAGCGGCAGGTCGGTGTCGAGCACGTGCGCGTAGTAGCAGGTGTATTCCTTGGCGGTGAACGCGTTGAGCTCGCCGCCCACGGCGTCGAACTCCTCGGCGATCGCCGCAGCGGTGCGCCGCCGGGTGCCCTTGAACAGCAGGTGCTCGAGGTAGTGCGCGGCGCCGGCCTGCTGCGGTGTCTCGTCACGGGAACCGATGCCGATCCAGATCCCGAGCGACACCGAGCGGACACCGGGCACCGTCTCGGTGAGGACCCGCAGCCCGCCGGGCAGCTCGGCGCGCGCGGTGCCGAGACGCGCTTCGTTGACGGTCCGCGCGGTGCCGGGGGCGAGCGCTCCCGTCCCCGGCGTGCGCGCGCGTGCGAGCGGACCGTCAGCGCCGACGAGATCGGTCAACTCGCGGGCACCTCGGCGGTCTCGGCAGGTGCGGCAAGCTCGGCGGTTTCGGCGGTTTCGGCGGTTTCGGCGGTTTCGGCGGTTTCGGCGGTTTCGGTCGCGCTGTCCTCACCGACCGGCACCAGGCTGATCTTGCCGCGGTTGTCGATGTCGGAGACCTCGACGCGGATCTTGTCACCGACCGCGACGACGTCCTCGACCTTGCCGATCCGCTTGCCGTTGCCCAGCTTCGAGATGTGCACCAGGCCGTCCTTGCCCGGCACCAGCGAGACGAAGGCGCCGAAGGCGGCAGTCTTGACCACCGTGCCCAGGAACCGCTCACCGATTTTGGGCAGCTGCGGGTTCGCGATCGCGTTGATCATTCCGATTGCCGCTTCCGCGGACGGGCCGTCGGCCGCGCCCACGTAGATGGTGCCGTCGTCCTCGATCGAGATGTCGGCACCGGTCTGCTCCGTGATCGAGTTGATCATCTTGCCCTTCGGACCGATGACCTCGCCGATCTTGTCGATCGGGACCTTGATCGCGGTGACGCGCGGGGCGTACCGGCTCATCTCGTCGGGCCGGTCGATCGCCTCGCCGATGACCTCGAGGATCGTCAGCCGGGCGTCGCGGGCCTGGCTCAGCGCCGCGGCCAGCACCTCGGAGGGGATCCCGTCGAGCTTGGTGTCGAGCTGCAGCGCCGTGACGAACTCCGCGGTGCCGGCGACCTTGAAGTCCATGTCGCCGAAGGCGTCCTCGGCACCGAGGATGTCGGTGAGCGCGACGTAGCGCATCGCGCCGTCGACCTCGTCGGAGACCAGGCCCATCGCGATGCCCGCGACCGGCGCCTTCACCGGCACACCGGCGTTGAGCAGCGACATCGTGGACGCGCAGACCGAGCCCATCGACGTGGAACCGTTGGAGCCCAGCGCCTCGGAGACCTGCCGGATGGTGTAGGGGAACTCCTCGCGCGTGGGCAGCACGGGCAGCAGCGCCCGCTCGGCCAACGCGCCGTGGCCGATCTCGCGACGCTTCGGCGAGCCCACCCGGCCGGTCTCGTTGGTCGAGTACGGCGGGAAGTTGTAGTGGTGCAGGTAACGCTTGTGCGTCTCCGGGCCGAGCGAGTCGATCTGCTGCTCCATGCGCAGCATGTTCAGCGTCGTGACGCCCATGATCTGGGTCTCGCCGCGCTCGAACAGTGCCGAGCCGTGCGCCCGCGGGATGACCTCGACCTCGGCCGAGAGCGGCCGGATGTCGGTGAGGCCACGGCCGTCGATGCGCACCTGGTCGCGGAGGATGCGCTGGCGCACCAGCTTCTTGTTCAGCCCGCGGAACGCCGCGCCGAGCTCGGACTCGCGGCCCTCGAACTGCTCCCCGAGCCTGTCGAGCACGGCGATCTTGATCTCGTCGAGGCGCGACTCGCGCTCCTGCTTGGTGGCGATCGTCAGCGCCTGGGCCAGGTCGTCGGCCGCGGCCGCGGAGACGGCCTCGAAGGCGTCGGGCCGGTAGGCCGGGTAGGTCGGGAACTCGCCGGTCGGCTTCGCGGCGGCGTCGGCCAGCTGCTGCTGGGCCACGCAGAGGCTGCGGATGAACGGCTTGGCCGCCTCCAGCCCGGACGCGACGACCTGTTCGGTGGGCGCCTGGGCGCCGCTGGCGACGAGCTCGATCGTGGAGGTGGTGGCCTCGGCCTCGACCATCATGATGGCCACGTCGGCGCTGTCCCCGGAGCCGACGACCCGCCCCGCGACGACCATGTCGAACACGGCGCGCTCAAGCAGGTCGTGGGTCGGGAACGCGACCCACTGGCCGTCCACCAGCGCCACTCGCACGCTGCCGATCGGGCCGGTGAACGGCAGGCCAGCGAGCTGCGTGGACGCCGACGCGGCGTTGATCGCCAACGCGTCGTAGGGGTCCTGCGGGTCCAGCGACAGGATCGTGACGACGATCTGGATCTCGTTGCGCAGGCCCTCGACGAACGAGGGGCGCAACGGCCGGTCGATGAGCCGGCAGGTCAGGATCGCGTCGGTGCCCGGACGGCCCTCCCGGCGGAAGAACGAGCCGGGGATCTTCCCGATGGCGTACATGCGCTCCTCGACGTCCACCGTGAGGGGGAAGAAGTCGAAGTGCTCCTTGGGGTGCTTCGACGCCGTGGTGGCCGACAGCAGCATGGTCTCGTCGTCCAGGTAGGCGACGACGGATCCGGCGGCCTGGCGCGCGAGGCGCCCGGTCTCGAATCGGATGGTGCGGGAGCCGAAACTCCCGTTGTCGATGACGGCACTGGTCTCGTGCACGTTCTCGATCGGATCGGTCATGAAGTGGACATCTCCTCTTTCTGGAGGCAGACCCACGCCACACCGGAAGGATCCTGCGCCGAGCCGGTCTTCGATCGAAGCCCCCGGGGTGTGGTGCCGCCGCTGGCGGCAGACCCGGGAGCCACTACCGAGGACCGGCGGATCGTCTGCCGGAGGCGTGGCGTCATGGAGTTGTGTGATGACCGGCCCCGGGGCCCCCCCCGGGGGGGGGCCGGGGGGGCGGGGGGCCGCGGGGGGGGGCGCGGGGCGCGGGCGGGGGGGGGGGGGGGGCGGG
>JBBSQN010000036.1:0-38223 GCA_038257875.1 Mycobacteriales bacterium
ATCAGTCGATCACCGGTGCGACCGACACCCCCACAACATCAACCGCCACCCCGACCACCACACCACCGACCACCGCCACCGAGCGCCAGCCCACCTCACCGAGCGCTCAACCGCAGGTCACACGACGTACTGAATGTTTACTCCAGGCGACGTCCCTGCTTCGGCCGTGGCGTGTGCTAGGGGCGTGTCTGCGGGATCTTGATGTTCGGGTGCGGTAGGTCTTGGTCGTCATGATCTGACCGACGTGGAGTGGGAGCGTCTGGAGCCGTTGCCGCCGGGTCGGGTACCGCGTCGGGGTGGGCGGTGGGTCGGTCACCGGTCGGTGGTCGACGGGGTGTTGTGGCGGACTCGCACGGGAGCGCCGTGGCGGGATCCGCCGCTGGCCTACGGGGATCCGAAGACCGTGTACTCACGGCATCGACGCTGGTCAGGTGATGGCACGGGGGAGGGGATCCTGGACCGGTCGCGGGCGGGACGCGGCGGTGACCAGGGCTCGGAGTGGGTGGTCGGGGTGGATGCGACGTGGTCCGGGCGTATCAGCGCGCCGCCGGGGGCGCGCCGTGAGCCGCCTCAGGACATCCCGGCGGGCCGGGCGGCATCGTTGCCGGCCGCCCCGGTCGCGGAACCGCCGGTCGTGCCGGATCCTGTCCAGGGCACAAGGGGGTTGGGTCGAACGACGAGAGTGCTGCGGCCGAGCCGGCGTCGGAGCCTGCGGTTGAGCCGGAGCCGGCGGCTGGGCAGGAGTCGGAGCAGGCGGCTCTGCCGGTGGTTCGCCTTGATCGGGAGGGGTGGGGGTGGTCCCGCGGTGGGTTGAGCACGAGGGTTCACCTGCCGGCCGGCGTCCGGTGCCTGCCGTTGGCTCAGGGGATCACCGCGGGCCGGCGTCGTGACTGTCTGGCGTTCGAGCCGTTGACGGGTCGGCTGTGGATCCGCCGGACCGGGTGTGGCGGGTCTCGGACTCGACTCGGTGGGCTGTCGGCGGACAAGGCGTAGGCGACCCGGAGGTTCCGCTCTCACCTGCGGTGGCGCGGGATCAAGGCGACGGTCCCGGGGAGGAGCGACCAGCAGAGGACCCGGCTGGCCACGGGCTCGGCCGGTGGGCGAGCACCGGCGTTCGACACCGAGGCCTACAAAAGGGCCGCGACACCACCGAGCGGGAGTTCACCACGCTCAAGGGCTTCCGCGCGGTGGTCATGGGCACCGACAAGCGCGAGCTCGTCTTCCGGGGCACCATCGACGTGGCCTCGATCAAGATCTGGCTCCGCAACCCCACCAAACAAGATCCACCAGACACGCCCTGAGCCGAGAACGTTGTTCCGCTGCCCATCCTCGGCCGCCTCGCGCAGCCGCCTTGTAAAGCCGATGGCAGATCAGGTTCCCGTGCACGTGAGATCACGGTGCCGCAGGTGCAGGCGTGGGATCGAGCTGCCGCCGTCAGGACCGACACCGGCGCACTGCCGTCGTTGCCGGCTGATGTCCCACCGCTGGTGGCGCCCCGACTTCGTCGTCCGCGCCTACCGTGACCAGCGCAGGACATCACCGCGATCATCACCGACTACCGAGCTCCCTTCGGGGTTGGCACGGTGGGTGGGTGTCCGGCGGTAGCCGAGATCGACCGTCCGTAGCAGGCTGGTGCCAGGAGCACCGGGCAACCCCGAAGGGCTGAGGGACGTGGGATTGCGGATCGGCTACAAGGCGTCGGCGGAGCAGTTCGCGCCGCGGGAGCTCGTGGAGTACGCGGTGCGGGCCGAGGAGGTGGGCCTGGACAGCGCCGTCGTGTCCGATCACTTCCTGCCGTGGCGCCACGCGGGCGGGCACGCGCCGTCGGCCCTGAGCTGGCTGGCTGCGGTGGGGGAGCGGACGTCGCGGATCCAGCTCGGCACCTCGGTGCTGACGCCGACCTTCCGGTACAACCCGGCGGTGCTGGCCCAGACGTTCGCGACGCTGGGGGTGCTCTACCCCGGCCGCGTGCTGCTCGGTGTCGGCACCGGCGAGGCGCTCAACGAGATCGCCGTCTCCGGGTTGGAGTGGCCGGAGTTCTCCGAGCGGTTCGCCCGGCTGCGCGAGGTCGTCCGGCTGATGCGCGAGCTGTGGACGGGCGAGGACGTGTCGTTTCGGGGCGACTACTACACGACCGTCGGCGCGACGATTTATGACAAGCCGGAGCGGCCGGTGCCGGTGTACGTCGCGGCGGGCGGTCCGGTCGTGGCCAAGTACGCCGGCCGGGCCGGTGACGGTTTCATCTGCACCTCCGGGAAGGGCATGGACCTCTACACCGAGAAGCTGATGCCCGCGGTGGCCGCGGGCGCCGCGGCGGCGGAGCGCGACCCGGCCGAGATCGACAAGATGATCGAGATCAAGCTGTCCTACGACCGCGACCCCGCCGCGGCCCTGGAGAACTGCCGTTTCTGGGCGCCGCTGTCGCTCACCCCGGAACAGAAGAGCAGCGTTGACACGTCCCTGGAGATGGAGCGGCTGGCCGACGAGCTGCCGATCGAGCAGGTGGCCCGGCGGTGGATCGTGGCGTCCGACCCGGACGACGCGGTCGCCCAGATCACGCCCTACCTCGACGCCGGGCTGAACCACCTGGTGTTCCACGGGCCGGGCCACGACCAGGAGCGTTTCCTCACCCAGTTCTCCGAGGACGTGCTGCCCAGGCTGCGCGGACCGGCCTGATGACCACTAGGCGAGCAACGTGACGGGGAAGCGGGCGAGTTTGCCCACCCTGATACCGCCACCGGTCGACCTCCCCCCGCACGCGGCGGCGCTGCGGGCCGACGTGCGGGCGTTCCTCGCCCAGGAGCGGGCCGCGGGAGCCTGGACCCCGCGGGTGGACGTGTGGCTGTCCGGGTGGGACGAGCGCTTCACCGCCGAGCTCGGCCGCCGCGGCTGGCTGGGCATGACGATCCCCACCGTCTACGGCGGCCGGGGCGCCTCGCCGCTGGAGCGTTACGTGGTCACCGAGGAGCTGCTCGCGGCGGGTGCGCCGGTGGCGGCGCACTGGATCGCCGACCGCCAGATCGGCCCGACCCTGATGCGGTTCGGTACCGAGGCACAGCGCCGGCGGTTCCTGCCCGGGATCGCCGCGGGCGAGGTGTACTTCGGCATCGGGATGAGCGAGCCCGACGCCGGGTCCGACCTCGCGGCGGTGCGCACGAAGGCCGTGCCGGTCGAGGGTGGTTGGGAGCTCACCGGCACCAAGGTGTGGACCTCCGGCGCCCATCGCGCGCACGCGTTCTTCGCCCTGGCCCGCTCGGCGCCGCGCGACGAGCGGGACCGGCACGCGGGCCTGTCCCAGTTCATCGTCGAGCTCGACTCGCCCGGGGTGACGATCCGGCCGATCCCGCTGTTGACCGGCGCGCACCACTTCAACGAGGTCGTGTTCGACCGCGTGTTCGTGCCCGACGCCATGGTGCTCGGCGAGCCCGGCGCCGGCTGGCGGCAGGTGACCAGCGAGCTGGCCTTCGAGCGCAGCGGACCCGAGCGGTTCTTGTCGACGTTCCCGCTGCTCGTGGCGCTGCTGGGGGAGCTGGCCGGCGCCAGCGGCGCCGAACGGGAGATCGGGGCGCTCGTCGCGCGACTGTGGACGTTGCGCCGGATGTCGCTGGCCGTCGCCGGATCGCTGCAGTCGGGACAGGCTCCGGAGCTCGCCGCCGCGCTGGTGAAGGACCTCGGCACGCGCTACGAGAACGAGGTGATCGACGCGGCCCGACTGCTGGTCGCGATCCCACCCGATCCCGGCGCCGAGGCCGGTTACGCGCGGCTGCTCGCCGACGCCGTGTTGCACGCGCCCGGGTTCACCCTGCGTGGCGGCACCAACGAGGTGCTGCGCGGCATCGTCGCACGCGGGATGGGGCTGCGGTGAGCACCGAGCTGGGGGAGCTGGCCGCGTCGGTCTTCGCCGAGACGGGGTCCTCGGGCGTCGGCTTCGACGCGGGCCTGTGGAAGATCCTGGAGAGCACCGGGCTCGCCCGACTGACCCTGCCTGCGGACGCGGGCGGCAGCGCGGGCACCTTCTCCGATGCCGCCGTCGTCCTGGCTGCGGCCGGGGCGCACGCCGCGCGGGTGCCGCTGGCGGAGACCGACCTGCTCGCGGGGTGGCTGCTGCACACCGCCGGTATCGCAGTGCCGGCGGGCCCGCTGACGGCCGTGGCGGCGGGGCTGAAGATCGAGCGCGGCGACGGCGGCTGGCGGGTGTCGGGCACGCTGCACCGTGTGCCGTGGGCGCGAGCCGCTGCGGGGATCGTCGTCCTGACCCCCGAGCACGTTGTCGCAGTAAGACCGGACATGGGCACCGTCACCGATGGGGTCAACGTCGCCGAGGAGCCGCGCGACGCGGTCGCCGTCAGCGGGACGATCGCGGACGGCGAGGTGGCCCCGGTGCCCGCGGGGGCGGCCGCGGAGCTGCGGCTGCGGGCCGCGCTCGGCCGGGCCCAGCTCCTCGCCGGGGCGGTCCGGGGCGCGCTGGCCGCCGCCGTCGGGTATGCGGGGGAGCGGGTGCAGTTCGGCCGTCCGATCGGTCGCTTCCAAGCCGTTCAGCAGCAGCTCGCCCTCGCCGCGGCCGAGGTCGCGGCGGCTGCGGCGGCCGCGGAGGCGGCGGCCGGGGTGGCCACCGCCGACGGCGTCCTGGCCGCGTCCACCCGGCTCGCGATTGCCGCCGCGAAGGCTCGCACCGGCGAGGCGGCCGGCGTGGTCGCCCGGATCGCGCACCAGGTACACGGCGCCATCGGTTTCACCCGTGAGCACGACCTGCGGCTGGTCACGACCCGGCTGTGGGCGTGGCGCGACGAGGACGGATCCGACGCCGAGTGGAACGCCGAGGTCGGCGCCACCGTGCTCGCGGCCGGTCCGGACGGCCTCTGGCCGCTGGTCACCGGGACGCCCTGACCGGCGGGAGGTGGCTCCCTTCGCATCGGCGAGGACGTGGTAGGTTGCGGCCCGCTCCGGGCTCGGGTACAGGCTCGACTCCGAAGCGGATCTGCCGTCGGGGCAGGTGGCTGGTGAGCAGGAGGCGGCGAGTTGCGCACTGTCAGGTCTGTGACTCGTCTGCACTCGGCCCGTTGGACCTCCCCGTTTCGCCGTCGAGGACCACGTCGGGCTGCGCTCGGTCGCACGGTGGTCGGCGCCTGCGCGGTGGCCCTTGTCACGGTTGTGGCGGCGGCCGCGCCGGCTGCGGCCGCGCCGTCCACGGGGTTACCCGCCCAGAGCTACGTCGCGCTCGGCGACTCCTATGCCTCCGGCCCGCTCATCCCGCTGCAGACCGGGCTGCCCGCCGGATGCCTGCGCTCCAACCGGAACTACCCGTCGCTGGTGGCGGAGACCATCGGGGTGCCCGCCTTCCGCGATGTCAGCTGCAGCGGGGCCACCACGGACAACCTCGCCGCGTCGCAGTCGGTGCTGTTCGGGGTCAACCCTCCGCAGTTCGACGCGCTCTCGGCCGACACCGACCTGGTCACGATCACCATGGGCGGCAACGACATCGGTTTCGCCTCGATCATCAACGAGTGCGCGGTCCGCTCGCCGCGCCAGCCCTTCGGTGAGGCCTGCAAGGACTTCTTCACCGCAGGTGGCACCGACCAGCTCGCCGCACGTATCGACGCGACTGCACCGAAGATCGAGGCGGCCCTGGACGGCATCCAGCAGCGCTCCCCGGACGCGCGCGTGCTGCTGGCCGGGTACCCGGCGATCCTGCCCGACACCGGGCCCGGCTGCTTCCCCACGGTCCCCTTCAGCCCGGGCGACGTGGCCTACCTGCGCGACACCGAGAAGCGGCTCAACGCGATGCTCGCCGACGAGGCCGACGCCGCCGGTGTGAACTACGTCGACACCTACACACCGACGATCGGTCATGACGCCTGCCAGCCGCCCGGCAAGAAGTGGATCGAGGGTCTGGCCCCCACCTCGCCCGCAGCTCCGGTGCACCCCAACGCGCTGGGCATGATCGCGATCGCGGGTGCGGTCGTCGAGGCACTGGCCGACCAGAACGTGCTGGCTACGGGCGCCTGAGGGTTCCTACCCGTTCCGGGGCCGGTTCGGGGTCGAAGCGGAACTGCGTGGTGAGCGCCCGGGTGACGATCGGTGTCGGGACGCGCCGGAGCGCGGCATCGCGCAGCCGGGCCTGCGGGCCACGCAGGGTGAGCAGCCGGTGCATCCGGCGGGCTTGCCGCTGCAATGCGGTGGTACGCGGACGGCGGTGCGCGTCGTAACGCGCCAGCGCCGCCGCGACGTCGTCGGGCTCGGTGCCGCGCAGCACCGCGCCGAGGGTGACGGCGTCCTCGAACGCCTGGCAGGCGCCCTGCCCGAGATCGGGGGTCATGGCGTGCGCGGCGTCGCCGAGCAGCGCCACCCGCCCGACGGCGAGCGTCGGCAGCGGCCGGACCAGCTGCGCGGTCTCGTCGACGTAGACGTCGGCGGGAGCGGTGGCGTCGATCAGCGCGGCCGCGCACGGGTGCCAGTCGGCGCGCCGGTCACGCAGCCAGCCGTGCCGCGCGGACGCCGCGTCAGGAGCCTCGTTCCGCCAGGTTGCGTACCAGTACACCCCGCCGTCCGCCATCGGCAGGCAGCCGAAGCGATCACCTGTGCGATGGTCGAGTATCTCCCCAGCGGCCACCGGCACATCGGGCGGAGCGGTCGGGGCGATGGCGCGGGCGGCGTGCTCCCCGGATCCGGCGAGGCCAGGATGGTCGGGGAAGAGCGTGGCACGCAGCCGGCTCCCCGCGCCGTCGGCGACGACCACGGCGTCGGCCGAGCCGGTGCCCACGACCTCGACCTGCCCGGCCGTGTCCCGGAGCGCGGTGACCGGGCAGCTGGTGCGAACCGTCATCTCGGGTAATGCCGCCGCGAGCAGGCCGTGCAGCAGGCGGCGGGGGACGACGACGAGCGGAGCCCCGGTGCGCCGCGCCACGACGGCCTGGTCGGTGCACAGCAGCGGGCGGCCGTGCCGATCCCGCAGCCCGCTGCCGGCCGCGAGCGGGGTGGCGAGTGCCCGCACCGGGTCGCCGAGCCCGAGGGCGTCGAGCGCGAGCACGCCGTTGGGCAGGATCCCGATCCCGGCGCCGGTCTCGCGCAGTGCCGGTGAGCGCTCCAGCACCGTGACCGCGTGCCCGGCCCGGTGCACCGCTACCGCCGCGGCCAGCCCACCCAAGCCCGCTCCGACCACAATCACCCGCATCATGACTCCCTCCTCTACGCTTGTAGAGACACTACCGCGGCTGACTCTACAGAAGTAGAGGAACGTGACCGACCGTCGCACTGAGATCCTCGACGGCGCGCTGCACGTGCTTGCTGAACACGGCATGCGCGGGCTCACCCACCGCGCCGTCGACGCTGCCGCGCGCATCCCGCCCGGCAGCGCGTCGTACTACTTTCGGAGCCGGTCCGCGCTGGTGGCGGGATGTGTCACGCGGCTGGTGGAGATCGATCTGGCGGTAGAGATACCGGCCGTGCTGGACGCCGGGCCCGCGAAGCTCCTCGACGTGCTCACCGGCTTTGGTGTCGCGATGGCGACCGCTCAGCGGCACCGCACGCTCGCCCGCTACGAGCTGAGCCTGGCCGCCGTCCGCGATCCGGACTTGCGTGCGGCACTGGTCGCGGGCGGCGACACAATCCGGCGTCTGGGTGCGGAGGCGCTGCACGGGCTGGGAGTGTCCGACCCCGATGCTGCGGCCGCGGAGATCGCTGCCGTGCTCGACGGGCTGGTGCTCACCGCGTTGGTCCGGGGGCCCCAGGAGCCCGCCGCGCTCGCGGCCTGGCTGCGGCCGGTGCTGGAACGGGTGCTGGCCGCGTACCTGTCGTCAAGGACGGGCCGGTAGGGCCGGGGCGAGTCTCACCCGTGGCGCGCGGCTCGCCGGGGTAGCAGCCCGGCCAGCATCCCGCGCTGCGGTACCCCGCGGATCTCCTCCGGCGCGGCACCCACCTCTGTGAGCACGTCGTTGGCGGCCAGCACCCCCGAGACCGACGCTCGCTCCATCAGCCCGGTGAGGAACGGCGTCTCCACGTAGTCACCCGCCACCCGGACACCGCGGGCGTCGCCGACGACGCCGGGCCGGGTGCCCGCTGTGCCGGGCGGGAAGGCCGGGGCCGTCGCTTCGAGCCGTTGTTGCAGGTGGACGACGCGGGCGTCGGCCGTCTCCGGCCACAGCGCGGCCAGCTCCGCGCGCATCCGCGCGGTGGCCGTATCCACGTCGGAAGCGGTGCAGGCGTAGGAGTGCAGCTCCACCACCGCACCGCTGGTGCGCTCCGCCCACTGCGCCGACGGTCGTTCCAGCCGCGAGTAGACCGTGATCGAGTCGAGCGTCGGCTCCCGGCTGACGGCGCTGAACGTGGCCCGCTCGGGGGCGACGTCGCGGTCCAGCCAGATCCGGCTGACCGCGAACGGCGCCGCGACGGTGAGTGCGGCGGCCTTACTCGCGAGCCGTGGCGCCGAAATTGCCGTGTCGGGGGAGGCGGCGAGCAGGTCGCGCAGCCCGCCCGGATCGGTGGCCAGCACCAGGTGCCGGGTCGTCAGCGGCGCGCCGTCGGAGAGCTCGACGCGCCAGCGGTGTCCGTCGGTCGGGCCGATTGAGCGCGCTGCCGTGGCCGTGCGGACCTGCGCACCGTGGGCGTAGAGGTACCCGACGAACGGCGCCCAGATGCAGGTGAGGTAGTCGGTGTCGGGCGCGTCGAAGCCGATGCCCTCGGGGTTGCCGAGGAAGTAGTAGTGGAACATCGCGATGAGCTCACCCGCCGACAGGTCCTCGGGGCTGGCGAAGAACGACCGCGCGAACGCCTCGAACAGCATCGCCTGGGCACGGTCGGACATGCCGAGCCCGGCGAGGAACTCCGCGGCCGGCATCGCGTCGAACGCCGCCGTGGTGTGGTCGCGGTCGTAGGCCAGCAGCTCCGCGGCCAGGGCCTGGTCGGAGCCGAGCAGGTCGCGCAGCCCCAGGCTGGGGGAGCGCGCGAACAGCGCCAGCAGGTTCAGCGGTGGCGCGATCGGGAGGCCGGTGAGGTCCTCCGGCGGCCACGTCCGCGAGATCACCGGGTAGCCGCCGACCGCCCGCAAAAACCCCAACTGGGGGTCGATCCGGCGCAGCACCGCGCGCCAGGTGTAGTAGTGCCGGAAGAACGCGTGGAACCCGTGCTCGACCACCTGCTCGGTGCCGTCGGGCAACGTGTGCGGCCATGCCCCTAGCCGCCCGCCGAGCGTGGGTGCGGCCTCCACCAGCGTGACGGCGACGCCGCGCTCTGCCAGCACCACGGCCGCGCTGATCCCGGCCACCCCACCACCGACGACCACCGCCTCGGTGCCCGTAGGCGCATCACGGGACAGGCCGGGGTTGGCAGTCACCAGCACCCGGGGCCGCATCCGCAGCGGCGCGGCCCGCGCGGTCAGGTCTCGCCTCACGGGGCCGACCCTATGCGCGCCGCCGGTCCGGAGGTCTCCGGTCCCGACCTGCCGAACCCGACACCACGTTCAGCTCACGGATGAGCCTGACCGCTGTCGCCGTGCCGCACACCCGAGTCTCCTAGGCAGCAGGTGTCAAACGGCCGTTTCGCACTCAGACTCGGTGACCACGAGTGATGAGTCCCAGGTCAGAAGCTCGCAATCCTGTTACTCTCCGTGGGATTTGACGAAAAACACCAGCCACCTAGACCACAACGGCTCGTGGGCGAGGGTCATGGGGCTGTGTAGTCGGCACGGCCAGCTCCGTCACTCGGCCCTCCTCGCTGCAACGGCCGCTGCCGTCGACGTGCTCCGCTTACGAGGCCCCTCACCGCAGGTCAAAGCGGTGGTGCGTCCACCGTCTGACACCAAGGTCCGTTCAATCCTTACACGCCCTCTCAAGCGTTAAAATAAGCACGTTATACATTGGCGCATCGGCCCAGCCAGGGCGTAACTGTGCCACTTTGCGCCAGCCCCAGTGCAAGTATGCGCGGTAAGCTCTCATATTGTCTAGTTCCACCAGCAGGGTCGCTCGCGGTTCCGGACGCGCAGCCAAAAGCCGATCATGCAAAGCATGCGCTAATCCTTTTCCTGCATACTCTTGAGACACCATGATCTCAGAAAGAGCGAACGTCCGGCAACCGGTTTCATGAGTAAAATTCGGCTCGGGTTCCGCAAGCAACCCTTCCCACCACATAGTGCGTTTAGTGAGCGGCCACCCCCAGGTCTGCCCAACGGCTTTCCCGTCCAGATAAGCAATGAGGAGGTCGAGGTCGGGATTTGCGCTGTATGCATGAAATCGGCGCATGAAAGCTTCGACACTGTCGAACGGGTCACCGATTTTGATCTTCTCAACATACGAGCGGACATACAGTTCTTCAACCACATCGCCAAGCCGCTGAGCCTCGACCGCACCGTAGCGACGAAACGAGATCTCACCTTTTGGTGTAAATATTCCAGACTTCTGATCATTCATGCTGAGATGCTACCGAACTGGTCATAGTAAACACAGAAGTCCTTGGCTCTCCGATCTTGTGCTGCGATGCTGCGCACAGGTCGAAGAGCAGAAAAGGTCCTGGGCGACGTAATTCCACCCTCCAGCGCAGAAAGCACGATCATACCCTCGGCAACCGCACCAGCCACATCACCACTGACCGCCAAAGAAACAGCCAGACCAGCACGGTATACTGCACTGTTGCGGTGGCTGACGGCCGTTTCCAGACTCCTGCGGTAGAGCGCAGAAGCTGTAACAGCGTCCCCTAGATATAAATGACCCCTAGCCTCCTGCGCAGCGATTTCTGAGTCAGTGACGAAGTGCAACCAAACCGGACCATCACCAGTGAGTCCCCGATCCGTTTGATGCCATGCACGGGTGATGGACACCGTGAAACCCTGACGATGACCAGCGGCTGCATGGGCGGTCGCCTGGCGGGCCGCGAGCAAGGCATGAAGCTGAGGCGACGGATCACGGAGGGCCAACTCAGCGGCCCGCTCACTGAGCCGTACGGCTTCTCGGGCACTGCCAGGCTGCCCCTCTTCTCGGGCAAAGTAAACTGTCGACTGAAGTGACATCTTCTCCATGGCCCGAATCGCTAACCCATCGTCACCGGACTGGTCAGCCAAGAGGCGGGCCTCAGAGTACAGATCTCGTGACAAAACCTGGTCACCCCCATCATATGCCAACCAGCCGACACAGACCGCGAGCTCTCCGGCTGCGTTCATGAGCTGACGGCCGACTTCCTCGCTGTAGTCGGCCTCATCGAGCATTCGACGTGCGCGATGATACAAGCGCAATCCGTCACCAATCAATACTCCACCGCCAACATTCTGGTCTTGCGCATACAGTTTTTCGGCGGCTGATTGAAGATACTGCGTGTGCGCGAAGTTCACTTGAGTTGGAATCTGCACCTTAGCCAGGCCGGCCGCAGCAGCAAGACCGACCAGCCCACCGCCGAACCGTCGTCTGTTCATGTCCACTTCGTCACTCGCTTCTCGTTCGATCTGCTCGTCTGATTCACCTAAAAACAGCGGGAGGAGTACCCCGCGCGGCATATCGACAGCATCGACCACCTCAAGAAGTCGACGGATGTCATAAAGACTGCCACGTTGTCCGGATTCCGCGCGAGCAACCGTCGACTGGCTCCATCCCAGCAGGGTTGCAAACTCCAGCTGGCTCAACCCGAGGATCGTCCGAATGATCGTCAGCGCTGCACCCAGATCCAGTTCGGCAAACGCCCGACGCAACGGCAGGGAGTCCCACAGCCACACAGGAAAAGAAGGAGTCGTGTTAATCTGCCGAGCACAACTGGAACATACCGACTCAGGATTATATCGACTAAGCAATCCTTGACAAATCCTGCACGCTCGTTTCTCCATCAGATCCCTTCTCTTATATCGCACATACATCGCTGCCGACGATGCCACTCTGTCATGGCCTCACCGATCCATCCATGACATCCGCGCATCGCGTCACACAGGTTGTACCTCACATGCTTTCACCCATGTTCCCCCCACCGCTACCTCGTTGCGCCGAGGCGGTGACACCGCTGATCGTCCCGCCCCCTGGAGCAAACCACGATGCGCGTCACCAACGGTCACCCACCCACGAGACCACCCGCACGGTGGTCGCTGGCCGACCCGTCAACACGGCCGAAGTCGATCTCTCCAGTACTCCTCGTGTGTCAGAGGCTCATCCAGCGGCGGTCTGGTTGGTCTCGACTACCGACCACTGCGATGCGGTCCCCGAAACCGCGATGAAGATCGAACTCACAGCCGGTCTCGGCGTCGTCCGCGCGGCATACGAGCACACGGTGAGCGTGTCCTCGCTGCACATCCAGCCCGGATCGTCCTACCCCGGCTGCCCCGACCGCGGCACCCGGCCGCCCGGAACCACTCGGCAGCCGACACCGTGGCGCGTCTGGGTCGATCACGGTGAGCCGCCCGACCGCGCACCGGACTGGGTGGCTGTCGCGGTGGGGCACCTGGTGGACCACGAGGCGCCGCGGTCGGGTGCGGTGCCTGTTCTGCAGCCGGCAGGGCCCCCTGGCGAAGTGGGCCGCCCGGCAGCTGGTCACCCAGAATCCGCGGCTGCAGACGGGCCCGTGCTCGAGGAACCCCGGCTGGACACACGTCTGGACCCCACCCAGCAGCGACCCCGCGACCGGGACGAGCCGGTGACCCGCCCCGATCACCTCGTGCCGCCCGAGCCCGGCCGCGCTGTCCTGGCCTGCCGGTGCGGCGCCGTGCTGGATCTCACCGACCTGCACCGGCCCGCCTACCCCACCGTCAGATCACCGGGCGCCGCCGCGGTCATCGCCCGCATCTGCTGCACGACCTGCGCCACCCTCGCCACCACCCAGCACGAGCCAGGCTCAGCACCGTGACCGGCCGATCGACAGCGGTCCTTGGTGGTTCTCGCCGCCCTGACCCGCGCACCATCCCAGCCGCCCGGTGATGCCGCATGACACAGACCAGAAACGAGAGGATGCACGATGAATGACGATCCCACATGGCTCGCTGTCGGCGACGACGCACCGTGCGGGTGCTGTCCTCGACGGGGGTCACGCCGTGCGGGACGGTGCGCGTCCCGCCCCGCACGCCTGGCCGGACCGGTGCCGACGAGGCCCCTGTACCCGTCGCCGGTCCGACCCGCCCACCGCGACGAGCACGGGTTGCCTGCGTTGATCTACGGCTACCTACGGGTCACCGACGACCTCGACGACCACGCGGTACGCGCGATGGAACGCGCCCTGCAGGAACCGGCCGAGACCGCGGGTCTCTGCTACGCCACAACCTTTCATGACGACCAGCCCGGCTACCACGGTGGCTTCGACGAGCTGACCCGCGAACTCCAGCGAGCCCAGGCACACCACGTGGTCGTGCCGTGCCTGGGACATCTGTCCGAGCACCCCCTGCTGCGCACCATCATGATCCTGCGTCTGACGCGGGACGCGAACGCACGGGTGTGGGTGGTGACGCGGTCGTGACCGGCGCGACGAGCAGCCCGCACGGCTCCGAACCGCAGCACCCCCACCCGAGGAACAAGCGTGGTGGTGGCACCGTGCCCCGATCAGCTCCGGTCGGCTGGGTGTATCTGGAGGACGGTTTCACGATCCGATGGCGTCGAGGCGACACCGTGGCCTACGTGTTCAGCGGTGAACAGAAGTGGGCAGACCCCGCTACGACCCCCGTCGTGGCGACCATACCGGTCGCGAAGAAAGGTTGGATCGATCACACCCAGATCCGCAGTCTCGGTGAGCGATGGGTTCGAGAGAAGGCCGGATCACCCGGTTTACCGACGCTGGCCGACCGGCTCCGGACCGTGCTGTCCCACAGCAGCCCGACAGACGAACAGATCAGACGGATCGTGGCACGCTCGACGTCACCATCATGAACGTCGGCACGCCCCGACCGATACCGCGTGATCGGCGTCGTGCGGGTCGTGCGGTCGGCCTCCGCGGTCGTGTCTCGTTCACCGTTCTGCCTGGTGGTCTGCGAGGTACACCGCGGTCAGCAGGGTTGATCTTATGTGACGGATTCATAGTTGTGGTCGCCGTGGGTCGGCGTGGGTAGGGCACCATCTGTGGTGTGGTCGGGGCTTGGGTGGGGCTTGGGTGGGGCTTGGGTACTCCTCGCCGCAGCCAGGGTTCATGAGATCGTGACTGGGTGTCGCAATGGCAGATGATATTCGATGACATCGCAGAAAGGGGTTGCCGAGCGTGGTTCGAACCGTGACGATCACCGGCACCCGGTCCGTCGAGCACGTGTCCGTAGCTGATCTTGTCGATGGGTTCGACGCCTACCTACGGCCGTTCGCCGACCCGGTTACCCACTTCTACCTCGGTGGCGCCGCCGGCATCGACACGCTCGCCTTGCAGTGGCTGGCCGAGCACACCGACGCCGCCCTGACCGTGGTCGTACCGTGCACCGTTGCCGACCAGCCTGCCAGTGCAGTCGAGGCGATCGTGCACTGGAGCCGGCGAGACCGACTCGCCGAGATTGTCGAGTTGAACGCACCCACACTCGATACGCCCGCCTATCACGCCCGCAACCGGTGGATGGTCGACCGCAGTGGCTTTGTGATCGGCTTTCCTCGCGGGACTGATCTGGCCAGCGGCACCTGGTACACCCTGACCTATGCCGCTGAGCAGGGCAAACCACGGATGGTGGTGCCTGTCTAGCGCGAGCTGGCGCATGGTCTATTGGTCGTCGTGACCAGCAGTTCCGGGTTGTCGTGTTCGACGGCCACCAAGGCACCCGCGTCCAGTACAAGGGCACTCACGCGGCCGAGCCTGCCGCGGGAGGTAGTCCCAGCTCTCGCTCGGCCTGCTCCAGCTGAGCCGGGGTGAGGGCTCCGTGCTCGTGTTCCCAGTCGTCCAGGAACAGCTCGAGCTCCTCGGCACGGAGCTTGGCCGCGGCAGCTTCGGCGAGCCAGGAGGAGATGCCCTTGCCTGTTCGTACAGCGGCCCCGCGGACGGCCTCGCCGAGACCGGCCTCGAAAGAGATACTCATCTTGTCCACGCGCACCTAGCCATCCTACCGCGGTATGTCCATACCGCGGAATGCGTGCCCGCGTGCAGTCGTTGCCGGGAGCATGACGGTCGAACTGGGTCGCTACGGCATCTGGCGTCATGTGGGCGGCCTTACCCCGGAGTTCGCGGTCGCTGTGGAGGAGCTGGGCTACAGCACCATCTGGATCGGCGGCTCACCCACCGGCGACCTGCACCTCGCCGAGTCGCTGCTCGACGCGACGGAGCGGATCACGGTGGCCACCAGCATCGTCAACATGTGGTCCACCCCGCCGAGGAGGCTGCGACCTCCTATCACCGTCTCGTGGGTGCCCATCCCGGCCGGTTCCTGCTCGGCGTCGGGATCGGGCATCCCGAGGCCACGAGCGAGTACCGGCGCCCGTACGCCACGATCGTCGACTACCTGGATCGGCTGGACGCCGCGCACGTCCCGGTTGCGGGCCGGGTGCTGGCCGCGCTCGGCCCGAAGGTGCTCACGCTGGCCGCGCAGCGGACAGCGGGCGCGCACCCCTACCTGACCACGCCGGTTCACACCCGCGAGGCGCGCGGGCTGCTCGGGGCCGGCGTGCTACTCGCCCCCGAGCACAAGGTCGTCCTCGAGACCGACCCGGAACGGGCGCGCGCCGTGGGCCGGCCGACGCTGCGGCCCTACTTCGGCCTCCGCAACTACACCTCCAACCTGCTCCGGCTGGGCTGGACCGGCGACGACCTGGCCGACGGTGGCAGCGACCGGCTCGTCGACGCGCTGATAGCGCACGGTGACGCCGCCGCAGTGGCCGCCCAGCTCACCGAACACCTCGAAGCCGGCGCCGATCACATCTGCGCGCAGGTGATCACCGCGGACGGTGCCGACCCGCTACCCGCGGTGCGCGAGCTGGCTCGGGTACTGACCGGGTAGTGGTCCGCGGACACGCCTCAGTGCGGCGCGTCGGCGGGGTGCAGCTGTGGGGTCATCACGCCGCAGTGCGGGCATTCTTCGATGCGTACCCGTTCCGGTTCCGGAGGCTCGAGCGGGCGGCGGACCACCACGAACGCGAGCACCGCCGCCGTGACCAGCAGGCCTGCGCCGATCGCCATCGCGGTCCGGAAACCGGTGTCGAAGACCAGGGGGTCGGTGTAGTCAGCGCCGCTGATCCCGGCGAGGCCGGGAACCACAGCGACGGCGAGCAGCCCAGCGGCGCGGGCGATCGCGTTGTTCACCCCGGACGCCGACCCGGCGTACCGGTCGGGGGCGGTGCCGAGCACGGTGGCGGTCAGCGGGGCGACGGTGAGCGTCAAGCCGGCTCCGAACACGAGCATCGCGGGCAGCACGTCAGTGAGCCATGAGGTGGTCTCGTCCACCCGGAGCAGGAGCAGCAGTCCACTCGCGCTGATCAGGGGGCCGAGGCTCAGGGGCAGCCGGGGCCCGATCCGGCCCGCAAGCGCGCCGACGCGAGCGGAGAACACCAACATGATCAACGTGACGGGCAGCAGTGCCGTGCCCGCGGCCAGTGGGCTGAAACCGGCAACCGTCTGCAGCTGCAACACCAGCAGCAGGAACACCATGCCGAGGGCGCCATAGATCAGCAACGTGAGGACGTTGACCGCGCTGAACGTCGCGTTCGCGAACAGCGACGGCGGCGCCAAGGGGTGCCGCGACCGGCGCTCCACCAGCGCAAACGCAACGAGCGCAGCCACCCCGACGGTCAGGCCGACCAGCAGTCCGGTCTCAGGCCCGCGCTCGCCCAGCCGGGTGAGCGACCACGTCAGCAGGCCGAGGCCGAGCGCAGCGAGCGCGGCACCGGCCACGTCGAGGCCGGGGACGGACTCCGCGTCGCGGCTCTCGGGGACGTATCGCAGCCCCATCGCGACGATCAGCGCAGCCAGCGGCAGGTTGATCAGGAACACCGCCCGCCAGCTCCACTCGACCAGCCAGCCCCCGAGGAACGGACCGACGGCACCGGCGATTCCACCCAGCCCGGACCAGGTGCCGATCGCGGCGGCGCGGTCGGACCCGCGGAACGACGCCGAGATCAGCGCCAGGCTGCCCGGGACGAGCAGCGCACCTCCGACGCCTTGCAATGCCCTGGCCGCAACGAGGGTGCCGACGTTCGGGGCGAGCCCGCAGATCAATGACGCCAATGCGAACCAGACCGCTCCGATCAGGTACATCCGCCGCCTGCCGAGACGGTCGCCGAGCGACCCGCCCAGCAGGATCAGCGCAGCGAGGGTGAGTGTGTAGGCGTTGACCGTCCACTGCAGGCCGGTGAACCCGGCGTCGAGATCGGCGCCGATGCGTTCCAGCGCGACGTTCACCACAGTGCCGTCGATCATCACCAGGCCGGCGCCGAGGACGGTGGTGGCGATCATCCAGCGGCCCGCCGCCGTGCCCATCCGCAGCTCGCCCGCCTCCGCCACCGCGCTCTCCCCCGTCGCGACCAACATATGTGGTGGCCGACCCGCCACCACGTTGTGGGCTCGGTGATCTCGCCAACCCGGGGTGCGCCTTCGACGGCGAGTAGAGCTACGATCCCCCCGAGCTCGACGATCGCTCGCAAGGTCCGTGCAGGAGGCCCAGTGCAGGAGAAGGCCCAGTGACAGCCGTCGCCCCCCAGCCGATCACGGAGCGCCCCTACCCGGCGCGGCGGTCGATCAAGGGATCCACGCTGCTGCGGATGCTGCAGACCACGGACCCCAAGGACATCGCGATCCTCTACCTGGTCACGTCGTTCGGGTTCTTCCTGGCCGGCGGCGCCATGGCGCTGCTGATGCGTGGCGAGCTGGCCGTACCCGGGCAGCAGTTCCTGTCCAACGAGCAGTACAACCAGCTGTTCACCATGCACGGCACGATCATGTTGCTGCTCTACGCGACGCCGATCCTGTTCGGGTTCGCCAACTACATCGTGCCGCTGCAGATCGGCTCGCCCGACGTCGCGTTCCCGCGGCTCAACGCGTTCTCCTACTGGCTGTTCCTGTTCGGCGGCCTCATCGTGATGTCGGGTTTCCTGACCCCGGGTGGTGCCGCCGACTTCGGCTGGTTCGCCTACACCCCGCTCTCGGACGCGATCCGCTCGCCCGGCGCCGGCGCCGACCTGTGGATCATGGGCCTGGTGCTGGCGGGCCTGGGCACGATCCTCGGTGGCGTCAACTTCATCACCACGATCGTCTGCCTGCGGGCCCCCGGCATGACGATGTTCCGGATGCCGATCTTCACGTGGAACATCTTCGTGACGGCGATCCTCGTGCTCATCGCGTTCCCGGTGCTCACCGCCGCGCTGCTGGGTCTGCTGGCCGACCGCCATCTCGGCGCCCACGTGTTCGACCCCGCCAACGGCGGGGTCATCCTGTGGCAGCATCTGTTCTGGTTCTTCGGCCACCCCGAGGTCTACATCGTCGCGCTGCCGTTCTTCGGCATCGTCTCGGAGATCTTCCCGGTGTTCAGCCGCAAGCCGATCTTCGGCTACAAGTCCCTCATCTATGCGACGATCTCCATCGGGGCCCTGTCCGTCGCGGTGTGGGCACACCACATGTACGCCACCGGCGCGGTGCTGCTGGCCTTCTTCTCCTTCACCACGTTTCTCATCGCCGTGCCCACCGGTATCAAGTTCGTGAACTGGATCGGCACGATGTGGAAAGGGAAGCTGACCTTCGAGACGCCGATGCTGTTCTCGGTCGGCTTCCTGGTGACCTTCCTGTTCGGCGGGCTCACCGGCATCCTGCTGGCGTCCCCGCCGCTGGACTTCCACACCTCCGACACCTACTTCGTGGTGGCGCACTTCCACTACGTGCTGTTCGGCACGATCGTGTTCGCCACCTACGCCGGCATCTACTTCTGGTTCCCGAAGATGACCGGCCGGATGATGGACGAGACCTTGGGCAAGGTCCACTTCTGGCTCACGTTCATCGGGTTCCACCTGACGTTCCTGGTGCAGCACTGGCTGGGCAACGAGGGCTTCCCGCGCCGCTACGTCGACTACCTGCCCCTCGACGGTTTCACGGTCCTGAACGCGATCTCCTCGATCGGGGCGTTCGTGCTGGGTGCCTCGACGTTGCCGTTCCTCTGGAACGTGTTCAAGAGCTACCGGTACGGCCGGGTGGTGACCGTGGACGACCCGTGGGGCTTCGGGAACTCGCTGGAGTGGGCGACCTCGTGCCCGCCGCCGCGGCACAACTTCACCGAGCTGCCCCGGATCCGTTCCGAGCGCCCGGCGTTCGAGCTGCACTACCCGCACCTGGTGGAGCGATTCCGCGACGAGGCCCACGTCGGCGGGTACGCGGCGCCATCGGAGATCGCGGCCAGGGGGACCGAGCAGGAGTCCGGCCCGAGCGGCGACCCGAAGGCGCGCTAGTGCGGTGGCGGGCACCAGCGTCCTGATCACGGTCACCGGACCGGACCGTCCCGGGGTGAGCTCGGTGCTGTTCGCCGCTCTCACCCGCCACGGGGTCGACCGGCTCGACGTCGAGCAGGTCGTGATCCGCGGCCGGCTCACCCTCGGCGCGCTGGTGGGTACCCACCACGACCCGGAGGGTCTGCAGGAGGCCGTCGAGCAGGCGATGGCGAGCATCTCGATGCAGGTGCACACGTCGCTGGAGGCGCATGACGACCCGGTGGCCAGGCGGCACTCCACCCACGCCGTCCTGGTGATCGGGCGGCCGATCACCGCGCGGGCGTTCGGGTCGGTGGCCCTGGCGCTGGCCGACGTCGGCGCCAACATCGACTCCATCCGCCGCGTCGCGGACTATCCCGTCACCGGTCTGGAGCTGATGGTCTCCCCGGAGCCGGGCGGCGGTGTGCGGCATCCACCCGGGACGCTGCGTGCGCGGCTCGTCGAGGTGGCGCGCACCGCCGGCGTCGACGTCGCCGTGGAGCGGGCGGGCCTCGCGCGTCGCAGCAAGCGGCTGATCGTCTTCGACGTGGACTCCACGCTGGTACAGGGCGAGGTCATCGAGATGCTCGCCGCCCGCGCCGGCGCCGAGGCCGAGGTGCGGGCCGTCACCGAGGCCGCGATGCGCGGCGAGCTGGACTTCGCGGAGTCGCTGCGCCGCCGGGTGGCCGTGCTCGCCGGGCTCCCGGAGTCGGTGCTCGACGACGTGGCGGGCCAGCTTGAGCTCACCCCGGGGGCCCGCACGACGATCCGCACCCTCAAGCGGCTCGGCTTCCGGTGCGGCCTGGTCTCCGGCGGGTTCACCCGCGCGATCTCCGGCCTGGTCGAGCAGCTGGGGCTCGACTTCTGCGCGGCCAACGAGCTGGAGGTCCTCGACGGGCGGCTCACCGGTAACATCGTCGGCGAGATCGTGGACCGGCCCGGCAAGGCGGTGGCCCTGCGCCGGTTCGCCGACTCCTACGGCGTCCCGCTGGAGCAGTGCGTCGCGGTCGGTGACGGCGCCAACGACATCGACATGCTCTCCATCGCGGGGCTGGGTATCGCGTTCAACGCGAAACCGGCGCTGACCGAGGTCGCCGACACGGCACTGTCACACCCCTACCTCGACGTGGTCCTGTTCGTGCTCGGCATCACCCGCGACGAGGTCGAGCGCGCGGACGCCGCCGAGGGTGGGGTGCGCCGCGTCCCGATCACCTGACCGCGACGTGGACGTGCGGGGAGTCGTTCTGGCGATGCCCGTGGTGCTGCACCTGGAGCGGGCGGGTGGGCGGATTTCCGTGTCGCGAACCCCGGTTCTGGAGGCGGCGGTCGCCGCCGTGCTCGCCGTATGCCTCGATCCGCGCGCCGCCCCGGGCGGGGAGTGGTACGACGCCGTCGCGACGTGGATGGCTACCCCGATCCGCAAGATCACGAGGCGGGCTCGCGGCGCCTACTGGGACGCGGTGCAGGAGCTGCCGGGGGTGACGTGCGAGGTCGATGGCGCGCAGGTGCGGGCGCTGCTGCCCGGCCCGGTCGACGAGGTACCGACGGTCGTGTCCCGGCTCCAGATCGGTGGCACCGACCTGGAGCCCGACGAGCCGGGGGAGCCGTCGCCCGGCGTCCCGGTGATCTGGCTGAACCCCGCGCTGAAGATGACCGTGGGCAAGGCCGCCGCGCAGGTCGGGCACGCGGCGATGCTGTTCGCGGCGGCGCTACGCGCTCACCGAGGTACCGCCGTTCGCGGTCCGGCCCGCGCACCCCGTGCTATGGGCGACGCTGTGTGCCGCAGCCGACCGCGGCGGCGCAGTGCCAGTGCGCGACGCCGGGGTCACCGAGGTCGAGCCGGGCACGATCACTTGCATCGCGATCACCTGATGCTGCGGGCACCCGCGTGTGGCAGTGGGCATCATCCCAGGCCCACGTGGCGTGGCCGGGCGTGGTCACCGCTACCAGGTGTTAGAGCCTGTCGGTGAACCACGGTGGACCCAGGTGGTCTGGGCGATCGGGGTAAGGCGGTTGAGGGTCACCGTGGTCACACGCACCGACAACACCCGGGTCCGTGATGCCACCCGCCGATGGTGGAACCGACATCTCGGATAGGGCGGCGCCCGTCCCCCACGCCCACCCCGCCGAGACCGGACAGATCAGCCGCCTGAAGACGTCTACCAACAGGCTCTGAGCTTGTCTTTTAACCTGTTTGCTCGCTGTCAGTCCGCTTGGCTGTGTCCGTTGTGGTGTTTTTGTCGACGTCGTGGCGGGGAGCGCGCCGGCTGTTGGGTGGTCCTGGTGGGCGGCCGGGGCCGGGTCGGGAGGATTTCGGTGCGCCGGCCGGCAGGGTGGTTGTCGCCCGGAGGTGGCGAGACCCGCGGGGGACCCGGGTCGGGGTCACCCCGGCCGGGGGTGAGGACCGGTTTCTCCCCGGGGACGGCGTCGGTCTTCGGCGAGAGAGCGGGCTGGTCGGAGTCGGGTGTGCGCGGCGATGATGAGCCGGGTCCAGCGGTCGGCGGCGTCGGGGGTGCGGATGCGGGGCTGGGTCCAGCCCAGGGTCTGGGTGCGGAAGCCGAAGGTGTGGTCGATGTCGAAGCGGCGCAGGAAGCCCTGCCGGAGCCGGTCGAGGTCGGTGGCGGCCGGCTCCGGGGCTGAGCACCACGGCCGGACCGGTGTGGGGTGCCGGTCGCCGGGTGGCCGGTCCACCGTGAGTCCGATGATGCTGCCGGCGATGATCGGTAACAGCCCGTCGTGACCGGGTCCAGGCGCCGCGTCGGGTCGGCAGAGGGTGTGGTCGGGTCCAGGCGCACGCGTGGGCGGTGCCGTAGCGGGTGGTGTCGGTCCTCGTGACGGCCTCGGCGGTGGGGTGGGTGGCTGGGTCGGACAGAGCGAGCTCGGGCCCGTGTCGGGGTGGGCGATGAGGTGCTGCCGGGTCGTCGTGGGGGTGCGCGCCGACCGGAGGACCCGGTCGGTGCGCACCCTGCCCGGCACGACGACCGGCAGGCCGGCGAGCAGGAACGCCGGCCGGGTCACGTCGTGGCCGGCGTCGAGGACGATGCGGATGTTCGCATCGCCGGGTGCCTGGTGACCGGCCTCGCGCAGCCGGTTGACCACCTCACGGATCTGCCGGCACCGGCCGCGGTCGGGTCGCCGTCCGGGCCCGGACCCACCGCGTCCGGCAACGCCGTCTGAGCTGGTAGGGCCCGCCTCCCACACGGCGACGAACGAGTACGGCCGGTCCGGGATCATCTGAGCCTGGTCCGTGCCGCGCCCGTGGACAGGACAGAACACCCCGATCCGGGCTGGTCGCCGCGTCCGGGTGTGACCAGGCGCTGACATCGACGGCCGGCACAAGCCGCCCGTCGCAGGCCCGGGGCGACGGCGGCGCGGTCGACGACCGCCGCAGCCGCGCAGGGTCGATCCGGCCGGCGTTCAGCGCGTCATACAGCGCCCCGTGTCCCCGCCGGTGCTCAGCGACCAGCGACGACTCCACCGACGAGGTGACCGGGCCGTCAGCGCATAACACCGCGTCGCTCGACTCGAACAGCGTGTCCGCTCGCACGGTCAGACACCGAGGGGGCTCCTGGCGGAGATCGGCTGACGCCTTCAGGTCGCCACCCGCGGTGGCGTCCGACACTCTGATCATCACGGCCCTGGGTTGTCGTCATGTCCCTCGGTCGAGAACATGATCAACCATGGGCCGCATCCATGATCACCCGGGGTGCACGGCTTCCACCCAGAGGTTAAAAGACAAGCTTAGCTCGCCCGCTCCTGCAGGTCCCAGTGGTGGTCGCCGAGCGGCTGGTCTCAGCCGCATGAGTGCCGGACCAACACCAACAAACTAACGAATCGGGGTACTGAGGGTGCGGAGGGTGTCGCCGTTGGTGGGGTCCCAGATGCTGATGGTGCCGTCGTCGCTGCCGGAGATGATGACCATGCGGCCGTCAAGTTCGGTGGTGGCCACGGAATTGACGGAGCCAGTGTGGCCGGTAAGGGTGCGGAGGATGCCGCCGGTGGTGGGGTCCCAGATGCTGATAGTGCCGTCGTCGCTGCCGGAGATGATGACCATGCGACCGTCAAGTTTGGTGATGGCCACGGAATTGACGGCGCGGGTGTGGCCGGTGAGGACGAGTTCGGGAGCCGGTTGATCCTGGTTCACCAGCATGATGGGCGCGCCCACGGCTATGAGGGCCAGCACGGCCCCAGTCAGCACCAGCAGTCGGCTGCGATGTCGCGGCGGATCGTCCTTCGTCGCGGCCCGGCTTCCGGTCGTCCGCGGTTCCTGCCCAGAGCCGGGCCGAAACCACCGGCTCCCACGGACAGCGGCTCGTGCAGCACGACTGTCGAGCAGATCGTCGATCTCTCGAGCGTGGTTGTATGTGCAGTCTGGGTGTAGGCGGAGCTGCCAGAGCAGCTTGATCGTGTCCTCTCGGGCTCGGTTGTCCACCTCGTTGCACAACGCGCGTCGGAGCTGTCCCAGCACCAAACCCTGGTCGACCGATCGCAGAGAGAACTCAGCGATCGTGTTGGCCACCTGCTGCAAGTATGTGAAGGGCGCGGGAGGCGGGTTGGGCAACGGGTCGGGCAGCGGTCGCCGAGTCGCTGCACCTGCGGTGACAGCGGTTACGAGCCGGATGCCAGCTGTAGCGCTGTGTTGCTTGTAGTCCACGACCTGAAGCTCGGCGATCGGTGCCGTGAGCAGGCTTTCCATGGGGCCGATCTGGACCGGGACAATCGGTATTCCCAGAGCCTTGGCGTAGTCCAGCTCGGCGCGGCAGGACTGAGATCGAATCGCGTGATCGGAGAGGGCGAAGACGAAGACCGAGCAGGTCTGGATGTGCTCGAGGATCGTCTGCCACCAGGCTTCGCCGCCACCGAGCTCCGTGTCGCGCCAGGCTTGCTGGCCGGCGACGCGGAGGTCTTCGGCGAGCGCGTCAACAGCGGCGGCGTCCTGGCGCGCGTAACTGATGAAGACGCTCACACCGACCCTTCGATCACGATGACCTGAACCGACATCCAGGCTACCGGCACCGCCGCCGACGTCAGGCACTCAACGTTGCGGGGTTCACCCTGGTCGTGCTCGGGATCGCCACCTGCGTCGTGATCTGACGGGGCCGGGGCCTACCCTGCCCGCGTGGATGAGTCGAGGTTGCGGTTCCTGTTCGGCGACGTCCCCGAGGACGTTCACCTCGGGGGCGAGGACGAGTGGATCGAGCTGCTGCGCGCCGATCGACCGGATCGCGAGGGCGACTGGCCCCCACCGTCGTTGCGGCTGGTGATCGCGAACCAGATTCTCGACGACAAGCCGTCCGAGACCTGGGAGACCGCGCAGCGCCTGCTGGGCAAAGGCATGGGCCGGCACGCGGCGATGGACCAGCTCGTGCTGGCGCTGCTGCCGTTCGTGATCGGGGCACTGTTCGAGGAAGAGCACTTTGACCCCGATGACTACGTCTCGGCCCTCGCCAAGCTCCCGGTGCCGGATCCGGTCGCGGTGTTCGGGGCGTATCTCGACGTGGCGCGCGAGCAGGTGTCGATAGGTGCCGACGAGCTGGACGACCTCGTCGCGGCCCGCGTCGGCCTCGACCTGGATGACCCCGCCGCCGAGGAGTTGCTCGACCTCACCTGCAGCGCCTTCATGGAGAATCCCGATTCCCCGCTGACGATGCTGGCGCCCGACATCGTGGTGCACGTCACCGCTCTCACGGACGGGATCGTGCTGACGCACCGGTTGTCGGCGGCCGAGCACGCTGGCGGGCACCTCGAGCTCGACACCGACCTCGCCGGGTTCCTCCGCTGCTCGCAGCCTCGCGTCGCCGCCGGACCGTTGACCGTCGACGAGTCGGACGACGGCGGTCCGGTCTCCTGGGGCGGGCCGCCCGGCTGGCTCGCCGACCTGCCGGTCGACGCGCTGCTGGCGGTGCGGGCCACTGAGGCCGGCGAGGTGACGATCTCCGTCCTGGACTCCGAGCCGGTGGCGCCGCAGGGGCTGGTCGCGACCCTGCGTTCGGCCTACGACGTCGCGGTCGAGGAGCCGTGGCTGCCGATCGACGCCGAAAGGCTTGTGCTCGGGATGCTGCACCAGGACCGCGCCGCCTTCGCCGAACCCCGGCCGCCGCTGACGGAGCTGGCCGCCGCCGCCGGCCTGGAGCGGCGCGGCCACAAGTTCGCCCACGAGGCCTCGGTGTGGGAGGTGGAGATAGAGACCGACCGGCAGTTCCGCCTGATGCACCTGCTCGGTACGGGGGAACTGAGCCGAGTGGCCGAACAGGCGTTCAAGCTCCTCACCGAGCAGGCGGACGACCCCTCCGCGCTCCGCCAGGCGCTGGACTTCATAGAGGGGCCCGACGTCGTCATCGCCGTCACCGACGAGCTCCTCGGCCCTGATGACGACCCGGAGCGGGTGGCCGCGCTCGTCGTGCTCGCGGACCGTCTGGTCGCCGCGGCCGGCCGGTCGCCCCGCGCGGCGGTGGCCGGCTGGGTCGCGACGCTCGCTGCCGAGCGGGACGGCCGCGTTTTCGACGCCGAGTCGCACCTTCGTGCGGCGTCCCGGGCTGGTGAGTGCTACTGGCCCTTCGTGGAGGACCGGTTGGCCTGGTACGAGTCGGACCGCGGGGACGCCGTCGCGGCACTGGGTCGCTGGAAGGCTGTCGGAATACTCGAAGTCGACCCGGACGTCGACGTCGTGCGCCGCTTCGCCGCCGTTGCGGCACCGGATCTCGGGCGCAACGCGCCGTGCTGGTGCGGTTCGGGCCGCAAGTTCAAGCAGTGCCACCTCGGCAAGCCCGCAGCGGTGCCGCTGCCGGACCGGATCGAATGGCTCTACCACAAGGCCGTCGCGTACCTGCAGCGCCGCGGCGGCACGGCCGAGCGGGCGGTGGTCCGGCACACCAGAGCACGGGGCAGTGACGCCTCCGACTTCGACGAGGCACTCGGCGACCCGATCGTCGTCGACACGGTGCTGCACGAAGGCGGCTGGTTCGAGCGGTTCCTGGCCGACCGCGGCCCGCTGCTGCCGGCCGACGAGGCGCTGCTGGCTGCCTCCTGGCCGCTCGTCGAGCGCACCGTGTACGAGGTCACCGAGGTCCGGCCCGACTCCGGGGTGAGCGTGCGCGACCTGCGCACCGACGACCGCATCGACGTCACCGAGCGCACGCTCAGCCGGTCCGCGACCGTCGGCGCATTCGTGTGCGCGCGAGCCGTCCCCGACGGTGCCGGTCATCAGTTCGTCGGCGGCGCCCTTACCGTGCCGCCCGGCCGCGAGCGGGAGTTGTTGACGCTGCTCGACGAGCGGGACGGGTGCGCGTTCCTGGAGTGGGTGGCCGAGCTGACCGAGCCCCCGATGCTGACCACCATCGACGGTGAGCCGTTCGTCGCCAGTGAGGTGGACACCGGCGCACCCGCGGAGCTCGCCCTGCCACCGGCGGCGGCGCACGATCCGGCGGTGATCGAGCACCTGCAGGACCGCTTCGAGCGTCGGTGGTGCGAGGAGGAGGTGCCCGCGCTCGACGGCTACACCCCGCGTGCCGCGGTGGCCGACCCCACCCGCCGCGACGACGTGGTCCGGCTGATCGCAAGTTTCCCGGAGATCGACACATCCACCGGCACGTTCGGCCTCCGCCCGCACCGCCTCCGAGAGCTGCTCGGACTCGTGTGATCGTCGATAGTGTGCGCTGAGGGTTGCGGCGACGACCCTGAGCGCACACTTCCGACGATCATTCTCCGCCGCGTAGTCGGCGTAGGGCGCTGTGGACCTTTTCTGGGTTGTTGGTGGGCCAGAAGGGGGGGAGGGACGCGCGGAGGAAGCTGCCGTAGCGGGCGGTGGAGAGCCGCGGGTCGAGGATCGCGACGACCCCGCGGTCGTTCATTCCGCGCAGCAGCCGCCCCGCGCCCTGGGCCAGCATCAGCGCGGCGTGAGTGGCCGACACCGCGAGGAACCCGTTGCCCCCGCGGGCGTCGGTGGCCCGCTGGCGCGCGGCGACAAGCGGGTCGTCGGGGCGTGGGAACGGGATCCGGTCGATGATCACGCAGGACAGTGAGGGGCCGGGCACGTCGACGCCCTGCCACAGCGACAGCGTCCCGAACAGCGACGTCGCCTCGTTCTCGGCGAAGCGTTTGACCAGCAGCATCGTGGAGTCCTCGCCCTGGCACAGCAGGGGCAGTTGCTGCTCGTCCAGCCGCTCGCGCAGCGCCTCGGTGGCCTGCTTGGCCGCCCGCATCGAGGAGAACAGCCCCAGCGTCCGGCCGCCTGCCGCCTCGACCAGCCCGGCGATCTCGTCGAGGTAGGACGGCGGGAGGCCGTCGCGGCCGGGCGGGGGCAGGCGCGTGGCCACGTAGAGGATGCCGCTGCGGGCATGGGCGAACGGTGAGCCGACGTCCAGACCCGACCACGCCGGCGCGTCCGGGTCGGGAACCGGGTCGTCCGGCTCGGCGGTCTCGGCCGCTTTCTCGGAGGACAGCGGAAGACCCCACTGCCGGGCCAGCGCGTCGAAGGTGCCGCCCAGCGCCAGCGTCGCCGAGGTCAGCACGACGGTGGACCGGCCGAACAGCCGCTCGCGCAGCAGCCCGCCCACCCACAGTGGCGCGGCGCGTAGCACCTTGTGGCGGGCGTTGTCGGGACCTTGCTCGGCGAGCCACACGACGTCGCGGCGCTTCGCCGGGTCGGGCTCGTCGAACGCGGCGAGCAGCCGGACAGCGGTGTCGGCCACCTCGTCGAGCGCCGCCTGGGCGATCTTGCGGCCGGTCGCGTCCTGGGGCTCCTCGCGGCGTTCCGCGCCGAGCGCGGTGCGGCAGGACCCCGCCGCGTCCCGGATCGAGGACAGCGTCCCGGCCGCGGCCTGCGGGAGCGTGTCCCAGCGGCCGGGCGGGAGATCCTCCAGCACCAGCGCGAGCCCCTCGCCGGCCTCGGCGAGCCGGTCGGCGATCGCCTGGTCCACCAGCTTCCCGAGGCGTCGCGCGGCGATGCCGACCATGCCGGCGGTCAGCTCCGCGGTGGCCACCGCCGTCACCCGGTCCACCAGCTCGTGCGCCTCGTCGACGACCACGACGTCGTGCTCGGGCAGCACCGGGCGGCCCTCGAGGGCGTCGATCGCGAGCAGCGCGTGGTTGGTGACGACGATGTCGGCGCGCCCGGCCTCGGCGCGGGCCTTCTCGGCGAAGCAGTCGTCGCCCACCGGGCACTTCGCGGCGCCGAGGCATTCCCGCGCGGTCACCGACACCTGCCGCCACGCGGCGTCCGGGACGCCGGGCACCAGCTCGTCGCGGTCGCCCATCTCGGTGACGTCGGCCCACTTGTGCAGCCGCTTGATCTGGCGGCCCGTCGCGGAGATCGTGAACGGGTCGAACAGCTGCTGGTCGGGGTCGTCGGTGCCGTCGCCGTTGAGCTTGTTCAGGCACAGGTAGTTGCGCCGGCCCTTCAGGATCGCGAACGTCGGGGCGCGACCGAGCAGCGGCGTCAACGCCGTCGCCAGGCGCGGGAGGTCGCGGTCGACGAGCTGGCGCTGCAGCGCGATCGTCGCCGTCGAGACGACGACCGTGGCGCCACGTTCGACGGCGTGGTGGATCGCGGGCACGAGGTAGGCCAGCGACTTGCCGGTGCCGGTGCCGGCCTGCACGGCCAGGTGCTCACCGCTGGTGATGGCCTTGCGCACGGCCCGAACCATTGTGTCCTGACCCTCGCGCCGCTGCCCACCGACGGCCTCGACCGCGGCAGTGAGGAGCTCGGCGACCCCGGGCAGAGCAGTCGCGGTGACACTTCCTGGGGGCATCGGAGGAGGTTACCGGGCCCGATCGCGCGGCCGCGGCGGATCGGTGCTACCGGGTGCGGAGGAGGTCAGTGCGGCGGCGGTGCCGGTGGGGGTGGTCGGAGCTGACGGACTCGCAACCCGGCGACGAGGTTTCCAGCGGCGAGCACCGCCAGACCGGTCAACGCCAGCAGGAATCCGATGCCGGGCCCGATCGCGTCGGTTAACGCCTCGCTCGCGACGGGGGAGAAGTCTTCGAGCTGTGCCTGCGAGGCGTTCGCCAGGTTCGACTCCGCCAGGAGCTGGGTGACGATCAGCACGGCGGCTGCCAGGGCCGCAGTAGCGGTCCCGGTCAGGAACCGTAACCGGCGTCGGGAGAGGAACGCGGTGGCGGCGCCCACGACGAGCAGCGCGATGACGGTGCTGGCCAGGACCTGGACACCGGCCGCCGGGAGCGCCTGGTCGGACAACGCCCGCTCGGTGCGGACGCCGTCCACCTCGAAGCTCGGCGCGGCGTTGGCAGCAAGGTCGAACCCGGTGTAGTCCGCGTTCAGCGTGCCGAGGCCGGGCGCCTCGCAGGAGACGCTGACGAACGGGAGCAGGAACAGCACCAGGATCAGGCCGAATCCGGCGGGGCTGAGCAGTCGCGACATCGACCGTGCCATCTCGTGTCCTCCATGATCGACCGTGGGAATGAGACAGTTGTGGCTTACCCGAGGGACGATCCGTCGGCCGCGAACACGGTCGGGAGGCAGGGCTCGCCGCGGGACAGCTTGAGCCCCTCCCAGGGCACCGAGACGAGAGCGGCGCGCAGGTGCTCGCGGGACTGCTCCAGCGTCGGCAGGGCCCGCACCCGTCGGCCGCCGCGCATCAGCGGCACCGGCAGCACCCGGTCGTGCGGGCCTATTCGTGGGGCGGGGCCGCCGTCCACGGGGTGCACGACCTCCTCGATGGCCGTACCCGTGGGCTTGTAGCGGCGGACCGCCGACTTGCGTCCACCGCGGGACTCCTTCGACGTGCTGCGCTTCGCGACCGGCCGCCTGTCGACCTCGACGAGCTTGTAGAGCATGCCCGCCGTCGGAGCACCGGACCCGGTGACGACCGCCGTTCCGACGCCGTAGGAGTCGACAGGTTCGACGCGCAGCGCGGCGATCGCGTACTCGTCGAGGTCGCCGGACAGCACGATCCGGGTACCCGTCGCGCCGAGGGCGTCGAGCTGCTCCCGCGCCTGGCGGGCCAGCTCGCCCAGGTCGCCGGAGTCGATGCGGATGGCGTCCAGCCCGGTGCCTGCGGCCGCGACGGCGCGCTCTATTCCACGGCGGATGTCGTAGGTGTCGACGAGCAGCGTGGTCTTCACGCCGAGCGCGCGAACCTGGCTGCGGAAGGCGTCCAGCTCGTCGTCGTGCAGCAGCACCCAGGCGTGCGCCGCGGTGCCGGCGGTCGGGATGCCGTGCTGGCGCTGCGCCTCCAGGTTCGACGTGGCGACGAAACCGGCGAGGTAGGCCGCGCGGGCGGCGGCCACCGCGGCGACCTCGTGCGTGCGTCGTGAGCCCATCTCGATGATCGGCCTGCCCGCGGCCGCGATGACCATCCGGGCGGCCGCGGCGGCGACGGCGCTGTCGTGGTTGAGGATCGACAGGACCAGCGTCTCCAGCATGCTCGCCTCGGCGAACGCGCCGGTGACGGTCAGGATCGGCGAGCCCGGGAAGTACAGCTCACCCTCCGGGTAGCCGTCGACGTCGCCGGTGAACCGGTAACCGGCGAGCCAGTCCAGCGTGGCGGGGTCGACGACCTCCGCGAGCCGCGCGAGCTCCTCGTCGCCGAACCGGAACCGCTCGATGGCCTCCAGCAGCCTGTCGGTGCCCGCGACGACGCCATAGCGGCGGCCGTCGGGCAGCCGCCGTGCGAACACCTCGAACACGCACCGGCGCCGCGCGGTGCCGTCGGCGAGTGCCGCGGCCACCATCGTCAGCTCGTACCGGTCGGTCAGCAGCCCGGTGCCGCCGCGCTGTGACGACGGGCCGCTAGCCATGACATCAGAGCCTATGCGCCGTGCGCCGGCGATGGGCGAGTGCCACCATGGAGACCATGGCTGTGCCGCTACCCGCACCGACGCGCCAGGTGGACCCGGTCATCGCCGAGGACTCGGTGGCCGATACACCCTGGCAGGCGATCGTGTGGAACGATCCTGTCAACCTCATGTCGTATGTCACCTACGTGCTGCAGAAGCTCTTCGGCTACCCGGAGCCCCAGGCGACGGCGCTGATGCTGGACGTGCACCACAAGGGCAGAGCCGCGGTGTCCTCCGGGGACAAGGACAAGATCGAGACGGACGTGGCCAAGCTGCACGCCGCTGGCCTGTGGGCCACCATGCAGCGGTCATGAACGGCTGGAAGCGCTCCGGCCGGGGGGTGAAGGCGCGTCTGGTCGCCTCGCTGGAGGTGCAGGAGGCCGCGGTGTTGCGCGGGCTGATCGGCGAGGTCCGGCAGATGCTGACCGATCGCACCGACGACAACCCGGCCGACGAGCTCACCGTGCTCACCGGGCTGCGCACCGGCCCGTCCACTCGCCCCGATGACCGCGTGCTCGCGCGCCTGTTGCCCGACTTCACCACCGAGGACGCCGACCTCGCCGCCGGCCTGCGCTGTCTGCACGAGCCCGCGTTGATCGAGGCGAAGGCCGCGGCTGCGGCCACGGTGCTGGAGACGTTGCCGGAGTCCGGCGGCCGCGTCGAACTGACCCCTGAGCAGGCCGATGCCTGGCTCGCTGCGCTCAACGACGTCCGGCTCGCTTTGGGCATCGTGCTCGACGTCAGCGAGGACATGCCCGATGAGCTGCCACCCGAGGACCCGCGGGCCGAACACATCGGCGTCTACCACTGGTTGACGTTCGTGCAGGACGCGCTGGTGCAGACGCTGATGCCGCTACGCTGATCGCCGGTATGCCGCACCGGGCCCGGCTCGGACGTGCGGCTGATCGGGTGTGAGTCCACACGCGTGATGTGCGCCGGGCCCGTATCGGCCCGTACCCTGGACCGGTGCTGGTGATTCGAGTCGATCTCGTCGAGGAGATCGTGGCCCATGCTCGTTGGGACCATCCTGACGAGGCGTGCGGCGTCATCGCCGGGCCCGAGGGCTCGGACCGGCCGGAGCGCCACATCCCGATGCGCAACGCCGCGCGCTCGCCCACGTTCTACGAGTTCGACTCCGGTGACCTGCTGCGGCTCTACCGCGACATGGACTCCCGCGGCGAGGTACCCGTGGTGATCTACCACTCGCACACCGCGACCGAGGCGTACCCGTCGCGCACCGACATCGCCTACGCCTCGGAGCCGGAGGCGCACTACGTGCTCGTCTCCACCCGGGAGCCGGCCGGTGACGAGGAGGCCGGGCCCGAGTTCCGGTCGTACCGGATCGTCGACGGCGTCGTCACCGAGGAACAGGTCGAGGTCGTCGAGACTTACATGTTTGCGCACACCGGCGCGGACGACGTCCCTGACCACGACCTCCTCGCCTGACCGCCGCTACGACCGTCACGATCGAACTGACCTGGAGCATCCGCATGGCTGTCACCGTGTCCATCCCCACCATCCTGCGCACCCACACCGACGGTGAGAAATCCGTCGAGGCGAAGGGCGGCACCCTCGCCGAAGTGATCGAGGACCTGGAGTCACGGCACGGCGGCATCGCCGGGCGCCTCATCTCGAAGGGGTCGCTGCACCGCTTCGTCAACATCTACGTCGACGACGAGGACGTGCGCTTCGCCGGCGGGCTCGACGCGCCGGTCGGGGAGAACTCGTCGGTCACGATCTTGCCGGCCGTCGCCGGCGGGATGCGGTGATCGTGGGCGAACCGCGAGGGAGGCCTGATGGCCCGCTACGACTCGCTACTGCACGCCGTCGGTGACACACCGCTCGTCGGGCTGCCGTCGCTGTCGCCAGCGCCGCAGGTGCGGCTGTGGGCGAAGCTCGAGGACCGCAACCCGACCGGTTCGATCAAGGATCGTCCCGCGCTGGCCATGATTGAGAAAGCCGAGGCCGACGGGCTGCTCGCGCCCGGCTGCACGGTTCTGGAGCCCACGTCGGGCAACACCGGCATCTCGCTGGCCATGGCGGCCAAGCTCAAGGGCTACCGGCTGATCTGCGTCATGCCGGAGAACACCTCGATCGAGCGTCGCCAGCTGCTCGAGATGTACGGAGCGGAGATCATCTCCTCGCCGGCGGCGGGCGGCTCGAACCAGGCCGTCGCGATGGCGAAGGAGTTGGCTGCGGCGAACCCGGACTGGGTCATGCTCTACCAGTACGGCAACCCGGCCAACGCCGACGCGCACTACCGCACCACCGGCCCGGAGATCCTGCGCGACCTGCCGACGGTCACCCACTTCGTCGCCGGCCTCGGCACCACCGGGACGCTCGTGGGCACCGGACGCTACCTGCGTGAGCACAAGCCCGATGTGCAGATCGTCGCCGCGGAGCCGCGCTACGGCGAGCTGGTCTACGGCCTGCGCAACCTCGACGAGGGTTTCGTGCCCGAGCTCTACGACCCCGAGGTGCTCACCGCGCGCTACTCGGTGGGGTCGCACGACGCGTTGCGTCGCACCCGCCAGCTCGTCGAGCAGGAGGGCATCTTCGCGGGCATCTCCAGCGGTGGGATCCTGCATGCCGCGCTGGCGGTGGCCGAGAAGGCCACCGGGGCGGGGGAGAGCGCCGACATCGTGCTCGTTGTGTGCGACGGCGGTTGGAAGTACCTGTCCACCGGCGCTTACACCGGCAGCCTGGACGAGGCGGCGCGGGGCATCGAGGGGCACCTCTGGGCGTGAGGTCGTCAGTCGACGAAGGGACGGGCCTGCTTGATGACGAGCCGGCCGTCGACGTCCACCTTGAACTCGACGTCCATCGCGAACGCGGGGTCACCGGTGCGCCGATAGACGCCCTGGAAGTGCTCGTGCAGGGTGGTGAGGGCGCGGCGCAGCTCGTCGATGCGGGCGTCGTCGAGCACGGTCTCACCCGCTGGCACGAGCGTGGAGTGCCGGATGTACTGGATCTCCCACTCCCCGGTCGGCCCGATCGCCGACACCAGCAGCTCATCGGGGATGGCGTTCGGGTCGGGGTTGGTCACCAGACTCTCGCCGACCTGGACGTTGATGTAGTAGCCGGGGAAGTTCGGCTCGTAGGGGTTCTTGGTGACGGCGACGCCGTTGGCCACTTCGTCGTCGAAGTTGGGGTGCAGCGCGACACCCATCGCGGCCCGCAGGTGGTCGATGCGGTGGAACTCGCGCTCCTCGAACGCCCGGAAGTTCCACAGCGACGCCCAGACCTGCTTGACGGTCTCGCTCAGCTCGCCCTCGTCCGGGCGGTGGGTGAACGAGTCGTAGAGCCCGGCGCCGTTGAAGCCCTCGATGTCCTCGTTGTTCGTCGAGGACCGGCATCGGACGCCGCTGTCGCGGCCGATGCGGTCGTGGACCCGGGCCAGCGCCGCCGCGACGGTCGCGGGCACCTCGGCCCGGCGTATCCCCTCGCGTCGGAACTCCCGCAGCGCGTCCTCGCGGGCGGTGGGGTCGGCGCGCAGCTCGCGGTCGGCGATCAGGCGCCGCGCCTGGGCGTAGAGCCCGTTCGCGGTCATGAACCGGTGGTAGGCGCTGAACGGCAGCGCGTAGCCGTCGGGAACCGTCTCCGGGTCGAAGATCGACCGCAGCTCCCCGAGGTTGGCCGACTTCGCGCCGAACGCGGCGGTGTCGGCGTTGCGCAGGACGTCCAGGTCGCGGATCGAGCGCGGGCGCAGGTCGCGCGCCGGTCGCTGGGGCAGCGGTGGACGTCGGCTCTCCAGCCACGCGTCGACCTGGGACTGGGTGGCCGCGGCCAGCTCGATGGCGTCGGGGGTCACGGCGTAGCGGACCTGGGTGCCGAGCAGCGCGACGACCCGCGGGTCGGTCTCGGCGTCGCGCAGGTAGGCGTTCGGCGTGTCGTTCTGCCGGGCCTTGAGGTTGATGTGGGACAGCGGGGTCTGCGGGGTGGCGGTGAGGATGCCGGCGACCAGCGCGATGTCGTTGGGGATGGTGCGGAAGATCGCCACGTCGCGCACGGTCGCCGGGCGGGCGCCGGCGCCGGTCTGGTCGACCACCCGCAGCGTGCCGAAGCCCTCCCCGAGGTTCAGCGGCGTGTAGGCGACATCGCCGAACAGCTCGGTCGTCGTCACGACCCGCACGCCGAGACGGTCGAGCTCGTCGCGATCGGTGGCCAGCAACGCCTCCTGGGTGTCGCCGGCGGGATGGTAGGCGAGCTGGTCCCGGGCGAACGGCAACGCCGACGCGAGGAGGCCGACGGCGAGCGCGACCGTCGCCGCGCGCACCGGGTCGGTAGGCCAGAACTCGACGGCGTACAGCCCGGGCGCCTCGCCCGGGCGGGTGAAGCGGTCGTGCGCGATCACGGTTCCGGCGAGGTTCTCCCGGTCGTCGCGGAAGTAGGTCCGGGCGTTGAACTCGCCGAGGGGCAGCGTCACCCCGAGCGCGCCGGTCGCGAAGTCGTAGTGGAAGGAGTAGCGGTTGGTGTTGGCGAGGAACAGCCGCGGCGCCAGACCGTCGACGCCGAGCACGAGAAACTTGACCTCGCGCACGCCGAGCGCTCCGGGCACGTCGTCACGGCGGGCCAGCAGCTCGAACGTGGCCCGATCAGGTGCCACCGTGGCACCCTGCGCAATCGGAAGCGTGGTCGGAGCGGTCATGTCACCTGGTATACACCCAGGACGGGACCTCGTACATGCTGCGGGTACGAGTGGATGCGGATCAAGCTGTGAAGCCGAACGCGGCCACGAACGTAAAGTTTGCCGACCTGTTCAGCAGTCGGGTGACCACGAAGTCGTCGTACAAGCCCGGTGGCACCTCGGTGTCCACGCGTACCCGGACACTGACGAACGCAGGGGAGGCGATTCCGGCGAGGTTGACGGCCACCTCCTTGCGGTTGTTGTCTGCGCTGGTCAGCCTCTCGGTGACGAGTACGGTCTCAGTGAAGTGTGTCGGATCGACGGGATCCGGTTGGTATGCAGTCACGGTGATCTGGTGACCTGGGTACCCGGCAAAAGTCTGCACGTCCTGGGTGCGCAGAACGAGGGTGGTCATATCCGGGCCGGCGGGATCGGTCTTCTGTAGCGTCAGCGGGAACTCCAAGGCGATCCCGGAGTACGCAGCGTCGCCGTACACTCCGGGTTCGTCGCCCAGGTGGATTCGACCTTCCCAGATGAGTTCTGATTGCACGCTCAGCATGGATCCCCCTCGCTAGCGGGCACGTAGTGACGCGCACCCTGTAGCATCCAGGATAGCAATCGGGTTGGCGACGTTCCATACCTCCCGCGCTAGGTTCGCTTCGCGCGCTGGCCGCCCTCATGAGAAGGTGGAGCGGCTCGACGTTCGACAGCTACTGGCTGCCGCGGTTGCATGCGGGTGTGGGCGGGCGTTGATCTCGCCGGCCAGCCGGACCGAACGGTTCTGCACCACAAGATCGGCCGCCTGCTCGACAGTGGCTACGGAGTGGTCGAGATCACCGCATTCCACCCGCGCCCACCCGAGCTCGACGGTGGCAGCGGCAACGTCGCGCACGTAGGTGCGGTCGACCGTCACCTGGCAACAGCGACCCCCGGATCGGCATCGATCACGCCGTGGCCGCCCAGAGCTGGACAAAGCGCACCGACAAACCGCTGCTGCGCTCGCTCACCCGACACGGACACATATCGGGGTGGGAACCGGCCGATCGGCACCGACGTGGGTACATATCGGGGCACGACGTGAGCACTTCGCTCGATCGCGGTGATCGTCTGGTGCAACTTGTGCTCGTCGACTAGTGCCGTCTGGGAGCGTTCACTGGCCGATGGGCGAGCGATCCCCCGGGGGTCGTAGGCCACTCATGCGCTCCGGTCAGACGATCAGCTCGACGGCGCAGGGCAACCTCGGGCTGGACGCGAGTCGTTCGTCCGAGCTCAACAGCTCAGCGTCTCGGCGCTTATGGGCTGGGGTGCGGTCCCTCCCCGAAGGACTCATCGAGCGCGACTTCTGGATCATCGACGATGACCAGATGGTCGGTCCTGTGGCCAGCTTCAGACCCCAGCCGCCCTGCATGACGACGCCGCGCGCGCTCTGCTCAAGCACATCGACAGCGACTACGAGAAACCGCGTTGAGCGGTGGAACGGTCGCCAGTGGCTCAGGTGCGAACAGCTGCGAGCCGAGCGGGTATGGAGATCGACGTGTTCGCTACTCTCGGAATCCGGGTCTGATCCGCGCAGCCGTCGCGATCCCGGCGAGCACTCCAATCATCAGCCAGTCCGCGGTGTCGGGCTGCATGTCGACTACCACCCATGCCGTGTCTGCCAGCCTCGGGGAGGCGAGCAGCAAGACAACGGCCCCCGCTCCCGTCACCGCCGTGGCTGCTCCGGCGCCGATCGCGACGGCGAACACCAGGGCTCCGCACAGGGTGACCAGCGCGTTCTGCACCGCCGCGGCGCCGAGCCCGGCGGTGACGCCGCACAGTACCGCCGCGAGGCTCGCCGCCACGGTCACCACGGTGAGTTCGACGGCCCGCAGCAACCGCACCCGGCCGGTCGAGACGGCAGTCAGCCAACGGAGCCGGACCGGGGCAGGTGTCACGGCGAGCACACCGATCAGCACCGGCACGAGCGCCCCGGCGAGCACCGCCGGATAGCTCGTTGCCGCCAGGTCGACTCGGACGGTCGGCACGGGAACCTGGGCGATCGCCGCGCCGAGCAGCCCGGTCACGGCCAGCGCGGCCAGTCGCTGCGGCAGCCGCCGGGCACGCAGGTAGGTGGCCACGATCGGGGTCATCGACAGCATGTCGGCTCGTCTTTCCGCGTCAGCCACGCGCGGTGCGGACGGTCTGCGAGAACCATGCCCACTGCGCGTCCGGTAGCTGGGCCAGGACGGCGCTTACCGGTCTGCCGTAGGTGGCGACGAACTCGTCCTGAGCGGCACCGTCGAGCACCTTCGCCGCGAGCCAGGTCTCGGCCAGCCGCCACCGGGAGTCGTCCAGGGTGCGCCGCGGCGCCAGCTGGTCCAGGTGATCTGCCCCGCGGTTTTCGGACCGCCTGATTTGTTTATTCTACGCTGTGCCCTGCGTGTCCGTCCACTCGTCGAGGATCTCTTGTGGCGTCTTATAGCCGAGACCCGAGTGGAGCCTACGGAGATTGTACCACAGTTC
>JBBSQN010000037.1:0-37766 GCA_038257875.1 Mycobacteriales bacterium
CCCCACTTCTGTATCCTCTGCAGGTGAGCATCGCGGATGGTTCCGGCGCTGACCGCCCGCGACGAGATGATCGCGATGGCGCCCGGGACCGCAAGGACAAGCCGGCACGACGTCGAGTCGCGGAGCCCCGGGGCGCGAAGGACCGGCGCTCAAGCTCGTCGGAGCGCCGCGACGACCGTGGCGACAGTGGCCGTGGACGTGTCGGCACGGGCTGGTCCGGCGGTGGCAGCGGTTCCGGTGCCGGGCAGGGCCGCGACGACCGCCGCCGCGACTCGCCGCGGGGGCGGGACCGTTCGCGAGACGAGACGCGAGCCGGTGGCCGGGCCGGGGCAGCCGACGGCCGGGTCCGTCGCGACGATGACCGGCGTCCAGGCCCGGACCGAGCAGCGCGGTCCGACGACCGCAGGTCCGCACGCGACGACCGGTACCGCGGCGGTGCTGGCGGAGACCGATCGGATCGACAGGGCCGGACCGACCGCGGGTACGGCGACCGCCCCGAGCGGGCGGGTGGGCACGGCGGGTCGTCGGGAAGTGGCGGTGACCGACGGCCGTACCGGCGGGATGCGGGTGGTGTCGGTGACAGCCGCACCACTACCACCACCGGTACCGGCGGCGGTCGGCGGCACGGCCACGACGAGCGCCGACCCGAGAAGGACGCTCCGAAGCGCACCGACCACCGCGGTGCCGATGCGGGGACGACCCCTCCGAACCCGGGCACCAATCGGGGGACGACAGGCGAGCGACACCCGACCGGTGACGATCGGCGCCGCCCGTCCGGTGGTATGCGGGGGGGCGACCGCGACGGAGCCGACCGCCGTGCCGCCCGGCCAGACCGGCGCGGTGACCGCGACGGAGCGGACCGCCGTGCCGCCCGGCCGGAACGGCGAGGTGACCGCGCCCAGGGCGGGCGGCCCCAGGGTGGGCGGAGTTCGGACCGGGCGAGCGGGCGCGGCCGTCCCGGTCCCGGCCGCTCGACGGAGGGCGTGCCCCTGAGCAACGTCCCGGAACCGCCGCTGAACGAGGAGATCACGGCCGGAGCGCTGGATGCCGAGGTGCGCCGGGACCTGCGCGGCTTGCAGAAGGACACCGCCGACAGCGTGGCGCGCCATCTCGTCGCCGCGGGATCGCTCGTGGACGACGATCCCGCGCTGGCGCTGGAGCATGCCCGCTTCGCCCGCCGCCGCGCGTCCCGCGTGGCCGTCGTGCGAGAGGCTGCCGGGATCGCGGCGTACCACGCCGGCGAATGGGCGGAGGCCCTCGGCGAGCTGCGTGCCGCGCGCCGGATGGGCGGGGGCCCCGGGCACCTCGCCGTGATGGCGGACATCGAACGCGCGCTGGGACGGCCCGAGCGTGCCCTCGAGCTGACCCGCAGCTCGGAGGCGCGCGAGCTGGGCCGGATAGAGACGATCGAACTGGCCATCGTCGCGGCGGGGGCGCGGCGTGACCTCGGTGAGCTCGACGCGGCTGTGGTGAGCCTGCAGATCCCGGACCTGGACCCGGCCCGTCGCGACCCGTGGAGCGCGCGGCTGTTCTACGCCTACGCCGACAACCTGCTGGCCGCCGGCCGGGAGCCCGAAGCGGTGCAGTGGTTCGTCTACACCGCCGATGCCGACGACGACGGCGAGACCGACGCGGACCGCCGGATCGCCGAACTGACCGGTGCACCGCTCGACGGGGTCGCCTTCGGGATGGAGGAGCCGGACGCCGCCCCCGACGTCGATGATGTCGATGACGTCACCGAGGAGGCACCGGACTGATGACCGACCTGTTGGACGCACACGACGTCCTGCTCGCCGACCTCGACGGCACGCTCTACTGCGGCCGCGTCGTGGTGCCCGGCGCGCTCGACGCGGTGCGCGGTGCGGCGCAGCGCGGCGTGCGCACCGTCTATATCACCAACAACGCGTCCCGGCGGCCGTCGGACGTCGCCGAGCAGCTCGCGGAGCTGGGTTTTCCGGTCGAGACCGAGGACGTGGTCGCGAGCTCGCAGGCCGCGGCGGCGCTGCTCGCGCAACAGCTGCCGGCCGGGGCGCGGGTGCTGGTCGTCGGCACGGACGCTCTCGTCGCCGAGGTGCTCGCGGTCGGGCTGACCCGCACCGAGCAGGCCGACGACGCGGTCGCCGTGGTGCAGGGCCACGACCCGGACACCGGCTGGCGGCGCCTGGCCGAGGCGACGGTCGCGCTGCGGGCCGGGGCGGTGTGGGTGGCGTGCAACCTGGATCCGACGCTGCCCACCGAACGTGGCCCGCTGCCCGGCAACGGGTCGATGGTCGCCGCGCTGCGCATAGCGTCGGGACGGGAGCCGCAGGTCGCCGGCAAGCCCGCGCCCACGCTGCTGGTCGACGCCGTGGCGCGCACCGGTGCGCGCGCGGCGCTGATGGCCGGCGACCGCCTGGACACCGACGTGGAGGGCGGCCGCGCGGCCGGCCTGGCCACGCTGCTGGTGCTGACCGGGGCCTCCGATGCCGCGGAGCTGCTCGCGGCACCGTCCGCGCGGCGCCCCGACTACGTCGGCGCCGACCTGGGCGCGCTCACCCTGTCAGCCGAGGACCTCGCCCCCGGTCCGCGGCCCGGCTGGGACGCACGGGTGAGCGACACCGGGGAGCTGACGCTGTCGGCGACCGGCGGCGACGCCGATCCGCTCGACGCGCTGCGGGCGCTGTGCGCCGTGCACTGGGCCGCGGGTGGCGGCGCGGCACAGCTGGTCGTGGCCGGACCGGAGGCGACCCGAGCGGTGCGGGCCCTCGGCCTCGACGGGACCGGCTCCGGCTCGGTTACCGTGGCCGCTGCCGACACCACTACGCGCGGGGACAGCGGAGCGCGCATCGACACGGCGGGAGCGCAGCGATGACCGTCCCGACCCCGGGCCCACCGCCGCGGCCGGTCGATCCCCAGGAGAGCGTCGACCTCGCGATGGCTGGGCTCGACGGGCTCACCGACCGCCCGCTCGCCGAGCACGTCGAGGCGTTCGAACGGGTGCACGCGGCGCTGGGTGACGCTCTCGCCGCCGGTTCGTCCGGCCCTGCGTGACGGCGATGGTCACCCGGGCCCGGCTCGACGCCGAACTGGTCCGCCGCGGCCTCGCGCACTCCCGGCAGCAGGCCGCCGAGCTGATCGAGCAGGGCCGCGTCGTGGTGCGCGGGGTTCCGGCCGGGAAACCGGCCACGGTCGTCGACCGCGACGTCCCGGTGACGGTGCGCGCGGCCGGTACCCGGGAGTGGGCCTCGCGCGGCGCCCACAAGCTGATCAGAGCCCTCGACGCGTTCGGTGTCGACGTCACCGGCGCGCGCTGCCTGGACGCGGGCGCGTCCACCGGCGGGTTCACCGATGTGCTGCTGGACCGGGGCGCGGCGCAGGTCGTGGCCGCCGACGTCGGCTATGGGCAGCTGGCGTGGCGGCTGCGCAGCGACGAGCGCGTCCGCGTGCACGACCGTACCAACGTGCGGTCCCTGGATCCGGAGGCGATCGGCGGGCCCGTCGAGCTCACCGTGGCCGACCTGTCGTTCATCTCGCTGCGCACCGTGCTGCCGGCGCTGACCGCGTGCACGGCCGGGGATGGTCAGCTGCTGCCGATGGTCAAGCCACAGTTCGAGGTGGCTCGGAACCGGCTCGCCGCGGGCGGCGTCGTCCGGGACCCGGCGCTGCGCCTGTCCGCGCTCACCGAGGTCACGGCCGCGGCGCGGGCGCTCGGGCTGGTGCTGCTCGGCGCCGTCGCGAGCCCGCTGCCGGGGCCGTCGGGCAACGTCGAGTTCTTCCTCCGGCTGGCCCGCGACGGCAGTGACGCCGGCGACGCGGTGCTGGCCGCGGCCGTGGCGGAAGGCCCGGCGTGACGCGCGAGGTGCTCCTCGTCCTCAACGTCGGCCGGGAGACCAACCGGCGCACCGCGGTCGCCGTCGCCCAGCAGCTGGCCGCGTCGGGTGTGCGGCTGCGGGTGCTGGCGCAGGAGTGGGCCGAGGTGGGCGGCGGCGGCCTGCCCGCCGGGTTCGCCCCGCGCGTCGTCGACGGGCGTCCCGGGTCCGCCGACGGCGCCGAGGTCGTGCTCGTGCTGGGCGGGGACGGCACGCTGCTGCGGGCCGCGGAGATGGCCCGGCCGGGCGGCGTGCCGCTGCTCGGGGTGAACCTCGGCAGGGTCGGGTTCCTGGCCGAAGCCGAGCAGGAGTCGCTCGGCGCGGCGCTGCACGCGATCGTCGAGGGCGACTACGAGGTCGAGGAGCGGATGACCCTCGACGCCGTCGCACGCTCGAACGGTGACGTGGTGGCCCGCACCTGGGCGCTGAACGAGGCCGCCGTCGAGAAGAGCACGCGCGAGCGGATCCTCGAGGTGGTGCTGGAGGTCGACGGGCGGCCGGTGTCGGCCTTCGGCTGCGATGGCGTGCTGTGCGCGACCCCGACCGGCTCCACCGCCTACGCGTTCTCCGCGGGCGGGCCGCTGGTGTGGCCGCAGGTCGCGGCGCTGCTGCTGGTGCCGAGCAACGCGCACGCGCTGTTCGCCCGGCCGATGGTGATCTCGCCGGATAGCCAGGTGGCCGTCGAGATCGACCCGTCGGGCCCGCCGGCCGTCCTGGACTGCGACGGGCGCCGGACGTTCTCACTGCCGCCGGGGGCCCGGGTGGAGCTCTCGCGCGGCGCGATCCCGGTGCGGCTGGTGCGGCTGGACGGGCAGCCGTTCACCGACCGGCTCGTGCGCAAGTTCGACCTACCCGTCCGGGGCTGGCGGGGCGCGCCACCGACCGGGAGCTGATCGGGCCGACCGGGCCAGGTCGTACGCTGCGCCTCATGTTGGCCGAGATGCGGATCCAGGGCCTCGGCGTGATCGACGACGCGACGCTGGAACTGGATCCCGGGCTCACGGTGCTCACCGGCGAGACCGGCGCGGGCAAGACCATGGTCGTCACCGGGCTGTCGTTGCTCGGCGGCGGCCGGGCCGAGGCCTCGCGCGTCGCCGAGGGGGCGCGCCGCGCCGTCGTCGAGGGGCGGTTCAGCGCCGACGCGGCGGCTCTGACGGTGGCCGACGAGGTCGGGGCGGACGCCGACGACGACGGCACGCTGATCGCCGTGCGCATGGTGGGCTCCGACGGGCGGTCGCGGGCGTACCTGGGCGGGCGGTCGGTGCCGGTCGGCGTGCTGGGCCGGCTGGCCGAGGCCACGCTGGCCGTCCACGGGCAGAACGACCAGCTGCGGCTGCTCCGCCCCACCGAGCAGCGGGCGCTGCTGGACCGGTTCGCGGGCGCGGCCGTCGCGGCCCCGCTGGAGCGCTACCGCGGCGTCCGGGCGCAGTGGCAGCAGGTGGCCGCCGAGCTCGTCGAGCGCCGCGACGGTGCGCGCCGCCTCGCCCAGGAGGCCGACCTGCTGCGCCACGGGCTCACCGAGATCACGGCGATGAACCCGCAGCCGGGCGAGGACGTCGAGCTCGTCGAGCTGGCACGGCGGCTCTCGGCCGCCGACGACCTGCGCGAGGTCGCGTCCGCCGCGCAGGCCGTGCTGGTGGGGGCCGACGACGGCGGCGACCCCGACGCCCCGGGAGCGCTCGCGCTGATCGGCGACGCCCGCCACCGGCTGGCCGCCGCGGGCGACCCCGAGCTCACCGCACTCGACGCCCGGCTGGCCGAGGCGCTGGCGCTGCTCGGTGACGTCGGCGCCGAGCTCGCCGGCTACCTCGACCGGCTCGACGCCGACCCGGAGCGGCTCACGGCGGCGCTGTCGCGCCAGGCCGAGCTCAAGGCGCTCACCCGCAAGTACGCCGCCGACATCGACGGCGTGCTGGCCTGGGCCGCCGCGGCGGGGGAGCGGCTGGCCGGGCTCGACACCTCCGACGAGGCGTTGGCCGAGCTCGCCGCACGCCGCGACGCGCTGGCCGGGGAGCTGGCCGAGCACGCGGTGGCGGTCACCGCGGCCCGCACCGAGGCCGCGACCCGGCTGGCCGCCCACACCACCGCGGAGCTGGGCGGGCTGGCCATGCCCGACGCCCAGCTGCTCGTGGCGGTGTCCGCGCGGTCGGCCGGACCCGGTGCGGCCGACGCGCTGCAGGTCGGGCCGGACACGCTCGTGGCGGGCCCCGACGGGGTGGACGAAGTGGAGCTGCGGCTGATCGCCCACGCCGGGGCCGGTCCGCAACCACTGCACAAGGGTGCCTCCGGGGGCGAGCTGTCCCGGGTGATGCTCGCGCTGGAGGTGGCGCTGGCCGGCGCCGACCCGGTGCCCACGATGGTCTTCGACGAGGTCGACGCCGGTGTCGGCGGGCGGGCCGCGGTGGAGATCGGGCGCCGGCTCGCGCGGCTCGCGGCGTCGCATCAGGTGATCGTGGTGACGCACCTGCCGCAGGTGGCGGCGTACGCCGACCGGCACCTGGTGGTGGACAAGTCGGTACGGGGCGGGTCGGGCGCTGCGCGCAGCAGGGTGCGCAGGCTGGCCGAGAGCGACCGGATCGTCGAGCTGGCCCGGATGCTCGCCGGGCTGGACGACACCGACACCGGCCGTGCGCACGCCGAGGAGCTGCTCGGCTCGGCCCGCGCGCACCGCGAGGCGGATCGGGCGGGCGTGAACGGCGCCGGCGCCGCTGCCGGCGCGGCGCGCGCGGGTGGCCGGAAGAAGGCGAGCACCGATCGGTGATCGCCCGGCGTGCCTCCCCGGTATCGCGCGCCCCAGATGTCACAGTGCGCACATGAAACTGCCCGGCCTGCTGCGCCGCTCGCGCCCCGACCGGCCCGGGCTGTCCGGCGTGGCGCGTGTGGGCCGGCGCACCGACGCCCTGCTGCGCCGCGTCAAGGCGGGCGAGATCGCGGTTCTCGACCAGGTCGACCTCGACCGCACCACCGCCACCGCGCTGGTCACCGCCGGGGTGGCCGCCGTCGTCAACGCCTCGCCGTCGATCTCCGGCCGGTACCCGAACCTGGGGCCGGAGGTGCTCGTGGACGCGGGGATCGTCCTCGTCGACGGCGTCGGCCCCGAGGCGCTGCACACGATCAAGGACGGCAGCCGGGTCCGGCTGCACGAGGGCGTGGTCTACGCGGGAAAGTGGCGCCTGGCCGAGGGTGTGGAGCAGGACGCCGACTCGGTGGCCGACGCCCTGGTGGAGGCCAAGTCCGGGCTCAGCCACCAGCTCGAGGCGTTCGCGGCCAACACCATCGAGTTCATGCGCCGCGAGCGCGCGCTGCTGCTCGACGGCGCCGGCGTGCCCGAGGTGGACGTCGAGCTGGCCGGTCGTCAGGTGCTCGTCGTCGCCGCCGGGTTCGACCACGTCGCCGAGCTGGCCCGGCTCAAGAGCTACATCCGCGAGTACCGGCCCGTGCTCGTCGGCGTCGGGGCCGGGGCCGATGCCCTGCTGGCCGCCGGGCACACCCCCCAGCTCGTGGTCGGCGACCCGGCCGAGGTGTCCACGGAGGCGCTGACCTGCGGGGCGGACGTGGTCGTTCCCGCGTTCGCCGACGGCCACGCACCAGGCCTGCATCGGGTGCAGGACCTCGGGGCGGGTGCGGTGACGTTCCCCAGCTCCGCCAACGCCGAGGACCTCGCGCTGCTGCTGGCCGCGCACCACGGCGCGGCGTTCGTGGTGACCGTCGGGTTGTCGGCGAGCATGGCCGAGTTCCTGGACCGGGGTCGCACGGGTAGCAACGCCTCCACGTTCCTCACCCGGCTGCGGCTGGGCGGTGCGCTCGTCGACGGCCGGGTGGTCGCGACGTTGTACCGCAGCCGCCTGTCCCTCGGCGCGGTCCTGCTGATGGTCGGCGCGGCGCTGCTGGCGCTGCTGGTCGCGCTGCTGGTGTCCGACGTGGGCGACGCGGTGCTGACATGGTTCTCCCAGGGTGTGCTGGGGCTGATCGAGCAGATCAAGGACGGGTTCGGATGATCTCCCTGCGTTACCATGTGGTGTCGGTCGCCGCGGTGTTTCTCGCGCTCGCGATCGGCGTCGTGCTCGGGGCGAGCGGGGTCTCCGACCGGGTGCTCGCTGCCGTCTCCACGAAGGCCGACGACCTCGGCGCGCAGGTGCAGACCCTCGCCGCCGAGCGTGACGAGCTCGCCGCGGCGCAGCGCGCCTCCGAAGAGTTCGCGCGGCGGATCGGGCCCGCCGCGGTGAGCGGGTTGCTGGTGGGCCAGACCGTCGCGCTGGTGACCTCGGGTGCCGACCCGACCGACCGGGACGCTCTCGTGGGGCTGCTGGGGCAGTCCGGCGCCACCGTGACCGGCGAGGTCGCCCTCACCCCGGCCGTGGGCGACCCGGCGCGCGCCGATCAGCTCCGCGAGCTCACCGCGCGGTTGCTCCCTAACGGTGCACAGCTCCCCGCGGCATCCGACACCGGCACCCTCGCCGGGGGTCTGCTCGGCGGGGTGCTGCTGGCGCCCTCCGCCGACCCTACGAGCGGCGGGCAACCCCCGCTCACTCCCGAGCAGGCCGACGCCGTGCTCACCGGCCTGGCCGCGGCCGGGTTCGTCAGCCCCGGCGACCGGCCGGACCCGGCCACCCTGGTGCTCGTGCTCACCGGCGGGGCGTTGACCGGAATCGACGCCGCCGACGCCGCGGCCGTCACGGCGCGGCTGGCCGCCGAGCTCGACCGCGCGGGCGGTGGTGTGGTGCTGGCTGGCAGCACCGGTTCGGCCGACGCGACCGGAGCGGTGGGCGTGGCGCGCGCCGACCCGTCGGTCATCGCCGGACTGTCCACAGTGGACGACGTGCAGACCGGGCACGGTCAGGTGTCGGCCGTGGTGGCACTGCGCCAGCAGCTCGACGGCCGCGCGGGCAGCTACGGCACCTCCGCGACGGCGGCCGACGGCGTCACGCCGGCCACCTGAGCACACGTCGAGCGCGTCGTACCCCGCCAGTCCATGCCACGATGGCGGCCATGGGCCCTCTCGAACGCGCCATGCCACCCTTGGACGCCGATGAGCGGGCCTGCTTGGAGAGCTGGCTCGACTTCTACCGCTGCACCCTCGCCCAGAAATGCGACGGCCTGAAGGAGGATCAGCTCCGCGAGGCATCCGTGGCGCCCTCACCGATCACACTGCTCGGCCTCGTCCAGCACATGGCGGAGGTCGAGCGGAACTGGTTCCGCCGGGTCCTGGCCCAGGAGGCCGCCCCGCCGATCTTCAGCCCCGATGCCGACCCCGAGGCCACCGACGGCGGTTTCGACCTTGCCGAAGGAGCCGCCTACGACAAGGCGCTGCCGATATGGCAGGCCGAGATGGACCGGGCCCGGAAGAACTGCGCTGCCCACGCGCTCGAGGACACCAGCCCTTTCCTGGGCGGACAGGTCACCCTGCGCTGGATCTACACTCATATGATCGCCGAGTACGCCCGTCACTGCGGCCACGCCGACCTCATCCGCGAGCGCATTGACGGCCGTACGGGCGTCTAAGCGTGCTTGCCGCAGCGCCGCAGAGCGGACCACAGCACAGCTGCAGTAGCAGCTGGCCCGCCACCGGTGATCGTCGGACGGGAACCGACAGCCGTATCCCACACGGTTCCCGGTCCCGCAACGTCGATCTCCCCAGTACCCGGCTATCAGCCGCGTCCATGATCACGTCCTCGGGACACCGGACCGGCTCCAGCACGGTCGCCGGTTCCCAGACAACGATCACCCGCCGAGCGCTTCGGTACGGCTCGCGCCAACTTCGGCCTGCACCGTCTCGGCCCCGCTCTGATGCGTTCGCCGCCACAACTCGCCGACCGCGCTCCGGACCTGTTGAACCATGGCGGCACCGACGAGTCGGCCCCGGTTTTCCGAGTCCATTGAGCATGAGCGAAGTGTCACGACGGCGCAGCAACGGGGAATCCGAGGTCAGCGGCAGCCTTGGCCAGCTCGTGGTTATAGGTGACGAACTCCGTCAGCTCGGTCCGGAACGGGTCCGCGCTGGCCAGATGGATCGCGTCGAGAGAACCCAGCCTGGGCACGGCGTACGCAGTTGCCCGGACCAGGACCGTGCTGGTGAGATCCAGCAGGTAGATGCCCTTCAGCGCCTGTCCAGTGAAGTGCGGCACGAGTTGGTGGTCGACGCCAGCACGCAGCAGGGTGCGGGTGATCTCTAGTTGGGCCAGTTCGCTGGTGACCAGCTCGGTTCCCTCCGGGAGGACGTGGCGCCAGGTCCGCAGCGCCTCGGTCTCCCGCTCCGCCTTGATGAACTTCAGCAGAGCGCATGCGTCAAGGTAGATCAACGATTGCGTTCCCTGTCCCGATCGGCGATGAGGAGGTCGGCCAGGCTCTCCAGCCCCGGCGCGAGGTCGGGGACCAGCTCCGGCATGCCGTGCTCGGCAGGCGGCCTGGCCTCTCCGGCTGCAACCATCTGCTGAAGCGTGCTCGGGTTCTCGATCTCGGGGATCATCCGCAGCACTGGTCTGCCTCGGTCGGTGACGATGAGCGAGACTCCGGCGCGGACTCGTGCGACTGCCTTGGACGGGTTCTGATTGAGTTCTCGTAGGCCGATGGTCTCCATGCACGACAATGTACCTACATAATGTAGATACATCAAGGGGACGTCGCCCTGCGGTGACCGTTGCGGGGGAAGCGGTTCCCCGGGGCGGGCACCCGGTAGTGCACGAGCTCGGGACGCGCGGCCAGCACGGTCTCGATGGCCGTGAGGTAGACGACGTCGCGGGGGCGCGAGCCGGCGATCGCCAGGTATCCCTCGGAACGTTCGACAACATCGATCATCGCCTCGCGCAGGTCCCGGTGACCGGCCAGCAGCCGAGGAGTCTCCTCGATGGTGGCGAGCTGAGCATCCTGGTGCGCGAACAGCACCTCGGGCGCCTGACCGTAGTACTCGGCGAGTAGGGCGCGGTAGCGCACACTCGTCGTGTGCCGACTCAGCTCCCAACCCGACAGCATGCTCGGTGTCACGCCCGACGAGCCGCCGGGTGCACGTTTGTCGAGGTCAGCGCAGACCTGTTCGAGCGTTGCGGGGATCGCCGAGCGTGCCTGCCGCAGCGCAGTGACGGCCTGGCTGCCGGTGTGCTTGCCCGCTCGCGCCATCACCCCTCCACATCCGGATGCCTACTCGACCGTCGCCGGATGGTCCACGGTCATCTCCCGAACCACGTCGCTCGTGGCCAGCTTGCCGCACACGGCCGCCCAGGTGGGGTGCCTGGCGACCAGGGTGTAGCCCTGCGGTGGGTGGAACGAGCCGAGCATCTGCGTCAGCTCCGTCGCCGAGAAGCCGACGTACTCACGGACCCGGCGGATCGGCAGGGCGAACCTGTGCTCGAGATCCTTCAGGTACGCATACACCGAGGCGCCGTTGCCGACGCGCGCCTGCTCGGCGAGCCTGGCGATGCGCTGCGGCGTGTCGAGGACCGCCTCGTCGAGGTCGATCACGGCGGCCAGCCGGGAGATCGGCGCGGTGAGGTAGACGTACCAGGTGGTGACGCAGCCGACGAGGTAGCGACGCCGGAACTCGTGGGTCTTCAACCCCTGCCACATCAACTCGTAGTATTCGGGCTTGAGCGACATCAGCACCGGCTGACCGGGGTGCGAGTGCCGGTCGATACGCCCAGATCTCGCCTCGCTGCACCCCGAGATCGGGTCAGGCTGTCCAGGGGAAGCCGGTCGACAGCGCATGGTGGAGGCGCACTCAGCCCGGGAGGGCGGCGAGGGCGGCAATAAGGTCTCGCCCACGGTCGTAGCCGCGTCGGCTGATCAGAACGACCGCCTCCCGGGCCAGCGCGATCTCGGCAAGGTCAGCCACGGCGTGGAGAGCGCGGAGGTCCACCGCATCCATCGCCAGGTCGACGTCGCGCGTAACCGCGCCTCCGCCCGTGCCGATACGGCACATCCCCCGATCAGCGCCCATCTCGCTCCGGCGGCGTCGAGTTCACGTTCGAGACGTCGGAGAACAGCCTCGACCTGGGTCATGCGAACCGGCGTGACGGCGAGCCGGCGGTATCGCCGTGCTCCGCACCCGGGCGCTCCTGCAGCCACGCCCGCACGAGCATGTCGAGATCGGCGTCAGAGACGTCCGGGTTGTCCCTGCGGAACCGTTGGCGCTGCATGCGGACGCCGAACTCGTGCAGTTCGAAGGCAGTGCGCAACCGGTCGGCAGCAGAACTCACCTGCTGATCCTACGGCTTCAGCCCGAGCAGAGCCGCAGAGCGGGCCGCAGTACGGGTTTTGATCATGACGCGGGTCGATGACACGTCGTCTCGCCGATAGTGATCATCGGACGGGAACCGGCAGCCGTACCCCACACGGTTCCCGGTCCCACAACACCGATCTCCCCCAGCATCGGCAACCTATAGCGTCCATGATCACGTCCTCGGGACACCAGACCGGATCCAGGTGATGGTCGTGCCTATCGGCCGCGGCGACGCTGCGAAGAGGATCACCGCTGCCGTCGAGGACCTGATCACTGACCTGACGGCGGGCGGTGTCCGCGCCCACCTGGACGACCGGCCCCAGCTGTCCCCGGGCTTCAAGTTCAACCACTGGGAGATGCTGGGCACCTGTCTGAACTCCGTTGACGGCCAGCGCGGTTCCTCTCACCATGGGTCACGGCGGGATCGGGGCGTCGGGGGTACCGTCCCCGATCCCGCCGTGACCTTCAGCCGACCGCGCGCCCACAGCTACCCGGGGGAAGGGGAGCTGGGTCGCCGTGCGGTCGGAGCCTTCGCAAAACGCAGGACACGACGCCACACCCGACGCACCCACGAGAAGTCGCTGCGTTGCTGGCTCGGGCGTGACGTGCTTCGTCCTCCGCTTTTGTTGTGGCGACGTGACGTTCAGGAATGTTGGCTTCCGAGTATGGGGGTCTGAGTTCGGCCGGTCGTCGATCGATCACGGTCAGGGTGCCAATGAGTCTGGCACAGCGAAACGTGAACGGTGTGGGTCCGGCGTGTGTGCCGTGGTGGGAACGGTGTCCGGTGAGTCGACGGCATCGGTTCGAGTACGCTCCGGCGAAACCGGCTCCAGGAAAGGCAGCATTGTGATGAATGCCGAGCAGCGACCGTCGCACCCGTTGACTGTGATCATGTCCGAGCGGGGAGTGAGTCACGAGGGGATCGCCGAGCTGGTCCGTGGGGCCGTCGCTGCACATGGGTTGCGGTCGGGGGCTGACCGGAACTTGGTGTGGAAGTGGAAGGTCGGGCGGCAGAGGCCGACGGTGGAGTCGCAGAGGTACCTCGCCGAGGCTCTCGGTGTGCCGCAGGAGGTGCTCGCGGAGCATGCTTGGCCCGACTGGCTGTGGCACGCTGTGACCGGCACCCGGCACCTGTTGGAGCCGTCGTGGTCGGTGGCGGGAACCCGGCAGGTGCTCCGTGAGGTGGCCGGAGGTGTGATGGATCGGCGAAAGTTCATGGTGGTCAGCGGAACCGCGTTGACCGGGCTGGGGTCCAGTTGGGCCGCAGGTCTAGCTGTTGGTTCGGTTGAGCAGATCGTGGATGAGCGGGGCGCGGGGTGGTTGACCAGCGAGGCCCTCGACCGGGTGGACGCCAGCCTGGCCGAGTTGCGCCGCCTCGATGACACGTTCGGTGGCGGTGAGTTGTGTCAGCGGGCGGTCGCGGAGTTTCGCTGGCTGACCGGCCTTGCTGACAAGGCGGCCTGCACGGGTGCGACTGAGCGTCGGTTGTTCGGGCTGATCGCCGAAGTGGCCAGGTTGTGCGGGTGGTGTCATTTCGACGCCAACTATCACGCGGCGGCTCAGTCGTGCTACGTGGCCGGGTTGCGTGCGTCGGCGAGTGCGCAGGACCCGTTGGCCGGTGTCAACGTGCTGTCCTGCATGAGCGTTCAGGCCACGTGGGCCGGTCATCACCAGGAGGCGGTGTCGTTGATCGACAGCGCGGAAGAGCAGCTCCGCCGCATCGGTAGTCCCCGGCTCAAGGCGATGTTGGCCGGCCGCAAGGCTCTCGCGTACGCCAAGTCTGGTGAGGCCGGTGCCTGCGGGCGAGCGCTCAACGAGGCCGAGAACCAGCTCGATCGCGCGCGATCCGGTGACGTTGAACCGGACTGGATCTACTACTTCAACGAGACCACGCTCGCTGCCTGGGCAGGCACCTGCTGGATCGACCTTCGCCAGCCTGACCGAGCACGCCACCTCATCAACGATGCGCTGACGAGCATCGACACCGGCTATGTGCGCCAGCGTTCCTTCAGCCACGCCCGTAGCGCGCAGGCCCACGTTCATGACGATGAGCTCGACCTTGCGTGCCGGGAGCTGATCACGGCGGCCGATCTGGCTCAGCAGACCGGCTCGGCGCGGACCGTCGACACGATCCGGCAGACTCGCGAACTCATGTCACGCTATGACAACGAGCCCAGGGTGCGCGAGCTCGACCACCGGCTCGCCGAGTTGATCGCTTGAGCGGTGCCGGACAAAACCTGCTCGCCGTCACCCGTCCTGTTCTGGGCAGCTCCGACGGGATGGGGCTGTCGGGTACCGCTGAGCTGGTGCCTCGATGACACCTGTCCACGTGCTTGAGGGGAGCGGTCGTCCATCTGTTGCGTAGTTGATCAGCGGCGGTTGTCGGTCGTGGCGGGTTCGGTGGTGAGGGGGTGTTGCTGGTGGAAGGTCCAGGCGTCGTTGATGATGTCGGTGAGTTTCGGGTGTGCGGGGGTCCAGCCGAGTTCGTGTTCGGCTTTGGTTGCGGAGGCGACGACGGCGACGGCGTCGCCGGGGCGTCGGGCGGTGATCTGGATGTCGAGTGGGGTGGCGGTGACGTCTGCGACGGTGGCCAGGACCTCGCGGTTGCTGTAGCCGTTGCTGTTGCCCAGGTTGTAGATCTCGTGTGTTCCGGGTCGGACGGTGTCCAGGGCGAGTAGGTGGGCGGTGGCGAGGTCGGCGACGTGGATGTAGTCGCGGATGCAGGTGCCGTCGGGGGTGGGGTAGTCGTCGCCGAAGATCTGGATGGGTGCTGCGGTGGCGGCGGCGTGCAGGGCGAGGGGGATGAGGTGTGTTTCGGGGTGGTGGCGTTCCCCGAGTCGGCCGACGGCGCCGGCGGCGTTGAAGTAGCGCAGGCTGACCGCGCCGATCCCGGTGGCGCGGGTGTGCTCGGCGATGGCCATGTCCACGACGTACTTGGTGGTGGCGTAGGGGTTGGCGGGGGCGATCGGGTCGGTTTCGGTGAGCTTGTCCATGCCCTTGGCCGCGTACAGGGAGCCGGTGGAGGAGAAGATCAGTCTGGGCACGTGGGCGGTGTGCATGGCGGTGAGCAGCGCCAGTGATCCGGTGACGTTGGTGTGCCAGTACTGGTCGGGGTGGCGGACGGAGTCGCCGGCGGCGATGAGCCCGGCGAGGTGCAGCACGCCGTCGAAGGCGGCGTCGCGGGTGAGGACTTGGCCGACCTGGTGGATGGAGCGCTGGTGCAGGGTGACGCCGCCGGGGAGCACGTCGGCGTGGCCGGTGGACAGGTCGTCGAGGACCTCGACGTGGTGGCCAGCCTGTACGAGCCGGTGGGTGACGACGCCTCCGATGTAGCCGAGGCCGCCGGTGACCAGGAGTTTCACGTGCGTGGAGTCCTTACCGCCTGTCAGTGGGTGGTGGCGTCTCACATGTTATGAGGAGTCTGTGGTCGTCCACGGTCGGGTGGCTGCTTCCACGCGGGCGGCGAACGACGAGCGTGCCTGCACTGCTGCGGCGCCGAGCAGGTTGACCAGTGCTGTGATGTCGAGTCGGCAGTTTCCGGGTCGCCCGACCGGTGCGGTGAGCTGCGGTGTGATGTGCTTTGTCTGTAGGTGATGGACCTCGGCGATGAGCTGGGCGATCTCGTATTTGGTGTATCCTTCGTCGCCGCTGAAATGCCAGACGCCGCTTGGCCACCGGCGATGGTGCAGGAGCAGGTCGCAGATGATCGTGACGTCGTCGACGGAGGTGGGATAGCGCGGGGTGGTGTGGTCGAGCGTGATCGGGTTTCGTTGCGCGACCGCGTGGGCGATGGTGGTGATGTTGGATTCGGTGTATCTCTCGACTGGTCCGTAGAGGACCGGGAGGCGCAGAATCGCCGCCGTGGGAGCACGGTCGAGTACCTGGCGTTCGGCGTCGAGTTTACTGCATCCGTAGTCGTTGACCGGGTGTGCTGGGTCGTCGGGGGTGTAGGGCGGGGCACTGCCGTCGAACACGTAGTCGGTGGAGATGTGCAGCAGCCGGGCTCCGGTCTCCGTAGCGGCGCGGGCGATCTCAGCCGCCGCATCGACGTTGAGGGCACGCATCGCGTGCGGGTCGTGATTCCACACCGCTGGCCGGCGTTCCCCCACGGCGTTGATCACCGATTCCGGTCGGGTCTCGCGGAGTAATTGGGTGATGGCGTCGGGCCAGCGGACATTCAGCGGGATCCGGTCGGGCCGCCGGCGGGTGTTGCTGGTGCCGAGAACCTCGCCGCGCAGCCCGCGGTGCAGTGCCCGGCCCAGCAGTCCGCTGGCGCCGATGATCAAAGTGGCCATGTCAACGATCCGCCGGTGCGACGAGGTCGATCTCGCGGCGGGCGAGGTCGGCTGCGCAGGCGTGGTAGGTGGGCCAGTTGTCCATGTTGTAGCGGTTGTCGGCTGCAGCGAGCGGTACGATGCGCAGCCGTTGACCGTTGGGCACCGCCTGTTGGACGGCGTCGATGAGGTACAGCTCCCCGTTGCTGCGTCGGTGGCAGGACCGCTGTGCGGCGAAGATCGCTGGTGTGAGCACCCAGCGGGCGGCGCACACGATCACCTGGTCGGTGCAGGAACCTGGATCGGCGTCGGTGAAGTCGAACGCGGACTGGTGCCCGATCGGGTGGGTGGTGGGGCCGAGAACGGTCTCGTTGCGGGGTAGGCCTGCGGGGGCGCAGACCTCGGCCAGTAGCGCCCAGTTGGCCGGGTGAGCGGTGTGCTCGGTGAGCAGACGTCGCAGCGGCGACTCGTGGCCGGGTGCGGTGGTGGTGAGGTTGTCGCCGAACGCGTATACGAACGGCTGACCGCCGGACCAGCGTTCGGCGAGTAGGACAGGTGCCCCGGGACCGTCGCCGGGATCCTGGACGCGGTAGGTGAACTCCATGCCCCACCAGGTCCCGCTGCCGAAGTACTCGACGATGTGCGTCTTGCGGGCTGAGATCACGAATAGCACCCGCTGGATTCCTGCATCGTGGAGTTCGGTGATGATGTGTTCCAGGATCGGTTTGTCGCGGACGGGCAGCATCTCCTTGGCCAGCACCGTGGTCATCGGCAGCATCGTCGAGCCGATGCCGCCGGCGGCGATCACGGCCTGTGTCACGGACATCTGAGACCTCCGTCCTGATCGGTGCAGTGCCATCGGATCCATCGGCCGTAGACGTCGCACGAGGCGATGATCCGTTCATGGTGCGTGCCGTTGTGGTGGTAGGCGAGAATCATGATCGGGGTCAGTCGCCCGAAGTGCCCGACGGACACCTCCCAGACCGGGCGGTTGATGTCAGCGAGCTGGTCGACCAGTCGTTCCCGGCCGCCCGGGGTGCCGTAGATCTGGTAGATCGACCAGCAACACACCACGCACGGGGTTGCGTCGGTGGGTACCTGCTCGATGATGGCGGGTAACTCCCGCGTGGCGTCAGCGTCGATCACGCGGGGTGGGTGCCGTGTTGCGAGGGCGATGGCATCACGCAGCAGTCGTCGGCGGTCGGTCTGCTCGGGCCAGCACAGCGCATCCAGCCAGTCGCGGGTGTCGGAGTCCGACAGGTCGATCGGGTGGACCTCGACGCCGATCAGGTTGGCGAACCGGTGTGGATCCACCTCGAGCGGCGGGACGGCGCCTCGCGGTTGGCAGCACAGCTCCAGCGAGGTGCTGGTTGGAAACACCACGCGGGTGACGTCGTAGCGGTACTGGAAGCGCGGCCACAGCAGGGTCAGCCCGGCGCTGCATCCGACGTCGATCACGTGGATCGCGGTGTCGGTGTTCTGAGTGATCATGGCGAACGCCGGTAGCAGTACCGCGGCTCGTCGCACCTCGTTGGTCTGGACCGACCGAGTGGCCAGCAACTCGAGGATCTCCGGTCGATGCCTCGTGCAGAACCTGGCGAACAGATCGGTCGCGCCGATGAGCTCATCGGACGTGCGGATCGTGCCGTCGTAGTAGGCGGCCAGAGGGTCACCGGGGTGGTGGCGCACCAGGTAGTGCACCGCGCCCAGCAGCATGTTCGGAGCGGGTTGTCCCGCCCGGGCGTGAGCGGCCAGCTCGAGCAGGCCAGGGTGGCCGGCTACCGCGTGTGCCAGCTGCTCGTACAGTGCCGACACACCCGCGGCCTGCCGCGTGGCGAAGGTGCGGAACGTCTCGCCGAGGGACGGTCTCATCCCAGGACCTCCTGCGCCGAGGCACACACGCGGTAGCCCCGTTCCCGTAGCTGCTCGACGGCGTAGAAACGACCGCCGAGCCGCCGCGCCCACTTGACGTGCTCGGCGCTGATCGCCGTGGCGACGCGGGTCGCCAGGCCGGGAACCGCCGCGTGGGGCACTATCAGCACACCGTCGTCGTCAGCGACGATCACATCACCCGGTGCGACGCAGCAGCCGTCGACGTTGACTGCCACGTTGACCGCGCCCTCGTCCAGGGCTACCGGATAGTCGTAGTTGCGGGCGGTGACTCCCTTGGCGTAAGTGGGAAACCCGAGCCGCCGTAGGTCGGCGATGTCGCGCACCGCGCCGTCGACGACGATCCCGGCAATACCTCGGGCGCGCATGTGCTCGGCGGTCGCGCTACCGAAGCATGCCCGATCGGTGCGGCCTCCGGCGGCGACCACCAGAACGTCACCGGGCTCGGCCACGTCGATGGCCGCTCGACGGATCAGCACGTCGGGGCCCTGGCAGGTGATCGCAGGCCCGCACACCGGACTCCCCGGCGTGAGCCCGACCAAGCCGGGCGGCGCCACATGGTCTTTGCCCAACACGTCGGCGATGCAGGCTACCGGGTAGCCTCGCAGCCCGCTGACCTCCACGACGTCTGGACGGTCGATGGTGGTGACCACGACTCGTGACGGTGACATCCCACTCTCCCTTCGTTGGTTCCTTCTTGGTGTGGTCACGACGAGACGGCCGCAGCGCGGCCGCGGCCAGGGGCAAGATCTGTCATCACCAACTCGTCCAGCGACGATCCGGCGTGGTCGCGCGCCGAGTCCCGCAACCGCTGTGCGGTCAGGCGACACAGCAGGTGCCCGAACGGCTGGATCACGGTGGACAGCGCCCACACGTCCGAGGCCTCGACAGCAAGAGCGGAAACCGTGCCCGGTCGCGTCGTCGTGTGCAGAGACGAAGTGATCAGATGGGCTGTCACGTCCCGGCAGGTCGGTGACGCCAGCAGCTCGTTCATCCGTGAGACACCGGTGTCGCTGGCGATGCCACAGACGACGTCGCCGGGCGCGAGGCCGCCAAGCCGATAGCGCAGCCCGTGCGCCTGGTCGGGGTGATCATTGTGGATCGCGGTCAGATCCGCCACGCTCGGGGTGCCGACCACCACCGGTGTCCGCACAGCGCCGCTGGTCGGCACGTCCCAGTACAGGTTGTGTGCGATGTGCTCGACCGCCCACCCCAGCGGACCGCCTTCCTCGCACACCACGAACACCGCTCGTCCCGACAACATGGCCGTCGCCACCGCCGTACTGAGGCCTCGCAGGAACTCCGGCAGGTCCACGGTGGCGGCGGCGGTCCTGATCCGGTTGGCGGCCAGACGGGCGCCGGCAGCCAGCTCGGCGGGCCGACACCTGTCAGCCACCGCGCAGTCGATGACGAGGGTGAGCAACGCCAGCACGGCGTCCTCGCTGATCTGCTGATCACCGACCGCTGTGGAGACACACTGAGACGCCAGCGCCGCCAGCTCACCGCCCGTGCCGCCGGTAAAGGCCAGCACTTCGACACCCTGCTCGCGGCAGGATCGGGCCAGTGCCAACAGGTTGGTCGACGCCCCGCTCATGCTGATCACGATCGCCGCGTCGCCGGCGTTGACTCTCCGTTGGGCCAGCACGTCGGCGAACGCTGAAACGTAGCTACCATGCCAGGCCCAGTACTCGATCTCGTGCTGATCTCCCACGTCGAGAACGTCTGTCGGGTAACCATTGACGTGGGTCTGGCAACGGATCTGGAACGACGCACTCCTGGCGATGGCCGAGCTGCCCCCGTTGCCGACCGCACACAGCCGCCGCCCGGCTACGATCGTCTCCCGTAGCAGCCGGCACGATCGGGACAGTGCGTTGCTGTTGGCCTGCTCGATCACGGTAGCCAGCCGGGACAGGTACAGGGCGGTAAACGTGGTGATGTCTTCGTCGATCATGAGGCCTCCTGCTGAAGTGCGCTGCTAGAACAGCACCTGCCGGCGGCTGCCAGGAATGACATGACTGTCTCCTCGTGTTCCCTTAGCGGTCGCCTCCGGAAGTCCGTTGGGGGTTTGATCAGGTGGTCTGTGGGATGGTGACTTGTCCTCGTCCTCCGCTTCCTGTCTTGGCGACACAGCGTTCACAAAAGCGAGGTGCTAGTGCGCATCTGAGGTGGTCGTAAAACTGTGGTCGGGATTCGGGGGTATCCTGGAGGGGCTGTCGCAGTTGCTGGCACTGCTGATCTCGCCACAGAGCTGACGGCCAGCGCGGTTCCTCTCACACGGGTCACGGCGGGATCGGGGTGTCGGGGGTATTGCGCCCGATCCCGCCGTGACCTTCAGCCGACCGCGCGCCCACAGCTACCCGGGGGAAGGGGAGCTCAGTCGCTATGCGGTCGGGGCCTTCGCCGGACGCAGGGGCACGACGCCACACCCGCCCCGCCCATGAGAGGTCGCTGTGCTGCTGGCTTGGTCTGGACGTGCTCGCCGTGAGGGTTGCTCGGCAGTCACGGCATCGTTTGCCGGGTGGGGTCATCAGCGACGTCGCCAGTACCTGAGTTCCGCACAGCGCGCCGTATACACCGGTCCGTGCCACCTGCCCTGCCGCCATCGCCTCGGCGGTCATCAGGTGGTCGAGTCCGTCCGCGGCGCACGTCATGGACAGCAGCCAGTCCTCGCCGGGCGCGGTCATCGGTCACTCCGAGACAGGCCACTGATCTCGGTGGGAACCCGCTGACCGGACATCGCGCGGACCCACTGACCGGGATCTCGCTGCCCGCCCACACCTACTGTCCGATGGGTGGCTGCTTCTGGCGGTGAGGTGTTCCGGTGCGCCGTGGCGATTCGTCGTGTCGGCATGGGCCATAGTGCAGTGGCTGGCCCCGGGGGTACGGCAGTGTGCACGGGGGGTGCAGATGTGCACGCGGAGGGTGCTTTACTAAGCGCGGGGTGGTCCGAGTGAGTACTGAGAAGGCACCCAACCGGCTTTTGGCAGCGGTGATGGCGGAGGCCGGGGTCAGCAACAAGGGGCTGGCGGCGCGGGTCCGGGCACTGGCGCGACGGGACGGGGGGTCGATCTCGCCAGATCATGTCTCGGTGCGTCGATGGCTCGATGGCACCGTGCCCCGAGGGCGCACGTCGCAGTACCTCGCCGAGGTTCTTGGCACCAAGCTCGGACGGCGTGTGACACCTGACGAGCTGGGGTTGGTGGTCCCGGATTCAGGCGTGCACGACGTGGAGGTCAGCGGTGACCCGGTAGCGGCCAGTCAGCACGCCTGGCGCGAGGTACGCGAGCACCTCGTCCGCAAAAGGGGCGAGTTGGCGGCACGAGCGGTCCGGCTCTATGAACCGTCCTGGCGGCTGCCGCAGGCGCCGATGCTGTCCCAGAGTTTGTGGCTGCCCAGTGCACCCGTTGCTCTGGAGGACGTCACCCTCGACTGGGATCCGAGTCCACCCACCCCTATCGTCATCGGCCAGGAGTTGGAGGCGCGTTCGCTGCTTCCGCTGCGCACGAGGCGGCAGACCTACCCCAGCTACAGCAGTGCGATTCGTTATCTCAGCCCCCCGAAGCTGTTCGATAATCGTCCTTGTTACCGGCTGCTCAATGCATTATCGGATGGTGCCGGAAAGTTTGCCTTTCGTTTCGGGCTATCTTGCTTCTTCGACAAGATCGATATGGCGGAGGCGTTGTCACACGAGTTGTCCTCGGCCGTGCTGAACGCGACACCCGTATGGCCGGAGCTGCCTTTCCGTTCGCTCATCTCGGATCCGTTTGATCTTGGGTTGCGCACGGTGAACGCGTCTATTACCACGCTCACCATCCGGCGTGATCGGGCTGACGGTCGGTCGAGCTTCTTCCTGCTGCGTCGTGATCCGGCCAAGGTGGTGACCGGGGGTGGCGAATATGGCCTGCTGCCGTCTGGAGAGTTCCAGCCGGCGAGTATCTCCCCGGACAGTTTGCGATCCGATCTGAGTATCTGGCGCAATATTGTGCGCGAATGCAGTGAAGAGTTTCTTGGTCAGCCCGAGCACGACGGGAGCGGTGGGCGACCACTCGACTACGATCGTTGGCCGTTCTTCCGGGCGATGCAGAAAGCACGTGATCGAGGCGAGCTGCGGGTCTACGTGCTCGGAGTGGCGTTGAACGCCTTGAACCTCAATGCTACGATCGTGACGGTCGCTGTCATTGACAGCGTCGTGTTCGACTCCCTGTTTCACGAGCTGGCTGATGTCAACTCGGAGGGTGAGGTGGTGGTTCACCTGGGTGACCGCAAGGAAGGACGCGGCGTTGCATTTGACGCGACAACCATCGACCATCTCCTGCACACGGAACGGCTGGTGTCACCCTCTACCCTGGCGGGGCTCAGCCTTGCCTGGCGCCATCGGGCACATCTCCTGGCTGAGTAGCAAGAGACCATCGAGTCGGCCGCATCGGCAAGGAACTGGGCACCTTCGACGCGACATCACCAGCAGGCTGGCCGACCACCCCGACGTTCGCGCCTGCCGCGACGTCCTCACGATGACGAGATCCCCAGGAGCTCGTCCCGGGCGCGTCGCGCCGGGCGGTACGGCGGGGGACGCTCGCGCGCTGTACCCTGAAATCCCGTGCAGCCTCGCGCGACGCGTCATCTCTTCGTCACCGGCGGGGTTGCCTCCTCGCTGGGCAAGGGTCTGACGGCCTCTAGCCTCGGGCAGCTGCTCACCTCCCGCGGGCTGCGGGTGATCATGCAGAAGCTGGATCCGTACCTGAACGTGGACCCGGGCACGATGAACCCGTTCCAGCACGGGGAGGTCTTCGTCACCGAGGACGGCGCCGAGACCGATCTCGACGTCGGCCACTACGAGCGGTTCCTGGACCGGAACCTGCACGGCAGCGCGAACGTGACCACCGGTCAGGTCTACTCCACGGTGATCGCCAAGGAGCGCCGCGGCGAGTACCTCGGTGACACCGTGCAGGTCATCCCGCACATCACCAACGAGATCAAGGACCGGATCCTGGCGATGGCCGAGCCCGACGCCGACGGTGCCGTGCCGGACGTCGTGATCACCGAGGTGGGCGGGACGGTCGGGGACATCGAGTCGTTGCCGTTCCTGGAGGCGGTGCGCCAGGTCCGCCACGACGTGGGTCGGGACAACTGCTTCTTCCTGCACGTCTCGCTGGTGCCCTACCTCGCGCCGTCCGGGGAGCTCAAGACCAAGCCGACCCAGCACTCGGTCGCTGCGCTGCGCAACATCGGTATCCAGCCCGACGCGCTAGTGCTGCGCGCGGACCGGGAGATCCCGGAGGGGATGAAACGCAAGATCAGCCTGATGTGCGACGTCGACACCGACGGCGTGGTCGCCGCCCCGGACGCGCCGTCGATCTACGACATCCCGCGGGTGCTGCACCGCGAGGGCCTCGACGCCTACGTCGTGCGCCGGCTCGGGCTGCCGTTCCGCGACGTCGACTGGACGGAGTGGGGCGACCTGCTCGACCGCGTCCACCACCCCGACGAGACCGTCCGGATCGCGCTCGTCGGCAAGTACGTCGACCTGCCCGACGCCTACCTGTCGGTCACCGAGGCGCTGCGGGCGGGCGGGTTCGCGCACCGCGCGCGCGTCGAGATCGTCTGGGTGGCCTCCGACGAGTGCGTCTCGCCGGCCGAGGCCGCGGCGGCGCTCGAAGGGATGGACGGCGTGCTGGTCCCCGGCGGCTTCGGGGTGCGCGGCATCGAGGGCAAGCTCGGCGCGATCCGGCACGCCCGCACCCGCGGCGTCCCCACCCTCGGGCTGTGCCTGGGCCTGCAGTGCATGGTGATCGAGGTGGCGCGGTCGCTGGCCGGGCTCGACGACGCCAACTCCAGCGAGTTCGACGAGCACACCCCGCACCCGGTGATCTCCACGATGGCCGACCAGCGCGACGTCGTCTCGGGTGCACGGGACATGGGCGCCACGATGCGCCTGGGGGCCTACCCGGCGACGCTGGTCGCGGGCACGGTCGTCGGGGGTGCCTACGGTGCGTCGGAGGTGTCCGAGCGCCACCGGCACCGCTACGAGGTGAACAACGCCTACCGGTCCCGGCTGGAGTCCGCCGGGCTCGTGATCGGGGGGACCTCGCCGGACGGCACGCTCGTGGAGTTCGTCGAGCTGCCCGCCGACACGCACCCGTTCTTCGTGGGCACCCAGGCCCATCCGGAGCTCACCAGCCGCCCGACCCGGCCGCATCCGCTGTTCCGCGCGTTCGTGCAGGCTGCGTTGGGCTCCCGGGCGGCGGACCGGCTGCCGGTGGAGCTGCCGGTGCGCGAGCCCGCGTCGGCAGCGGTGAACGGCGCGGGGTCGTGAGCGAGCTCCGGCACGACTTCCCCGTGCAGTCCACGAAGGACATCTATCAGGGCCGCGTGCTGGCGCTGCGCGTCGACGAGGTCGTGATGCCCGGCGGGCACGTGGCCGTCCGCGAGGTCTTCGAGCATCCGGGCGCGGTCGCGATCGCCGCGCTCGATGCCGAGGACCGGCTGATGATGCTGCACCAGTACCGGCACCCGGTGCGGCGGCGGCTGTGGGAGCTGCCCGCCGGGCTGCTCGACGTCGCCGGTGAGGAGCCGGTCGAGACGGCGCGGCGCGAGCTCGCCGAGGAGGCCGGGATCGCGGCGGCGCAGTGGTCGGTGCTGCTCGACATGGTGGCCTCGCCGGGGTTCTCCGACGAGGCCGTGCGGGTGTACCTGGCTCGCGGGATCACCGAGGTCGGGCGGCCCGAGCTCGGTGACGACGAGGAGGCCGACCTCGTCACGCGCTGGGTGCCGCTGCCCGCCGCGGTGCGGATGGCGCTGTCCGGTGCGCTGGTCAACGCGGTGGCGGTGGCAGGGGTGCTGGCCGCGCACGCGGTCGCCGGGGCGCCGAGCGCGGCACGCCCGGTCGACGTGCCGTGGCCGGACCGTCCCACCCGCTTCGCCGGCCGGGCGCGCTGACCAACCGACCGCGGCAGCGCCGGAGGATCGGGGTTACGGGCGCAGTGGCCGTCCGTACGGGTCGCTGGGGTGGCCCGCGAGCAGCACGATGCCGTCGATGAACGACCACACCACGCCGATGAAGATGAACGCCAGCAGCAGCTGGGCGACGGCGATGCCGGTGTGCCCGGTGTAGAACCGGCCGATGCCGATGGGCAGCAGTACCTGGAGCACCCCGGCGACCACCTTCGAACGGTCGGAGTACGGCCGCCCGCTCAGCGGATCCCACCCGTAGGGCGCGTCGGGAGCGGTGCCGGTGGGCCTCGCCGGGGGCGCTGGCGGTGGCGCGGGTGGCAGGAGTGCGGGCGGCTGGGGGAGGTCGTCGAACAGGGGAGCGAGGTCGGCGGAGGTGCGGGCGGCGTAGGCCGCGGCTACCCGTTCCTCGTACTCGTGGGTGTCGAGCCTGCCCTGGGCGAGGTGCTCGCCCAGGGCGCGCACCGCGGCTTCGCGCTCCTCGTTGCCGATCCGGATCGGGCGCTCGGGCGTGCTCACGCCGATGACGGTACCGCTGGCGGGCTGCGGCAGGATGGGTGCCGTGGGCGGGGTGAGCACCGGGTGGCGTGCGGCGGCGGCCGTCGAGGCGTTCCTGCACCACCTGACCGTCGAGCGGGGCAGCGCGGCCAACACGCTGCGCTCCTACGCCACCGACCTGCGCCGCTACCTCGACCACCTGGCCGCGCTGGGCATCGACGACCTCGGTGCCGTCGGGGAGGCCGACGTCGCCGCCTTCGTCACGGCCCTGCGCACCGGGCCGACGCCGCTCGCCGCCTCGTCGGCCGCCCGGGCGCTCGCGGCCGTGCGCGGGCTGCACCGGTTCGCGGCGCGCGACGGGCTCGTCGCCGACGACGTCGCCCGCGGAGTCACCCCGCCCGCCCTGCCCGTGCGGCTGCCCCGGGCGCTGTCGGTCGACGAGGTCGAGCAGCTGCTCGCCGGCTGCATCGGCGACGGCCCCGGCCCGCTGCGCGACCGCGCACTGCTGGAGCTGCTCTACTCCACCGGGGCCCGGATCTCCGAGGCCGTCGGTCTCGATCTCGACGATCTCGATGTCGAGAACCGGACGGTGCTGCTGCGCGGCAAGGCCGGCAGGCAGCGGATCGTCCCGGTCGGGCGTCCCGCGCTCGCCGCGGTCGAGGCCTACCGGGTGCGCGCCCGGCCCGTCCTCGCGACCCGGGGCCGGGGCACCCCGGCGCTGCTGCTCAACACCCGCGGCGCGCGGATGTCGCGGCAGAGCGCCTGGCACGTGCTGCGCGGGGCGGCCGAGGTCGCCGGTGTCTGCGCGGACGTCTCGCCGCACACCCTGCGGCACTGCTTCGCCACCCACCTGCTGGCCGGCGGCGCGGACGTGCGCGTGGTGCAGGAGCTGCTCGGCCACGCCTCGGTGACGACCACCCAGATCTACACCCACGTCACCGTCGACACGCTGCGCGAGGTGTATGCGACGTCGCATCCGCGGGCTCTGGGGTGAGCCGGACGCCCGGCCCCCGTCCGCCGGAGCGCAGCCGGATGGGATACCGTTGCGGCAGTCATCGGCCACCTCCGGCCGATCGGACGGTCGGGACACGGCGGGGCGCGTTGCCGGACGTCCGCTGCGCCTCCTAGTCTGCGCGGACCGGCCCCTTGTGGGCTGCCCGAGAGACCGGAGCCCGCATGGACACGCCGCGGCCCATCGCTGCACGCTCGGAGCCGACCACTGCCGATCACACCGGCGACGAGCCGGACGTGGCCGCCGACTCCGTGGGGAGAGACCGCTTGCAGGTGCCGGAACCGGCTCCGCTGACCGAGCACGGCCCGGCGCGGGTCATCGCGGTCGCGAACCAGAAGGGCGGCGTCGGCAAGACGACGTCGGCGATCAACCTGGGTGCCGCCCTCGCCGAGTACGGCCGCGCCGTGCTGCTCGTCGACTTCGACCCGCAGGGGGCGCTCTCGGTCGGCCTGGGCCTGCCCGCCAACGAGCTGGAGTCCACGATCTACAACCTGCTCATGGAGCGGGGCGTGGAGATCGACGAGGTGATCCGCACGACCTCGGTCGAGGGCATGGACCTGCTGCCCAGCAACATCGACCTGTCCGCCGCCGAGGTGCAGCTGGTCACCGAGGTCGGCCGCGAGCAGGCGCTCGGACGCGCGATCAAACCGGCGCTGGACCGCTACGACGTGGTGCTCATCGACTGCCAGCCCTCCCTCGGGCTGCTCACGATCAACGCGCTGGCCTGCGCCGACCAGGTCCTGATCCCGCTGGCGTGCGAGTACTTCAGCCTCCGCGGCGTCGCGCTGCTGATGGACACCATCGACAAGGTCCAGCAGCGGCTCAACCCCGACCTGAAGATCCTCGGGATCCTCGCCACCATGTTCGACCCGCGCACGCTGCACACCCGCGAGGTACGCCAGCGGGTGATCGAGGCGTTCGGCGAGCTCGTGTTCGAGGCCGTGATCAACCGTACGGTCCGGTTCCCGGAGACGACAGTGGCGGGCGAGCCGATCACCACCTGGGCGCCCACCTCGAACGGGGCCGAGGCCTATCGCCTGCTGGCCCGCGAGATCCTCATCCGGTGACTCTGCTGAGCGAGCAGCCCGCCGGTGCCGTGCCGGCCGGGCCCGGGCCGCCGGACGCAGTGCCGGCGGAGCGCGCCGCGCCCCCGCGGTTCACCGTCCGGCTGCACAACTTCGAAGGCCCGTTCGACCTGCTGCTGCAGCTCATCGGCTCCCGCGAGCTCGACATCACCGAGATGGCGCTGCACACCGTCACCGACGACTTCATCGCGCACCTCACCGCGCTGGGCGACGACGCCGATCTCGACGAGACCACGGAGTTCCTCGTCGTCGCCGCGACGCTGCTCGACCTCAAGGCGGCCCGGCTGCTGCCCGACGCCGAGGTGGAGGACGCCGAGGACCTGGCGTTGCTGGAGGCGCGGGACCTGCTGTTCGCCCGGCTGCTGCAGTACCGGGCGTACAAGCAGGTGGCGGCACTGTTCGTCGAGCTCGAGGCCGGGGCGATGCGCCGGTTCCCCCGGTCGGTGGCGCTGGAGGAGCGGTTCGCCGCGCTGCTGCCCGAGGTGCTGCTCGGCGTCGACCCGGCCACGTTCGCCGAGCTGGCCGCGTCGGTGTTCCGCCCCAAGCCGCCGCCGACCGTGGGGCTCGACCACCTGCACGTCGCGACGGTGTCGGTGGCCGAGCACGCCGCGCTGCTGCGCGAGCGCCTCGCCGAGCTGGGCGTCGCCACCTTCGCCACCCTCACCGCCGACTGCGCCGGCCCGCTCGAGGTCGTCGCCCGGTTCCTCGCGGTGCTGGACCTGTACCGCGAGGCCAGCGTCGAGCTGGAGCAGCCGGAGCCGTTCGGCGAGCTGACCGTGCGCTGGATCCCGCGTGAGTGAGGAACCGCTCGACCCCCCCGCGCCGGCGTTGACCGATCCCGAGCTCGACGCCGCGCTCGAGGCCCTGCTGCTGGTGGTCGACGCGCCGACCGACGAGGAGACCCTCGCTGTCGCCCTGGACGAGCCCGTCGCCCGCGTGCGCGCGGCGCTGCCGCGCCTGGCCGAGGGCTACACCGCCGCCGGGCGGGGCATCGACCTGCGCCACGTCGGTACAGGCTGGCGCTTCTACACCCGGGACACGTTCGCCCCCTACGTCGAGCGCCTGCTGCTCGACGGCCAGCGCGCCCGGCTCACCCGGGCGGCACTGGAGACCCTCGCGGTCGTGGCCTACCGACAGCCGGTGACCCGCGCCCGGGTCTCGGCCGTGCGCGGGGTGAACTGCGACGGGGTGCTGCGCACGCTGCTGACCCGCGGGCTGGTGCAGGAGGCGGGCGTGGACCCCACCACCCAGGGCACCCTGTTCCGCACGACCGAGCTCTTCCTGGAGCGGCTGGGGCTGTCCTCGCTGGAGGACCTGCCGCCGCTGGCGCCGCTGCTGCCCGATGTGGATGCGATCGACGAGCTGTGAGGACGAGGATGACGTGATGAACACCGAGGCTCGACCCGACGGCGTCCGCCTGCAGAAGGTGCTGGCCCAGGCCGGTGTCGCCTCCCGGCGCGCCGCCGAGGAACTGATCGCGGCCGGCCGGGTGAGCGTGGACGGGAAGATCGTGCGCGAGATGGGCCGCCGGGTCGATCCCGAGACGGCGGTCGTGCACGTGGACGGCTCGCGCGTCGTAGTGCGCGATGACCTCGTGCATCTCGCCCTGAACAAGCCCCGCGGGATGCTGTCGACGATGGCCGACGACCGTGGCCGGCCCTGCGTCGGCGACCTGGTCGCCGAGCGTCGGGACCGGCTGTTCCACGTCGGCCGCCTCGACGCCGACACCGAGGGCCTGCTGCTGCTCACCAACGACGGTGACCTCGGGCACCGGCTGCTGCACCCCTCGTTCGAGGTGGCGAAGACCTACACCGCCGAGGTCATGGGCCAGGTCGCCCGTGACCTGGGGCGCCGGCTGCGGGCCGGCGTCGAGCTCGCCGACGGGCCGGTGTCGGTGCACGCGTTCAAGCTGGTGGACGCCCACGCCGGCCGGTCCCTGGTGGAGCTGGTGATCCACGAAGGGCGCACGCACGTGGTGCGCAGGTTGCTCGAGGAGGTCGGGTACCCGGTGCAGCGGTTGGTGCGCACCGCGATCGGCGAGGTGCGGCTCGGTGAGCAGCGGCCGGGCCGGATCCGCCCGCTCACCCGGCCCGAGGTGGGCTCCCTCTACCGCACGGTGGGGATGTAGCCGAGGCTCCGGTTCGGATCGGTGCACGGCATGATGGTCGGTGGCGCGGGGCAGACGGGCAGGCTGGGGGGCCGGGAACAGGAGTGCGCGGTGGTGGGGCGGCTGCATGGCGTCGTGGCGATGGACGGCCCGTCGGGCACCGGGAAGTCGACGGTGTCGCGCCGGCTCGCCGTCGCCTGCAGCGCCGCCTACCTCGACACCGGCGCCATGTACCGGGCGCTGACCCTCGCGGTCCTGCGAGCTGGGCTCGACGGGTCCGATCCCGAGGCCACGCGTGTCGCCGTCGGCGCGGCCGCCGATCTGCGGTCGGTCGCCGACCCGGCCGCGCCGGCGATCCTGCTCGGCGGCGTCGACGTCGAGACCGAGATCCGCGGGCCCGAGGTGACGCGCGCGGTGAGCGCGGTGTCCGCGGTGCCCGAGGTCCGCGCGGTGCTGGTGAGCCAGCAGCGCGCGATCGTCGCCGACGCGCTGATGACCTGCGGCGGGATCGTGGTCGAGGGCCGCGACATCGGCAGCGTCGTCGTGCCGGACGCCCTGCTGAAGGTGTACCTCACCGCATCGGAAAAGGTCCGGGCCGTCCGCCGGGGCGCCCAGGACCGCAGGAACGGGCGGGCCGGGGACGTCACCGCCGTGCTGGCCGACGTCCGCCGCCGGGACCGGCTCGACTCCACCCGCCAAACCTCGCCGTTGCACGCCGCCGCGGATGCTGTCGTGCTGGACACCGACGACCTCAGCGTCGCCGCTGTGTTGGCCGAGTTGGTGGCGCTCGTGGTAGAACGGGGCATGGTGTGGTGAGCGCCGTCGGCGGTACCGGGGACCTGCCGCCCGGTTCCTGGCCGCGGCTGCACGACCTTGCCCGGTGGGTCGGGACCTGGTGCTTCGCCCCGCTCTACCGGTTGCGGGTGCACCATCGCGAGCGCGTGCCGGCCACCGGTCCCGTGGTGCTCGTCGCCAACCACAGCGCGTTCGTCGACGGGCCGCTGCTGTTCGGACTGCTCCGACGGCGCACGGTGTTCCTGGTCAAGCAGGAGATGTTCGCGGGCCCGCTCGGCTGGGCGTTGCCCCGGATCGGGCAGCTCGCGGTGCGCCGTGGTGCGGCGGACCGGCGGCCGTTGCTGGCCGCGGTGGCGGTGCTGCGCGCCGGCGGGCTGGTCGCGGTGTTCCCCGAGGGCACCCGTGGCGTGGGTGAGGTCGCCGCGGCCCAGCACGGTGCGGCGTGGCTGGCTCGCACGACGGGCGCGGTGGTGCTGCCGGTGGTCTGTCGCGGCACCCGGCGCCCCGATGGCGCCGGCCGGCGCTGGCGCCCGCGCGTCGACGTGCTGGTGGGAGAGCCGGTGCCGATCCCGCCCGGCGGGGGCCGGGCTGGGCTGGCCGCCGCCACCGAGACCGTCCGGGTCGCGCTGGCCGGGATGGTTCGAGAACTCGACGACGTACGGAGCAACGCATGAGCACCAACACCGAGGGCCCGCTGGGGCTCGATCCCGGCGAGTTCGCCGCCGCCGACGCGGACGCGGACGGGGTCGCCGAGGGCGTGGCGCCCGCCCCGGTGCTGGCCGTCGTCGGGCGACCGAACGTCGGCAAGTCGACGCTGGTCAACCGGCTGCTCGGGCGCCGCGAGGCGGTGGTGCAGGACATCCCGGGCGTCACCCGCGACCGGATCGCCTACGACGCGCTGTGGAACGGCCGCCGGTTCACCCTCGTCGACACCGGCGGCTGGGAGCCCGCAGCCACCGGCCTGGCCGCGGCCGTGGCCGCGCAGGCCGACCTGGCGATGCAGACCGCCGACGCGGTGCTGCTGGTCGTGGACGCGAGCGTCGGCGCCACCGCCACCGACGAGGCCGTCGCCCGGGTGCTGCGCCGCTCCGACCGTCCGGTGCTCCTCGCGGCCACCAAGGTCGACGACGACCGGCTCACCTCCGACACCGCCGCGCTATGGCGGCTCGGGCTGGGGGAGCCGCACCCGGTCAGCGGCCTGCACGGCCGCGGCTCGGGTGACCTGCTCGACGCCGTGCTCGATGTGCTCCCCGATTCCCCGCGCGACGACTTCGGGCAGGGCGTCGCCGGCCCGCGCCGCGTCGCGCTCGTGGGCAAGCCCAACGTCGGCAAGTCCAGCCTGCTCAACCAGGTCTCCGGGGAGGTCCGGTCGGTCGTGCACGAGGTCGCCGGCACCACGATCGACCCCGTCGACTCGCTCGTCGAGCTCGACGGCGAGATCTGGCGGTTCGTCGACACCGCGGGCCTGCGCAAGCGGGTCAAGACCGCGAGCGGCATGGAGTACTACGCGAGCCTGCGCACCCGCGCGGCGATCGAGGTCGCCGAGGTGGCCGTCGTCCTGATCGACGCGAGCGAGCCGATCGCCGAGCAGGACCAGCGCGTGATCACGATGGTGGAGGAGGCCGGGCGGGCGCTCGTGCTCGTCTTCAACAAGTGGGACCTCGTCGACGAGGACCGACGGCTCGCGATGAAACGCGAGCTGGAGCGCGACCTCGTCCGCGTGCAGTGGGCCGAACGGATCAACATCTCCGCGCTGACCGGCCGGTCGGTGGCGAAGATCGCCCCGGTGCTGCGGACGGCGCTGGAGTCCTGGGACCAGCGGGTCCCCACCGGCAGGCTCAACGGCTGGCTGGCCGAGGTGATCGCCGCGACGCCGCCGCCGGTCCGCAGCGGGAAGCAGCCGAAGATCTTGTTCGCCACCCAGGCGCAGACCCGGCCGCCGACGTTCGTGCTGTTCACGAGCGGTTTCCTGGAGGCCAGCTACCGACGGTTCCTCGAACGGCGGCTGCGGGAGGAGTTCGGGTTCACCGGGTCACCGGTGCGGATCTCGGTGCGAGTGCGGGAGAAACGGTCCCGCAAGGGCTGAGCCACGGAACGGACTGGCGGCTACCGTTACCCTCGGCATGTGACGGTGGAAGTGGAGCCCGGCCCGGTTCCGGTCCGAGTCGTGCTCGCCGACGACGAGCCGCTGTTGCGGGCCGGGCTGCGAACCGTGCTGGAGGCCGGCGGGTCGGTCCGGGTCGTCGGTGAGGCGCACGACGGCGCCGCGCTGCTGGCCGCCGTCGACGCGCACCGTCCCGACGTCGTGCTCGTCGACGTCCAGATGCCGGGCACCGACGGGCTCGCCGCGCTGCGGGTGCTCTGCGCGCGCCCCGACGCGCCGCCCGCCGCGGTGCTCACCACGTTCGACCTCGACGACTACGTCTGCGAGGCGCTGCGGATCGGCGTGCAGGGGTTCCTGCTCAAGGACGCCGAGCCCGAGACGCTGGTCCGGGCCGTGCTCGACCTGGCCGCGGGCGGCGCCGTCCTCGACCCCCGGATCACCGCGCGGCTGCTGCCGCGGCTGGCCGCGGGCTCGCCCGAACCGCTCCCGGCCCGGCCGCACGACCTGACGCTGCGCGAGCGGCAGGTGCTGCGCGGGCTCGCGGCCGGCGAGTCGAACGCGGCCATCGGCGGCCGGCTGGGGCTGGCCGAGGCCACCGTCAAGAAGTACGTGTCGGCGCTGCTGATCAAGATCGGCGCCGCAAACCGGGTGCAGGCCGCGCTGCTGGCGCAGGGCTGGAGGGTCGGATGATCGGATCCAGGCGGCAGCGGTGGCCGACGGTGGTCCGCCGGACGGGACTGGAGCTGGCTGCGGTCGGGGTGCCGGCGGTGGCGGCGCTGCTCGGCCACCCGCCCTTCTCCTGGTCGGTGCCCGCGGCGCTGGTGGCGTGCGCGCTGTTGCCGCTGCGGCACGTCTGGCCACCGCTGGCCCTGCTCGGCGGGCTGTGGGGACTCGCGGGCGGGCTCGGATGGCCGCCCGCGCTCGTGGCGCTCTACGCGCTGGGCCGGCGCAGCGGCCGGGTGTCGAGGACCCTGCCGTGGCTGGCGCTGCCCGTCGTCGCGGCCGTCGGGCCGGTGCTGGTCACGCAGGACCTGGCCTGGCAGGACAGCGCGCTGACGGTGGCGTTCGCCGGGCTCTTCGCCGGAGCCCCCGCCGCCATGGGGCTGCTCATGAGCACGCGCGCCCGGCTCACCGCGAGCCTGCGCGAGCTGGAACGGGCGCGGGAGAGCGCTGTCGCCGCGTCGCAGGACGCGGCCCGCGCGCAGGAACGCGCCCGGATCGGGCGGGAGATCCACGACGCCGTCGGCCACCACGCCACGCTGATCGCGGTCGGGGCCGCGGCCCTGGCCGCCTCCACCGCCGACGACGAGACGCGGCAGGCGGCCGAGCGGATCCGGACACTGGCCAAGAGAGCGCTTGCCGAGATGCGCACCGCTCTCGGCCTGCTGGACAGCGGCGGTGAGCAGGTCGCCGGCCTCACGGAGATCGCCGCGTTGGTGGCCGGCGCGCAGGCGAGCGGCGTCGACGTCGAGATCGCGCAGAGCGGGACGGTGGCCGAGCTCACCTCCGGTGTCGGTCGTGCGGCCTACCGCGTGGTCCAGGAGTCGCTGACCAACGCCACGCGGCACGCGTCCGGCGCTCCGGTCCGGGTGGAGCTGTGCTGGCGACCCGACGAGCTGGGCGTACAGGTGAGCAACCCGGCCGCGCCGCCGCGATCCGACCGCAGACGCCGCGACGCGTTCGGTAGCGGTGGCGCCGGCCTCATGGGCCTGGTGGAGCGCGTCACCTCGGTGGGCGGCCAGCTGTCGGCCGGACCGGCGCCGGGCGGCGGGTTCGCGGTGCGGGCGACGTTCCCCCTGAGCCCTGTTCCGCCCCTGGGTGCTACGGCCGGGCTCGTCGTCGCAGCGGGCGGCGCCGACCCGGCCAGCCACACACAGTCGGTGACGTAGTTACCGATCGGTACCCACGAAGGTCGCCTACGTCAGGCGACCAACGGCGGTGGTGCACGCTCTGTCACGCATGGAAACTGAGCGCGCCGCAGCCGCCGGAGTACTGGAGCCTGCGGCTGCGGGGTCGGGGGACCGCGCCCGGCCGAACGGGGTCACGGATCAGTCGTGCGGTAGGCTGACCGGGCCCCTCCTCGGGGGCGGCCGGGACGTGGCGCAGCTTGGTAGCGCACTTGACTGGGGGTCAAGGGGTCGCAGGTTCAAATCCTGTCGTCCCGACAGGTCGAATGGGCGGTGATCCTCTACGGAGACACCGCCCATTTTATTTCCCACCTGCGGTAAGTAGCCGTAATGAAATAAGTTTTTTGTTTCGGAGGGGGCTCCGGCGCCCTGACCAGCGCAGATGCCATTTTGTGCTATTTTTCATGGTTTATTTATTGCATTACGCCTCCTAACGCCCCATCAGGCGTATACGATGACTATCCGCATAGTCGGACGATCGCCGGATTCCTGCGTGGACCGCCGGGAGAGGACATGTCTGATGCGCTGGAGCAACTCTCGGTCGGGCGAGCCTATGTGCCTATGTGTCATCGACGGAGCACGCAGCGGCGCGGAAGGTGTTAATGAGCAGGGACTGAGCTGGCGGGTGACTGTACCTGCTGGCGACTGTGGAGACGAGAAGGAGTAAGGAATGGTGGACGACGGTAAACGGGCGAGCTATCTGCTCGACGGGCGGAGGGTAACGGTGCGCGATCTGCTCAAAGCCGGGCTCGTCACCGTCGGGGAAGAGCTGACCTTCGCTCGCCCACGCGCGGGCGAGACGCATACGGCCATCGTGGAGAAGAGCGGGTCGCTCCTGGTCGACGGCCGACGGCACGTCACACCGTCGGCTGCGGCACGGGTTGCTGTAGGCACTGGGCAGATCGACGGTTGGACGGCCTGGGTCACCAAGGAGGGGGCGACTCTCCACACTTTGCGAGCACAACTGCTGGATACTGTCGCGAGAGAAACGTCGGCTGAACCTGCTGAGGTGGACGAGGATGCGATCACTCCGTCTGAGTCGCTCTTGTCTCGCCACGAGTTCCTTAAGCAGGCGCGGGAGGATGCCGACGACGGCGAACCACATGTCGTTACGGTGCGCGATCTCCTCCGTCACTGGGGTGGCCGTGCTCGCGGGTCCCGCATCAGCCTGCGCGTCGAGGCGGACTTGGACAACCGTGGGCTAACGACCAGTCCGAACTTCTTGAGCGTGACGTTGGACGACGACGTGAGGCTGGTCATTGCGGAACCGGAGCCCGCCACCGTGGAGGACCGTGGAACGGGCACGGACAGTGCCGACATCGTGGTGCTTCCGGCGGAGGTGGTCGAGCGCGGCAAGATCGGTCTGACACTCGGTAACCTTATGAACGCGTCGAGGGTTCTCATATGGGTCAAGCCGAATGCCACCTTCGAGGAGGCTATGACTAAGATGCTGCTGGACGACTTCTCGCAGCTCCCCGTGCTGAGGAACAAGTACGAGATCGATGGAGCCATCACTTGGCAGTCAATCGCCCGTGCCCGGCTGAAGGACCCGGACGCGCTCTTCTCGGATGCGATCGTGCCGGCCAAGGACCTGCCCTACGACCACGATCTGAACCATGTGCTGCCGATGTTGCAGTCTGACGATTTCGTGCTTATGCGCAACGACCACATGGAGATTTCGGGCATCGTCACCACGGCAGACGTCGTGGGGCTGTACGGGGACCGGACTCTCCCGTTCCTGTTGATCGGAGAATTGGACCAGGAACTCCGGCAGATCATGTGGCGCACGTTCGAATTCGACGAAGAAATTCGCCCGATCTGCGAGTGGCCGGGACAACGCAAGCTGACCTCGCAGGACGACATGACCATGGGCCACTACCAGCGAGTGTTGGAGAACCCTGCACGCTGGGCGAAGCTGGGCTGGCCGCTCGACCGCGTCGTGTTCGTGGCCCGGCTCGACGAGCTGCGCCATCTCCGTAACGACATCATGCACTTCAACCCGGACGGCGTGTCCCCGGACGCAGTGGACATGCTGCGCAACATGCTCTCTGTGATCCGCACCTTTGGGGGGCCGGAGGGTTCGTGAGCACGGACGGTGTTCTGGCCGATCGGCGGCGTACGGTCCTGGTTGATGTTGCGGGCTGCGTTGGCTGCGGGTTGGCACTCGCGTGGTAGCCCGACCTCGTCCCGCAACCTCGGCGAGCAGCCGGCAATCGCCGCCCGGGGCCGCGCTATGGTCGCGACGGTGGCCGCGTTCGAAGCTGGCGAAACCCACCGGTTACAGTAACCATCTGACATCATTCGGTACGGGGCATAGCAGATCGCGGCGATGACGGACCGGTGATCATAATGGTTGGCATGCGTGAGGTACAGCAGTTGGAACGCGCCGATCTCGAACGTTTCACACCCGGCCAGATTGCCGATACTCTCCGAGCCGGTCGGCTGGCTCACATGCTGGGCGGCACGATGCCGTCGCGTTCGTCGTCGACGGCCGGTCCAAGACTACCGACCCGGGTTACGGGTGTTGCTGGTCGGTGACCGCTGGGCATTTCGGCGTCGGTCACCGGATGTAGCGTGTTGCGTGAGGATCCGAGATGTCCCCGGGAGCATGTGGGTCCGGGGGCGCGGACCGAGAGGTGGGGACTTGGACATGGAGGACGATACCGAGGCGTCGATCGGTCGTCGGCTGTGTGAGGTGCGTGTCTGGCGGGGTCTGTCGCAGCGGGCGGCGGCGGAGCTGGCCGGGTTGTCCGGCTCCTACCTGTCGATGATCGAGAATGGGCAGCGTTCGGTGGACAGGCGGTCCACCCTCGAAGCGCTTGCCACCGCGCTGCGGGTCGCTCCGTCTGAGCTGACCGGGCAGCCCTACCGGCCGAAGGACCCGATGACGGCCGAGGCACGTGCGGCGGTTGCTGAGCTGGAGGTGGTGCTTGCGGAGCCGGCGTTGGGGGATGCCTGGGCGCCGAGCGGGCGACCCTGGCCGGAGGTGGTCGCCGAGCTGGACAGGCTCAACACGGTGCACCGCCCGGCCGCTGACTACGCCGCTCAGGGGCGGGTGTTGCCGGCCCTGCTCGCCGACCTGCACG
>JBBSQN010000038.1:0-37309 GCA_038257875.1 Mycobacteriales bacterium
ATCGGGGAGACCCGTACGTCGGTGAGCAAGGTGGAGAACGGGCGGCGTGGACGGGACCGGTCGTGGTGGGAACGGGTGGACGGGCTGTGTCGCGCGGGGGGTGGTCTGGTCGCGGCGTGTGCGGAGCTCGACCGGGCGATCCAGGTCTACCGGGGCCGGGTTTCGGCACTGCGCAGGCAGCGCACGAAGGCTCGACGTGACACGGCGGCCGCCGTGTCCGCGCCGTCGCGGATCCGGGCGTCGATCGGGTCGCGGATGTCGCCTGAGAGTGAACGGCTGGCGGAGGAGTTGCTTCGGATCATGCGACGAATCGCGGACGCGTTACCCCGCCGCGAGGCTATCCAGCTCGTCGGTCTTGTCACGGCTGCCAGTGGTCTTTCCGGGTTGGACTGGGACGAGGTCGAGCGCCTGGCCGGTGCGGTCGCCGTGCCGGGGCGGGTGGATCGGCGTGTGATCGGCGCGTTGGGTCGGGTTCTGGGTGACTACCAGCGGCTGGAGGATGCGCTGGGAGCGTCTGAGGTGCTGCCGTCCGTCCTTGCCCTGCAGGGGATGGTGCGGGGGTTACGGGCCGAGTGCCCGGCCGCCTTGCTCGGTCCGTTGTTGGCGTTGGACAGCCGGATCGCGTCGTGCATCGGCGGCTACCTGATGGATGTGGGGGACTTAACCCAGGCCAGCGCGTATTTCGCGCACGCGCGCGAGGTCGCGCATGAGGCGCGTGACGCGGCGTGTGGTGCGTTTGCGGCGGGCGGCGGTACGTACGTGGCGTACCTGGAGGGCGATGGTTGCCGGGCGGTTGACCTGTCCGCCGCCGCGCGGAGTCTGGCGGCCCGGGCCGGTGACCCCTTGCTGGTGGCGAACTCCGAGTCCATGGCGGCTGCCGCGTATGCGGTGGAGGGTGATGCGCAGGCGTGTCTGCGCGCGTGTGACCGCGCCCAGGCCGCGTTACCGCCGCCGGGTGCCGGCCCGGCCGACTCACCGGCGTATTTCGTCCACCATGGCAGCTTGGTCTCTCAGCGTTGCGCCTTCTTGTTGCGGTTGAATGAGTCGCGTTTGGCGCTGGACGCCGCGACGTCTGCGCTGGATCGGTACGACCCGCAGTACGTCGGTGGGTACGCGCGGGCGCAGATCCGTTCGAGCGCGGCGTTGCTTGTCAACGCCGAGGTGGACGAGGCGTGTCGCCTTCTCGGGGAGGCGGCGGACCGTACGGTCCGGTGCCCGTCTGAGCGCCTGACGGGTGAGCTGCGCGCCGTGCGGGCGGACATGGCACCGTACGCTCAGACGCGGGCGGTGCGGGATCTCGACGCCCGGCTCGCGGCGTGCGGTCTCGTCTCTCCTCGCTCCTTGTAAGGAGGCACACCGGAGGGCGGCACTGAGCCCGGCGCTTTGACGGGGGGTCGCCGAAGGCCCAATGCGGTGATTCCGCTCGCTGGGATCTGTGCGGGGGGCCGCCCATAAGGGCGGTCCCTACCGCGACCCGCGCAGCGGCCTGGTCTTCACCTCGCGCCGGTGGGGAGGTCCAGCGGGCGCTATCCGAGACCGATGGCGTCGCGGACGTTGGACAGCACGATCCGGGCGCGTGCCCGGGCCTTGGCTGCCCCGTGGGCGAGCAGGTCGTCGAGTTCGCTGCCTGGTGTCATCAGCTCGTCGTAGCGTGCCCGCAGCGGTCCCAGCAGGTCGTCGAGCACCTCGAACAGCTCGTTCTTCAGCTCGCCCCACCCCGTGCCGCCGGCCTCGAGCCGTTTACGGACCTCGGCGATGACCTCGGGGGCGGCGAACTGCTCGAGGATCTGGAAGGGCAGCGAGGTGTCGGGGTCTTTCGGGTCCTCGACCGGCGTGCTGTCGGTCGCGATCCGGCGCACCAGCTTCTCCAGCTGTGGTCGGGGGACGAACAGCGGGATGGTGTTGGCGTAGCTCTTGCTCATCTTCCGGCCGTCGAGGCCGGGCAGGGTCTGGGCGGCGTCCGCGTCGGGCAGCACCAGCTCCGGGACCGTGAGGCGATACCGGTGGCCGAAGAGGTGGTTGAACGAGCCGGCGATGTCGGCGGCGTACTCCACGTGCTGGGACTGGTCCTTGCCGGTCGGGACCACGTCGGTGCCCATCAGCAGGATGTCGGCCGCCATCAGGACGGGGTAGTTGAAGACACCCATGGTGACGCCCGCGTCGAGGTCGGTCCGGCCGGCCTCGGTGTTCTGGTCCCGGATCGCCTTGTAGGCGTGCGCCCGGTTCATCAGGCCTTTCGCGGTCACACACGCCAGCACCCAGGTCAGCTCGAAGGTCTCCGGGACGTCGGACTGGCGGTACAGGGTCATGCGGTCGGTGTCGAGCCCGGCGGCGATCCAGGTCGCGGCGACCGACCGCGAGAAGCGGCGCAGCTGCTCGGGATCCCGCATCGTCGTCAGCGCGTGGTGGTCGGCGATGAAGTACATCGCCTCGAACCGGTCCGCGAGGTCGAGCGCTGGACGGATCGCCCCGACTAGGTTGCCCAGGTGCGGCTCACCGGTCGGCTTGATGCCCGTGAGCGAGACCTTGCGAGCGGGCGGTTCCATGGCCACGAACCCTATCGTCCCGCACCGGACATCCGGTACTCGCCCCGGTGTCGTCGCACCAGGTCATGGTGCGCATCAGTTCTGCCGAGACTGGTTGCTCATTCGTACCGAAGCAACTTCGTAGACGCCAGAGAAGTTCCTGCAGTTAGATCGGCTTGACCATCGGGAAAAGGATCGTGTCCCGAATTCCTTTTCCGGTGAAAGCCATGAGCAGCCGGTCGATGCCGAGCCCGGCGCCGACCGATGGTGGCATCCCGTATTCCAACGCACGCAAAAAGTCCTCGTCGAGCTGCATGGCCTCGGGGTCGCCGCCCGCGGCGAGTAGTGATTGCTCGGTGAGTCGACGTCGTTGCTCAGTGGGGTCGACCAACTCGGAGAAGCAGGTGCCAAGCTCCATACCGAACCCGATGAGATCCCACTTCTCGGCCAGCAACGGGTCGTCGCGGTGCTGACGCGTGAGCGGGCTCGTCTCCAACGGGAAGTCCCGCACGAAGGTCGGCTGAATCAGAGTGTGCTCGACAAGTTCTTCGAACAGTTGCTCGACCAGCTTGCCGGATCCCCAGGTGGGGTCCTCCTCGGCGTCTACCCCACCCGGCGAGGTTGTTCACCCACATAGGCTATGTTCGGGCAGGGTTGGGCGGCGTAAAGAACCCACCCTCTTCGCGGGTGACACCACCACCATGGATGAGGATGACGGCTTGCTGGGGACGATTCCCCGGAGTGACGAGCGTGCCGGAGAGGTGGAGGCCGTCGAGAGTGCGGACGGTCACGCTGGTGCCGCGGAGGGCATCATGCGCTCCTGGTCGCCGGGTGGCTCATGACGCGGCCGGGCGGCCCGGCCTGCGCCGCCAGCCCGCGGCGAAGTGTTCCAGGGCGGGCACCGTCCAGACCGGCCCGGCGGCGATGCGCGCCAGCGGCGCCGGGAACGCGGGGTGCTCGGCCGCGAGCTGGTGCACCCGTTGTCGGCTGATGCCCAGCAGTGCGGCGGCGTCGGCCGCGCCAGCGAGGAGCGGGAAGTCGGGTGCCAGGCCGTCGACTTCGTGCTGGGCCTCGGTGCGGGCGTGGATCTCGACGATCTGCTGGTCGGCGGCGTGTTCGGACCAGCGGCTGACCGCAGCCGCTGCGTCCCTCGCCGCACGGCCGGCGTCGTCGCCGACCAGATGGACCAGGACGTCGTAGCCGGGACTCGCGGCACGACGCGAAACGGTGGCGTCAGCCTGCTGTTCGACGGTGGTCTGGAGCCGGTCCAGCTCCGCGTCGCTGAGCTCGCTGATCGTCTCGACACCGACCAACACCGCGTACCTCTTCACGCTTGTTCCCCTCCGCGTCGCGCGTGCTGTTCTTTCTTCGACGGTGCGGGCCAGGGCAGTCCGTGTCGTCGAAGAGCAGTGATGACGTCGAGCAGGCGTCGCCGTGGATTGCTCGGCGTTGCCGGATACCGCACGACGTAGGTGCCGTCGGGACGGAAGAACCGCCGGTAGCCGTCGTTGTCGATACGGACGGTCCATCCCTGTGAACACGCCCACTTGACCAGCTTGTCGATGTCGTCAGCCATGATGACGTGAAACCTTGCGATGTGTCAAGCGTGAGGTCTGTCCGAACATGAGTTCGATGATGACCTGGAGGTCTGACAGCTTCGCGAGCAGGTTCCGATGCGCGGTGGGGGTCTGTCAGGTCACGATGTTTGCGAGGGTCTCCGGTGCGGTGCCCGACTGTGCCATGCCCGCGGGTGGAGCGGCTCCGGGTGGGGTCCGGGGCGATCGGGAGAGCCGGCGTTGCAGGGCCGACGCGAGCGAGGTCAGCAGGAGGTTCATGACGATGAACAGCACCGCGACGACGATCAGCGTCGGGATCGTGTTCGCGAAGTTGCCGGTGAGGCCCCTGGAGGTCCGGATCAGCTCCGTATAGCCGATCGTGAGCTGTCCACCCAGCGCGGTGTCCTTGAGGACCACCACCAGCTGGCTGACGATGGCCGGCAGCATGAGCGTCACGGCCTGCGGGAGCAGGATCAGGCGCATCGTCTGCCCCGCGCCGAGCCCGAGCGCGTCCGCGGCCTCGGTCTGGCCGCGGGGCAGAGACAGGATTCCGGACCGGACGATCTCCGCGAGCACGGAGCCGTTGTAGAGCACCAGGCCGGTCACGACGGCGAGCAGGGGCCGGATGTCGGAGTCGATGGCGGTGTAGCTGAAGTACAGCTCGGCGGCGAAGACCATCAGCAGCAGGACCGGGATGGCCCGGAAGAACTCGACGACGATCGCGCACGGCCGCTGGACCCAGCGGTGCCGCGACAGCCGCCCGATGCCCAGCAGCGCGCCGATCGGCAGGGCGATGACCACGGAGATCAGCGCTGCAATGATTGTGTTGACGAGACCGGGAAGCAGGAACTGGGTCCACGTCGACCCGGTGACGAACGGCGCCCACAGGTCGACCGACCACTGGCCCTTCGCGGCGAACCCCCGGTAGACAGCGTAGGCGGTCGCCAGCAGCACGAGCAGGAACAGCGCCGTGACGATGCGGTTGCGGTTGCGGGCGCGTGGGCCGGGCGCGTCGAAGAGCACCGAGGCGCTCACCGGCGTACCTCCAGCCGGCGCGCGACCCAGCCGAGGAGGAGTCCCGTCGGCAGCGTCAAGATCACAAAGCCGAGTGCGAACAGGGCGAAGACGAGGAACAGCACGTCGGACTCGTTCTCCACCATCTCGGACATGAGCAGCGCCGCCTCGCCGACACCGATGACGGCCGCGACCGTCGTGTTCTTGGTGAGCGCGATGAGGATGCTGGCCAGCGGCGAGATGATGCTGCGGAACGCCTGCGGCAGGACGATCGTCGCCAGCACCCGTCCGAAGCCCATGCCCAGCGCGCGGGCCGCCTCGGACTGACCGACCGGCACGGTGTTGACCCCCGAGCGGATCGCCTCGCAGACGAACGTCGCGGTGTAGACGACGAAGGCCAGTACGGCCAGCCGGAAGGTGCTCTCGGCGATGGACGTCGTCGACTCGGCCGAAGCGAGCGTGATGCCCAGCGTCGAGGCCAGCCCGAGGGAGGCGAACAGCACCAGGATCGTCAGCGGGGTGTTGCGGAAGATGGTCACGTACGCGGCCGCGAAGCCGCGCGTGATCGGTACCGGCCCGACCCGCATGACCGCGAGCACCGTTCCCCAGACGAGTGCCCCGACAGCGGAGTACACCGTCAGCTGGACGGTCACCCAGAAGGCGCCGAGCACGTCGTAGTTGCTGAACAGGTCCATGGGCTCCATCCGGTCCTGGACCGGAACGGTCATACGGGGGTGGGGAGCCGCCCGCCGGCGCCCCACCCCCGGGTGCTCAGCTCGCCGGAATCGCCGGCGGGGCCGGGATGGTGTATCCGGACGGCCCGACGTTGGTCTCCAGCGACCTCGCCCAGCTGCCGTCAGCGATCATCTTGTTGAGCGCGGCGTTGATCGCAGCGGTGCCGGCGTCGTCCTTCCTGAGACCGATGCCGTAGTTCTCGTCGCTGAAGCCTTCGCCGACAAGCTTCAGCTGGCCGGGACTCTGCGCGGCGTACCCGGCGAGGATGACGTCGTCGGTCGTGACCGCGTCGACGCTGCCGTTGAGCAGGGCGGTGATGCAGTCGGAGTACTTGCCGAACTCCTGCAGCTGGACGTCGCTGGCGAACTGGTCCTTCACCTTCTGCGCCGGTGTCGAGCCCCGGACCGAACACAGCTTCTTGTTCGCGGTGAGCGAGTCCGGACCGGTGATGTCGGTATTGTCCGTGCGCACCAGCAGGTCCTGGTGGGCGACGAAGTACGGCCCGGCGAAGTTGACCTCCTGCTTACGCGCATCGGTGATCGAGTAGGTGGCGACGACGTAGTCCACTTCACCCCTGGAGATCAGGTTCTCGCGCTCGGCGCTCTGCGCCTCCTTGAAGGTGATCCCCGCCTCCTCGACGCCGAGCTCCCTCGCGACGTACCTCGCGACGTCCACGTCGAATCCTGCGAAGGTGCCGTCGGGCAGCTTCAGGCCGAGCCCCGGCTGGTCGAACTTGATCCCGATGGTCAGCGTCTTGTCGCTGCGTGCCTTGTCGACCAGTGACGCCGTGTCGGTCGAACCACCTCCACAAGCGGCCACGACCATGGCGAGGGCGGCGACCACCGCTGCGGCGGTCAGTACTCGGGTCAGACGCATTGCTGAGCTACCTCCGGGAGTCGGAAACGTTCAGTGGGTGAGGATCTTGCCGAGGAAGTCCCTGGCACGGTCGGAGCGGGGGTGGGAGAAGAACGTCGCCGGGGGCGCGTCCTCGACGATCTCGCCGTCGGACATGAACACCACCCGGTGTGCGGCGCGCCGGGCGAAGCCCATCTCGTGGGTCACCACGAGCATAGTCATGCCGTCGGCGGCCAGCGTGGTCATCACGTCGAGGACCTCGTTGACCATCTCGGGGTCGAGCGCGGACGTGGGCTCGTCGAAGAGCATCACCTTGGGCCGCATCGCCAGCGCTCGGGCGATCGCCGCCCGCTGCTGCTGACCGCCGGAGAGCTGGGCGGGGTACTTGTCCTTCTGGTCAGCGATACCGACGCGTTCCAGCAGCGCGAGCCCGGCCTTCTCAGCCTCCGCCGGTGGCACCTTGCGTACCTTCAGCGGCGCGAGCGTGACGTTCTCGAAGATCGTCTTGTGGGCGAACAGGTTGAAGCTCTGGAAGACCATGCCGACGTCGGCACGCAGCCTGGCGAGCGCCTTGCCCTCCGCGGGAAGGCGCCTCCCGTCGACCTCGATGGTGCCGCTGTCGACAGGCTCCAGGCGGTTGATCGTGCGACACAGCGTGGACTTGCCCGAGCCCGACGGACCCAGTACCACCACGACCTGGCCGCTCTCGACCTCGAGGTTGATGTCGCGCAGCACGTGCAGCTCGCCGAAATGCTTCTCGACGGCTACCATTTTGATCATCGGTGTGCGGGCCGCGGGGGTGCTCGCACTGGTCATCGTTGGCCTCCGAGAATGGTGGGACGCTTGAGGGCTTGGGTCCGATCCCAGTCCAGCACCGCGAGCACGCCCATGGAGTTGCGCTCCGATAACGCTCGTGGGGAAGGCGGGGGGCACATGCACATACTGCTGGTCGAGGACGACGACCGTATCGCGGCCGCGCTGCGCTCGGCCCTGCACCGCCATCGGATGACGCTGACGCGGCTCTCGCGCGGCCGGGGAGCGGTCAACCACCTGTCCGGGATAGACGTCGTGCTGCTTGACCTCACCCTGCCCGACATCGACGGCGTCGACGTGTGCCGCGCGATCCGCGAGGTCAGCGAGGTGCCGGTGATCGTCGTGTCGGCTCGCGGCGAGGTGGACGACCGCATCCTCGCCCTGCACTGCGGCGCTGACGACTACCTCACCAAGCCCTACGACATCGGGGAGCTGGTGGCGCGCGTGCACGCGGTGTACCGGCGGCGCCGCATCGGCTCGGCGGGCGGTGGCGGACCGGACGACGTGGTCGTCGTCGACGACGTGCGCATCGACCTGCACCGGCACACCGTCACCGTCGGGGGTGCACCGGTGAACCTGACTCGCAAGGAGTTCCAGGTGCTGGCTTTGCTCGCCAGCTCGGACGGTGCCGTGTGCACGCGCAACCGGATCGTCGCCGAGGTGTGGGGTCGGTCCTGGGCGGGTGCCAACCGCACGCTCGACGTGCACGTGGCCACGCTGCGCACCAAGCTCGGCCGGGCCGACCTCGTGCAGACCGTCCGCGGCGTCGGGTACCGGCTGAGTCTGCCCGAGAGCCCCGTTTCTGAGAACGCCGCGGAGTAGCCGTGCGGGTCCGGTTGCTGGTGATCGTGCTGTCGCTGGTCGGCCTGCTGGCTGTCGGGCTCGGCGTGCCGCTGGCGCTGAACATCACCCAGGTCGCGCAGGAGCGGATCTTCACCGATCGGCTTACTGACACGATCTTCTACGCCGAGCTCGCCGAGCGGCCGATCACCGAGGCCGACGCGACCAGGCTCGAGGCCGAGCTGAGACGTTACGACGAGGTCTACGGCGTGGAAGCGATGGTGCTGGATCGCAACTTGGAGCCGCTCGCCGCGTCCCGACAACCATCGTCAACGCTCGACGAGGCCGGTCGGGAGCGTGTGCGGCTAGCGCTGGCCAATCGCCACTCGGCGGTCTACCCATTGCTGTTGCCCTGGAACGACAGCCCGATCGTGCTCGCCGAACCGGTGTTGGTGGACACCGAGGTCCGCGGCGTCACCGTCACGGTCTCGCCGACCGATGTCCTGCGTGCCGGCGAGGTAGGGGTGTGGTCGCTGGTGGCGGCTGCCGTACTGCTCGCGCTGGCGCTGGGTGTGTTCGTGGCGCTGCCGATCGTGCGGTGGATCCTGCGTCCGGTGCGCCGACTCGACGAGGGCACCGGACGCGTCGCCAGCGCGGTGCTCGCCGGGGCCACCGCCGATCCGGTGTCCGACGGGTCCGGCCCACCCGAGCTGCGCAGGCTGTCGGCCTCGTTCGACCGGATGGTCGAGACCGTGACGCAGGCGTACGCGGCGCAGCGGGCGTTCGTCGCCGACGCCAGCCACCAGCTGCGCAACCCGTTGACGACGCTGCGCCTGCGGCTGTCCAACCTGCACGGCCACGTCGACACCTCCTCCACCGAGGACCACGTCGCCGCGCTGGAGGAGGCCGAGCGCCTGTCCACGCTGCTCGACGGTCTGCTCGCGCTGGCCCGCGCGGAGCGCACCGCGCCGCTGGTCGACGTCGATGTCGACGCGGGCGTGGCGGACCGTATCGACACCTGGCGTCCGCTCGCCGACCACGAGGGGCTGCGGCTCGTGCGCGACGGCGTGCAGGGGCTGCGGGCGGTGGCGACGGTCGGTGCGATCGAGACGGTGCTGGACGCGGTACTGGACAACGCCATCAAGTTCTCGCCGCCTGGCGGCACGGTCACCGTGAGCGCGACAGCGACCCCTACCGACGTCGAGATCGCGGTGCGTGACACGGGCCCCGGCCTCGCTCCCGACGAGCTGGAACGGGCCACCGACCGGTTCTGGCGCAGCCCGGCGCAGAACAACGTCGAGGGCTCCGGGCTGGGACTGGCGATCGCCGCACGCACCGTCGCGCTCGCGGGTGGGGAGCTGCGCCTCGAGCTACCAGCCGGCGGTGGTCTGCGCGTGGTGGCCCGGCTGCGTCGGGTTCGACCGTTGGAACCGTTGCCCGACCGAGAGGACCCTACGAGTGAGAAGGTGGGCAAGTAACGGCATTCGGTACCGGATTGACGGTCAGCTGTTCTTCGACGCGCGGAAGAACCGCACGGCGCCGGGGTGCAGCGGCACCGGCTGCGTGCCGATCGCCGCCCGCAGGTTGATCGTCAGTGCCGCCGGGTTCGTCCGGGCGAGTTGCTCCTGGGCCTCGAACATGGCCTTGACGAGATCGTTCGCCAGGTCGTCGGCCATCCCGGCACCGACGAGCAGGACGTTGCGCACCGTCAGGGTCGTGATCGGTTCGGAGATGTTGTAGCTCATGGCGGGCACCGTGCCGGGCGCGTACACCGGGTAGTCGGCGCGCACCGCGCTGACCACGTCCTCGAGGTCGAGCAGCCGGATCGGCAGTGCGTTGGCCAGGCCCTCGACCTCCGGCGTCGGTAGACCGCCGGACCAGAAGAACGCGTCGATGTCGCCGTTCTCCAGTGCGTCCACCGAGCCCCTGATATCTAGTTGCCTGGCCCGCAGATCGGTGTTCGGGTCCAGCCCGGCATTCATCAGCAGCCGCTTCGCGATGACGAGCACACCCGAGTTGGGCGCCCCGACCGACACCCTGCTCCCGCGCAGCTCGGCCAGTGTGAAGGTCGAGGACGACTCCGGAACGACGACGTGCACGAAGTCGTCATAGATCCGGGCCAGGGCTCGCAGCGCCCGCGGGTCGCCCGGTACGGCCCGCGACAGCTGTTCCACGGCCGTGTCGATCTGGCTGAATATGACGTCGGCTGCTCCCGAGGCCAGCAGCTGGAGGTTGTCCACCGAGCCGGCCGTCTCCAGCACCTCGGGCCGGACGTCGAGGTCGAGCTTCTCCTGCCAGGCCTGTGCCAGCGCGGTGCCGAGTTTGTAGTAGACGCCCCCGCGACCGCCCGTCGCCAGCGTCAACCGCATCCGGGCATACGGCGACGTGCAGGCGGGTACCGCGGCGAGCAGGCCGAGCAGGCCGGACGTGTGCAGGACCGCGCGGCGGTCCACGGCCGCGCGATCACCGGTCATGGTGGCATCCTGCCGTGTCCGCACCGATGCGGTCGACACGCCGTCGAGGATCTACCCTCGAACTGTGACCCGCAGCTACGCCATCCGTACCTATGGATGCCAGATGAACGTACACGACTCCGAGCGGATGGCCGGGCTGCTCGACGCCGCGGGCTACGCTCGCGCCACCGATGCCACCGACGCCGACGTCGTCGTGTTCAACACCTGCGCGGTTCGCGAGAACGCCGACAACCGCCTCTACGGCAACCTCGGCAACCTGCGGCCGGTCAAGACCGCCCGCCCCGGCATGCAGATCGCCGTGGGTGGCTGCCTGGCGCAGAAGGACCGTTCCGAGATCGTCCGGCGGGCTCCGTGGGTGGACGTCGTGTTCGGCACGCACAACCTGCACGCGCTGCCGGTCCTGCTCGAGCGCGCCCGGCACAACCAGGCCGCCCAGGTGGAGATCGCCGAGTCGCTGGAGGTCTTCCCGTCGACGCTGCCGGCGCGGCGCGAGTCGGCCTACGCCGGCTGGGTGTCGATCTCGGTGGGCTGCAACAACACGTGCACGTTCTGCATCGTGCCCTCGTTGCGGGGCACCGAGCGCGACCGTCGGCCCGCCGACGTGCTCGCCGAGGTGGCTGCGCTGGCCGCCGACGGCGTCCTCGAGGTGACCCTGCTCGGGCAGAACGTCAACTCCTACGGCGTGGAGTTCGGTGACCGCGGCGCCTTCGCGGCGTTGCTGCGCGCCTGCGGGTCGGTCGAGGGGCTCGAGCGTGTCCGGTTCACCTCGCCGCACCCGCGCGACTTCACCTCCGACGTGATCGCCGCGATGGCGCAGACCCCGAACGTGTGCCCGCAGCTGCACATGCCGCTGCAATCCGGCTCCGACTCGGTGCTGAAGGCGATGCGCCGGTCCTACCGGTCGGCGCGTTACCTGGCGATCCTCGACGAGGTGCGCGCGTCGCTGCCCGACGCCGCGATCAGCACCGACATCATCGTCGGGTTCCCCGGGGAGACCGAGGCCGACTTCGAGGCGACGCTCGACGTCGTGCGTGCCGCCCGGTTCGCGGGCGCGTTCACGTTCCAGTACTCACCCCGGCCCGGCACGCCCGCCGCCACGCTGCCCGACCAGGTGCCTCCGGCCGTCGTCGGGGAACGCTACTCCCGGCTCGTCGCGCTGCAGGAGGAGATCTCCTGGGAGCAGAACCGTGCGCTCGAGGGCCGTGTCCTCGAGGTGCTGGTGTCGGCCGGGGAGGGCCGCAAGGACGGCGCCACCCGGAGGATGAGCGGGCGCGCCCGCGACGGGCGCCTGGTGCACTTCGCCCCCGGTGCTGCGCAGATCCGTCCCGGTGACGTCGTGCAGGTGCAGATCGGCTACGGCGCACCGCACCACCTCGTGGCCGACGGCCCCGTCCGCTCCCACCGGCGGACCCGCGCGGGCGACGCCTCCGAGCGGCCGGCCGGGACTCCCACCGGCCTGGGACTGCCGACGTTCGGGACTCCGGCAGCGCCGGTCACGCCAGGATGCGGAGGTTCATGATGAGCGAGGTGCCCGAGGAACTGGCGGCGCTGGACCGCGAGCTGGCGCAGGCCCAGCGTCGGGTGGAGCGGCGGATCGACCCGGGCCCGACGGCGCTGGTCGTGTCCGTCGGGGTGCTGGCGCTGATCGGGACACTGATCCTGCCCTGGATCGGGTCGGTACAGGGCTGGGAGGTGCTCGCAGGAACGGAGTCGTTCGGCCTGCTGCCCCGGCTGTTCACGTTCACCGCGCTCGGGTTTGGCGTGTTCGGCTCGGCGCTGGCCCTGGCCACGCGCTGGTGGGGGCTTGCCTGGGTGTGTGCGGTGGGCTGCGGATTCTCCGTCGTCGACGGGGTGTGGGCGATCTGGTCCCGCCAGACCGTGGTGCCCGACGGCGCCCCCGGCCCCGCCCTCGGCCTGATCCTCGCCGTCCTAGCCATCCTCGTCCTCGCAACGTCCTGGATCCGAATAGCCCTCCACCCCTGAGAGTTCATGATCGCCGGTTGGGCGCGTATCCCAGTCAGAAGTGCCGGGTTTCGCGCCGAACCGGTGATCACGAAAGGCCCAGTGCGGCTCGGATCTCGCCGATGACGTAGTTCGGGCGGTTCGTGAGGTCGTGCCAGGTGAACCGCAGCAGGTCCCAGCCTGCGCGGACGAGCGCGTTGCCCTTGTGTCGATCGGCGCGAAACCGGTCCACGTCCATGTGCCACGCCCAGCCGTCGACCTCAATGGCGAGCATCGCGGCCGGGAATGCGATGTCGATCGCCCAGCGACCGAAGGGCACGTCACGCTCCCAGCCCGTCAGGCCGGCCGCGCGCAGGATCGAGAGCATGAGCCGCTCGGCGGCAGAGTCCGCGCGGTCCGCCGCGGCGGTCAGCAACAGGGCGATCCGGGCAGCCCCCTTCGCGCCCATGTTGCGGCAGTAGGCGCGGTACACCCGGTCGAACCCGACATGTTTCTGCAGGGCGCGATCCAGGAACACCGAACCGTCCGGCATCGCGGCTGCCGTCTCCAGGGCGGTGAGCGGTTTGTCGGTGAGCCAGACACCGTGGGTGCCTATCTGGTCAGCCACATCAAGGTTGCGACGCCGGATCCGTATCCCCGGATGAGCCCGCAGACCCCGATGTCGGGGCACGGTCACGTCGATCTGGGCCGGAGCCGTGTGCAGCATCCCGTGCCACCAGGCGGCGGCCGGCCCGGAGACCGCGGCGCGTTCACCCGCCCACAGGCCAGCCGCTCGTATTCGAGCCTTGTCGGTGAGCGGATGCCCACCGACAAGGAACACCCGAGGAAGGAGCCGGTCCCACTCACCCGCACGAACCCGGCGCTGCACCGTGCTCACCGACAGCCCGTGGCCGGTAGCCTGCGCGAACGTGATCAAACCGTCCTGGCGGGACAGCAGCGCGGGGATCGCCGGAGATGGGGGCACCCGATCAGGGTGACCGCCCGAGGGCCGTTCTTGTGGGGCTTTCCGGCAATTCACCAGCCATGATCACAGGATTGGAGCGTTATCCGGTCAGAAACGCCGGGTTTTGCGCCAGATTGGTGATCATGGGCTGCGATCAGAGTTGGTGGAGGGCTTGTTCTGCGGTGGCGAGCCACTCGCGCCACTGGTCGGCTTGGCGCTGGGCCTGCTCCGCACGACGGGTGTCACCTGCCGCATGGGCCTTCTGCGCCTGCGCCTCGAACTGGGCCACCCGGTCGCGGAACTGGGCGGCGCGCGCCTGCGCCTCGGGGTCGGTGCGTCGCCACTGCCGGTCCGTGGACTCCCGCACCGTCTCCTCGACGGCGCGTAGCCGGGCATCGAGGGGACGGATGTCCTCGCGCGGGACCTTGCCGATCTCCTCCCAGCGCTCCTGGATGCTGCGCAGCGCGGCCCTGGCGGCGGCCGGATCCGAGATATCGATCTTCTCGGCCTCGGCGAGCAGGGCCTTCTTCGCCTCGGCGTTGGCCGCGAACTCCGCGTCGCGCTCGGCGAACGTGCCGGCCCGGCGGGCGAAGAACGCGTCCTGCGCGGTGCGGAACCGCTGCCACAGGGTGTCATCGGTGTCCTTGTGGGCACGACCTGCGGCCTTCCACTCGGCCATCAGGTCCCGGAAGCGGGCCGCGGTGGGCCCCCAGTCCTCCGAGTCGCGCAGCGTCTCCGCCTCCGCGGCCAGCTCCTCCTTGCGGGCCTTCGCCGTCGCGCGCTGCCGGTCGAGGTCGGAGAAGTGTGAACCTCGGCGGCGGTTGAAGGCCTCGCGTGCTTTGGCGAAGCGTTTCCACAGCTGCTCGTCGGTCTTCCGGTCGAGACCGCGGACGGCGCGCCACTCGTCGAGGATCGCCTTGAACCGGTCGCCCGCCTGTTTCCACTGCGTGGTCTCGACGGCGAGCGTCTCGGCCTCGGCCACGAGCTCCTCCTTGCGGACGGTCGCCGCGGCTCGCTGAGCCTCCCGGGCTGACCGCGCCGCGCCGACGGCCTGCTCGGCCTGCCCGACGAGCTCGTCGAGCCAGGCGCGGAGCCCGACGAGGTCGCCGACCACGGTGGCCTCGGCGAGCCCGTCGCGCAGGGCCTTCGCACTGCCCAGGGCGTGCTTCGGGTCGCCACCTCCGGCGGTCAGCCGGGCGGCGAGCAGCTCGACCTCGGTGCGCAGGTCGTCGAACCGCCGGGCGAAGTGGGCGAGCCCCTCCTCGGGGGCACCGGCCTGCCACGACCCGACGGTGCGCTCGCCATCGGGAGTGCGTACGTAGATCGTGCCCTCGGCGTCGACCCGGCCCCAGCGCGCCGGGTCGGCGCTGGCGGTGGCGACGGGCGCGGGTGACTCCGGTGCCATGGACGCGGTCGGTGCGGAGACGGTGCCAGGCCGCGGCGGTGTGGGGACGATGGCCGGGCCGGGGCGCGGTGGGCCGGGGACGGCTCGCGGGCCCGGACGGGGCGGCTCCGGTGCCGTGGTGCCCGCGGTGGCCGCCTCCTCGTGGAGCGTCTCCGCCGGACCGGTCCCGTCGTCGTCGGTGGTGGCCGGTTCCGGGTCCGTCCACTGCTCTCGCGCCTGCTGTTCCGACACCGTTGTCCTCCTCGTTCCGGCCCACCGCGGACGGCGGGCGCTCCACCCGCGGGCGGAGCCGTGCACAGCGGCTGTCACCGATCCTCGTGACCGGATGGCCGTCCGGCGATTCAAACAGCTCCGGGGACAGACCGGAACTACCCTCCCGACCGTGCTGTCGATGGTCGCCGTGCTGCCCGAACCGCCGCTGCTGGTTCCCGAGCTCGCGACGGGCGCCGCGGCCGAGACCGTCGGGCTCCGAGCGGCCTGCGTCGCGGCCGCGGGAAGGTTGGCCGGTGCCGCGTCGCGCTGGATCGCGGTGGGTGCCGACGCGGGCGGACGGCGCACGGTCGGCCCGGACGCCCGGGGCAGCTTCGCCGGGTTCGGCGTCGACGTCGTGGTCGGGTTGGACACGGTGGGGCCCGGATCCACCGCACCGGTCGACCCGTGGTTGCCGCTGCCGCTGCTCGTGGCCGGGTGGGTGGCCGGGGCGGCCGGCGTCGCCGTCCGGGTCCGCGGTGAGCTGGTGGCTCCCGACGAGCCGCCGCCCGCGTGCGCCGCGCTCGGCGCCGCGCTGGCCGCCGAATGCGCGGCCGCCCCGGAGCCGGTGGGACTGCTCGTCCTCGGCGACGGCGCCGCGACCCACGTCGCCAAGGCACCCGGTTCTCTCGATGAGCACGCCACCCCGTTCGACACCGAGGTGGCCGTGGCACTGCGCGACGTGGACCCGGTCGCGCTGGCGGGGCTCGACGTCGATCTCGCCGCTGAGCTGTTCGCCGGGGGTCGGGCGCCCTGGCAGGTGCTCGCCGGGGCGACCGCGTGCGGTACCTGGAGCGGCGAGCTGCTGCACTCGTCGGCTCCGTTCGGGGTGACCTACCACGTGGCGCTCTGGACGCCGGCACCGTGAGCCCGCCGCCGCTGGTCGTGGTCGTCGGGCCGACGGCGACCGGCAAGTCCGACCTCGGTCTCGCCCTGGCCGCCGAGCTGGGCGGCGAGGTCGTCAACGCCGACGCCCTGCAGCTCTACCGCGGTCTCGACATCGGCACCGCGAAGCTCACCGCCGTCGAGCGCGCCGGTGTTCCGCACCACCTGGTCGACGTCCTCGAGGTCACCGAGACCGCGTCGGTCGCCGCCTACCAGCGGGCGGCGCGGAACACGATCGAGCAGCTGCGCGCCGCGGGGCGCACCCCGGTGCTGGTCGGCGGGTCGGGCCTGTACGTACACGCCGTCGTCGACGAGCTGGACTTCGCCGGCACCGACCCCGGGTTGCGGGCCCGTCTCGAGGCCGAGCTGGCCGAGGTCGGAGCCGGCGTGCTGCACGCCCGGCTCGCCCAGGCCGATCCCGCTGCCGCCGAGATCGTGTTGCCGACGAACGGGCGCCGCATCGTCCGCGCGCTGGAGGTGATCACGCTGACCGGCCGCCCGTTCCCGGCACGGCTGCCCACCGGCGGTGTGCCGCGCTACGGCGCGGTGCTGCTCGGGGTGGACCGGGCCACGGCGGAGCTGGACGAGCGGGTGGCGCGGCGGGTGGCGCGGATGTTCGCCGCCGGTCTCGTCGACGAGACGCGCGGGCTGCTGCGGGCCGGCCTGCGCGAGGGGCGGACGGCGTCCCGGGCGCTGGGTTACCAGCAGGTCATCGCCGCCCTCGACGGTACGGGTGACTTCGGAGCGGCCGCCGCCGAGACGGTGGTCGCCACCCGCCGGTTCGTGCGCCGCCAGCGCTCCTGGTTCCGCCGGGACCGCCGCATCGGATGGCTCGACGGTGCCGCGCCTGACCTGCTCGACCAGGCCCGGGCGGTGCTGGCGGCGCGCGTAGGCTCCTGACGTGCAGTTCAGCAAGGGTCACGGCACCGAGAACGACTTCGTGCTGCTTCCGGACCCCGACGGCGCGCTCGAGCTCACCCCCACCCGCGTCACCGCGCTGTGCGACCGCCGCCGGGGCCTGGGTGCCGACGGCGTGCTGCGCGTCGTGCGCTGGGCCGCGCTGGGCTCCGACGACAGGGCACCGGAGCCCGAGCCCGGCGTCGAGTGGTTCATGGACTACCGCAACGCCGATGGCAGCGTCGCCGAGATGTGCGGCAACGGCGTGCGTGTGTTCGCCCGCTACCTCGCCCACTCCGGGTTGCTGCCCGCACCACCGCACCGCGACGGGTTCGATCTCGGCACCCGCGGCGGAGTGCGGCACGTCGGTTTCGACGGCGACCCGAGCAGCGGCGAGGTGTCGGTCGACATGGGGCCGGCGGCCCCCGGCGAGACGAGCACCGCGAGCGTGGGGGGGCGCGCTTTCCCCGGGGTGAGTGTGGACCTCGGCAACCCGCACCTGGTGTGTGTCACCGACGCCGCGATCGACGGGCTCGATCTGACCTACCCACCCGGGCATGACCCGGCGCTGTTCCCGCACGGGGTGAACGTCGAGTTCGTCTCGCCGGTGGACGGCCGCGGCGAGGTCATCATGCGCGTGCACGAGCGCGGCGTGGGGGAGACCCGGTCGTGCGGCACCGGCACCGTCGCCGCCGTGGTGGCGGCGTTGCGCCACGCCGGGCGCGCCACCGGCACCGTCGCCGTGCACACCCGGGGTGGGCGGCTACGCGTCACCGTCGACGCCGCGACGACCACCCTGCACGGCCCCGCGGTGCTGGTGGCTCACGGCGAGCTCTCCCGCTCCTGGTGGGACGCGGCGGGCTGAGGGTTCCGGTCGCCGCGTCCGAGGGCAGGTCCCGCAGCCGCCGCAGCGGTGCGGCGACCAGCCAGACCGGGGCTGCCGCCAGGCCGACGGCGGTCACCAGCAGCGTCGCCCGCAGCCCGATCAGCTCGCCGAGCACCCCGCCGAGCAGCCCGCCCAGCGGCAGCGTCCCCCAGACCAGGAACCGGATGCTGGCGTTCATCCGGCCGAGCAGCCGGTCCGGACAGATCGACTGCCGGAAGCTGACCTGTGCGACGTTGTAGACGACCCCGCCGTAGGACACCGCGAACAGCGCGGTGGCGAACCAGACCAGCCCGGCACCGGTGCCCCCCAGGGGCAGCAACACCATGAGCGGACCCGCAGCCGGCAGCACGGTGACGAGCACCCGACCCTGCCCGAAGCGCCGGATCCAGGCACCCGCGGTGAGCGCCCCGACCACCCCGCCGACGCTGCCCGCCGCGAGCACCAGGCCGATCACCCCCGCCGGCAGGGCCAGCTCGCGGGCCAGGAACAGCACCGATACCGCGGTGAGCACCCCGCCGAACAGGTTCGCGGTGCCGGTGCATACCACGATCGGGCGCAGCAGCGGGTGCCCGAGGACGTAGCGCAGTCCCTCGATCATGTCGGTCCGCAACGGCCGGCCGGGTGCCGGCTCGGGCACCGGTTCGGGGCCGCGCATCCGCGCCAGGGTCGCGGCCGAGACGAGGTAGCTCAGCGCGTCGAGCAGCACCGCGGTGGCCGCCCCGGCCAGCTGGACCAGCCCGCCACCCAGCGCCGGCCCGGTCGCCTGCGCCGCCGCCCGGGTGGACTCGAGCTTGGCGTTGCCCTCCACGAGGCCGGCCCGGCCGACCACCGAGGGCAGCATCGACTGGTAGCCGACGTCGAAGAACACGGTCGCGACCCCGCCGAGCAGCGCGACGACGACCAGCTGCGGGAACGTCAGCCTCCCGAACCACCACGCCACCGCGACGCTGGCGACCAGCGCGCAGCGGACCAGGTCGGCGGCGATCATCACCGGGCGCCGCCGCAGGCGGTCCATGACGGCGCCGGCCGGCAACCCCACCAGCAGGAACGCCGCGGTCTCCGCGGCGGTGAGCACCCCCATCTCCCACGGCGTCGCGCCGAGCACGGTGGCCGCGAGCAGGGGCAGGACGAGGTGACTGACCGTGGTGCCGACCTGGCTGACGGTCTCGCCCGACCACAGCAGCAGGAAGTCGCGATGCCGCCACAGCGTCATGCCCCGATCGTCGGTCACAGCGCACGCTCGTCGCCGTGTCCCGGTCGGTGGATTCGGGTGAAACAGACAGGACACGCGGTGGGGTCCCGTGGGAGCATGCATCTCACGATGACTGAATCCCCGCTGTTCACAGCCGGCCACCTGGAGCTCGCCGATCGCGCGTCGCTGCGCCGCGTCGCCGGGCTCTCCACCGAACTCACCGACGTCACCGAGGTCGAGTACCGGCAGCTGCGTCTGGAACGTGTTGTGCTCGTCGGCGTCTGGACCGAGGGCAGTGCCGAGCAGGCCCGCGCCTCGGTCGCCGAGCTGGCCCGCCTGGCCGAGACGGCGGGTTCCCAGGTGCTCGACGGGCTGGTGCAGCGCCGCCCCCGGCCCGACCCGGCCACGTTCATCGGCGCGGGCAAGGTCGGCGAGCTGCGCGAGGCCGTGCAGGCGGTGGGCGCCGACACCGTGATCTGCGACGGCGAGCTCTCGCCCGGCCAGCTCCGCCAGCTCGAGGACAAGCTCAAGGTCAAGGTCATCGACCGGACCGCACTGATCCTGGACATCTTCGCCCAGCACGCCCGCTCCTCCGACGGCAAGGCCCAGGTCGAGCTGGCCCAGCTGTCCTACCTGCTGCCGCGGTTGCGCGGCTGGGGCGAGGCGCTGTCGCGGCAGGTCGGCGGGCGGGCCGCGGGTGGTGTCGGCATCGGTGGCCGCGGCCCCGGTGAGACCAAGATCGAGCTCGACCGGCGGCGCATCCGGCATCGCATGTCCAAGCTGCGCCGCGAGATCGCGTCGATGTCGCGAGTGCGCGAGACCCAGCGCGGGTCGCGGCGGCGCAACGAGGTGCCCGCCGTCGCGATCGTCGGCTACACCAACGCCGGCAAGTCCAGCCTGCTCAACGCGCTCACCGGGGCCGACGTGCTCGTCGAGGACGCGCTGTTCGCCACCCTCGACCCGACCACGCGGCGCACCTCCACCGCCGACGGGCGCACCTACACGCTCACCGACACCGTCGGGTTCGTCCGGCACCTGCCCCACCAGCTCGTCGAGGCCTTCCGCTCCACGCTGGAGGAGACGGCGCAGGCCGACCTGCTCGTGCACGTCGTCGACGCCTCTGACGCGCTGCCGGAGGACCAGATCGCCGCGGTGCGGCAGGTGCTCGTCGAGATCGGCGAGAAGCACCCGACGATGCCGCGGGAGCTGCTGGTGGTCAACAAGACCGACGCCGCCGGCGACCTGGCGTTGGCCCGGCTGCGCCACCTGCTGCCCGGCGCGGTGTTCGTCTCCGCCCACCGCGGCGACGGGATCGCCCGGTTGCGCAGCCGGATCGCCGAGCTGCTGCCGCGCCCGGAGGTCGACGTCGAGCTCCTGCTGCCCTACGCGGAGGGGTCGCTGGTGGCGCGGGTGCACGCCGAGGGTGAGGTGCTCGCCGAGGAGCACACCCCCGACGGCACGAGGCTGCACGCCCGGGTCGGCGCGGAGCTGGCCACCGCGGTGTCGCCGTATCGGCTGGTCGGCGCCCCGGCCGAGAAGGGTGTCGCACGCTGATCCGGTTGGTCCTCGCCGGTGTCGTCGCGGCCTCGTTCGTCGCCGCGCCCGCCGCGACGATCCGGTGCGTGGTCGAGGACCCGCGGCTGGCCGAGCTGTCGGGCCTGGTCTCCGACGACGGCGGGCTGTGGGCGACCAGCGACGGCGGCCGCCGCGTGCAGGTGCACCGGCTCGACGCGTCGGCACCGACCTGCGCGGTCACCGACACGCGGACCGCCGCCATCGACCCCTTCGACGTCGAGGACCTCGCCCGCGGCCCGGGCGGGTCGCTGTGGGTGGCCGACATCGGTGACAACGGGCGCGCGCGGGACAGCGTCGCGGTGATCGTGCTGCCGGTGCGGGGACAGGCGCGGCTGCACCGGCTGAGCTATCCCGACGGTCCGCACGACGCCGAGGCCCTGCTCGTCGACGCCGACGGCCGACCGGTCGTGGTCACCAAGGAGGTCGGGAGGGCCGCCGGGGTGTACCGCACGAAGGCACCGCCGGAGGGCACCGGGCCGACGCCGTTGCGCCGCGTGGGCGAGGTCGTGCTGCCGCCGTCGGACACCGTGGGTGGCCCCCTCGGAGGGCCGGGATCGCGGGTCGTGACCGGCGCCGCGGCGAGCGCCGACGGCCGGGTCGTGGCGCTGCGCAGCTACACCGACGCCTGGCTCTACCCGGCGCCGGACGGCGACCCGGTGGCCGCGCTCGGCGGGGTGCCTGTTCGAGTGCCGCTGCCGGGCGAGCCGCAGGGCGAGGCGATCGCCTTCGAGCCCGACGGCACCCTGCTCTCCGGATCGGAGACCCGCGGTGGGACCCCTGGTGAGCTCCGCGCGGTGCCGGGGGCGGCGGGGCTGGTCGAGGGTCGTGCGCAGGCGCGGTCGTCGTCGCCGACGGCCGTCCCGGACGTCCCGCCAGCGCAGGAGCCGCAACCGGCGCCGGAATGGCTGCCGGCCGCGATCGGTGGAGCCGTGGCGGTGGGACTGTTGCTGGTGGTGACCACGGCCATGGCGGTGCGCGCGGCCCGGCGCCGGCGGGCGTGCTGAGCCACCCGTCGAGCCCGCCCGCTGCCGTCGCCTGCCGCGTTCCCGCCGTGCCGCACCGCTCAGAGCCGGCGCAGCACCGCCACGACCCGGCCGAGCACCGTGGCGTCGTCACCGGGGATCGGGTCGTAGGCCGGGTTCGCCGGTAACAGCCAGATGTGCCCGTCGCGCCGTTTGAACGTCTTGACGGTGGCCTCGCCGTCGATCATCGCGGCGACGATCTCACCGTTCTCCGCGACCGGCTGCTGCCGCACGACGACCCAGTCGCCGTCGGTGATCGCGACATCGATCATCGAGTCACCGCGGACGTTGAGCAGGAACAGGGTGCCCCCGCCGACGATCTCGCGGGGCAGCGGGAACACGCTCTCCACGACCTGCTCGGCGAGGATCGGGCCACCGGCCGCGATGTTGCCGAGCAGCGGCACGTAGGCGGGAGTGGGGTGCAGGTCACCGGACCCGGTGTCCTCGACGGCCACCGCGCCGGGCACGCCCTCGTCGGTCGCCGCCGGGTCGGCGGGCCCCCGGACGTCGACGGCACGGGTGCGGTGCGGATCGCGGCGCAGGTAGCCCTTCCGCTCCAGGGTGCGCAGCTGGTGGTGCACCGAGGAGGTCGAGGTCAGGCCGACGGCGTCGCCGATCTCGCGCACGCTCGGCGGGTAGCCGAAGCGCTCGACCCAGTCGCGGATCACCTCGAGCACCTTGCGCTGTCGCGGGGTCAGTCCCGCAGGCTCAGCCGCCGGGTCCGGGAACGTGCTGACCTGAGCCGACGTGGCTGCTCCGACGGTCTCCGTGTCGCCGCCGGGGGAATCCGGCCCGGCCTCGCCGTCGATCCCGGTACCGGGCTCGTCCCGTGCCATCTCCGTACGCCTCCTCAGATGTTGCTGTCGGTGATGTTGCTGTCGGCATGACGGTAGCCGTGATCGTCCTCCGCGCCAAACACATGTTCGAACGACACGCCCTCTTTTTCTCGATTCTGTCGGTGCCCGGTGGTACACATCGCACAGACGTTCGTTCGAACGTCTGTTTGGGTCGCACGTGGAGCGGGAGAAGCGGAGGCGGCAGGATGGACGAGCAGGGGAGGATCGGGCAGGCACCCGAGGACCGGCGGGACGGCGGGCGGTGGCGCGCGGGGCTGGCTCGGGCGCGGTCGGGTCGAGGAGGCGCCGGATCCGCCGCGCGGCGGTGCAGCGATCCCTCCGGCGCGGGCCAGGGGGTCGTCGGGGTGGCGGGGCGGCCGGGTGCTACCGCGCGATCCTCGCGCTCGCGGGCGGCGCGGCGGCGCCCACACGGCCCGCGACCGGTGCGTCCGGCGGTGGCCCGGGTCGTGCCGGCGGTGCGGCCTGCCTGCCTCGTGGTCCGCCCGCGGGCCGGTCAGCGACTGCTCGCCCGGCCCTCCCTCGTGGCCGCGTCCGGGCACCCCCTGCGGGTACGGGTGCGCCGCGCGCTGGCCGCGGCGGCTGTCGTCCTCGCCGCCGCGGCCGTGGTGGTCGTCCTCGGTCTGCTGGCCGGCGCCGCGGCGGCGGCGCGCGGGGGCGGGCAGCAGCCTCCCGCCGCGACGGAGACCGTCACCGTCGTCACGGTGGGCACGGGGGAGACGGTGTGGGACCTCGCTCGTCAGGTCACCCCCGCCGCGTCCGGAGCGGAGCTCGCAGCGGTCGTCGAGCGCATTGTCACCGGCAACTCCCTGGCATCGGTGCAGCTCCACCCCGGGCAGGTGCTGCAGGTGCCGCTGCGCTGACGCTGCAGGCGCGGAAAGGGGTGTACCGGCCGATCGGGTCGTGCTGGCTGTGCGAGGGTTGCGGTTGCATGGGCGCCGCCGCCGGCCGAGCGCCGACCTCGTGACCGGCAGGCTGGGTGTCGAGAACCACAGGTACAGCGGAAGGGGGAGGGGAGGCAGGGCTGCTGCGCGGCCCGGTACGCCCCTGACTGCTCATGACCGAGACCGTGCGGATCGAGGTGGCCACCGAGCGGCCCTATCCCGTGCTCGTCGGCCGGGGTGTGCGCGGCGAGCTGACCGCCACGATCGCCGGGCTCGGTGTCGCCGCCGCGGTGCTGGTGCACCAGCCCGCTCTCGCCGAGGTCGCCGAGCGGATCCGTGGTGATCTCGCCGCCGCCGGGATCGACGCGCACCGCGTCGAGGTGCCCGACGCCGAGGACGGCAAGTCGCTGGCGGTCGCCGGGTTCTGCTGGGAGGTCTGCGGGCGGGTCGGCCTCACCCGCGGCGACGTCGTCGTCTCCCTCGGCGGCGGGGCGGCCACCGACCTCGCCGGGTTCGTGGCGGCCACCTGGATGCGCGGGGTGCGGGTGGTGCACGTGCCGACCACGCTGCTGGCGATGGTCGACGCCGCGATCGGGGGCAAGACCGGGATCAACACCGCGGCCGGCAAGAACCTGGTCGGGGCGTTCCACGAGCCGTCCGCGGTGCTCGTGGACCTTGCCACACTGGACACGTTACCGGCCGTGGAGCTGGCCGCCGGCAGCGCCGAGATCGTCAAGGCCGGGTTCATCGCCGACCCGGTGATCCTGGAGCTGATCGAGGCCGACCCGGACGGTGCGCTGGATCCGGCAGGCGCGGTGCTGCCCGAGCTGGTCCGCCGCTCGATCCGGGTCAAGGCCGACGTGGTGGCCGCCGACCTGCGCGAGTCGCACCTGCGGGAGATCCTCAACTACGGCCACACGCTGGGCCATGCCATCGAGCGTCGCGAGGACTACCGGTGGCGGCACGGGGCCGCGGTGAGCGTCGGGCTGGTGTTCGCCGCCGAGCTCGCCCGCGCGGCCGGCCGCCTCGACGACGCCACCGCCGATCGGCACCGCGCTGTCCTGGCGGCGGTCGGGCTGCCCGTCTCCTACGTCGCGGGGGCGCTCCCCGAGCTGGTGGAGACGATGCGCGGGGACAAGAAGGCGCGCGCCGGGACGCTGCGCTTCGTCGTGCTGGACGGGCTCGCCGTACCCGGCCGGCTCGAGGGCCCCGGCTTCGAGCTGCTGGAGCAGGCGTATGCGGCGGTGTCGTCGTGAACCGGGCCAGCGGCGCGCGGCCGGTGTTCGTGCTCAACGGGCCGAACCTGGGTCGGCTCGGCACCCGCGAGCCCGCCGTCTACGGCGCCACCACCCACACCGACCTGGTGGCGCTCTGCGAACAGACCGGCACCGAGCTCGGCCTCGCCGTCGAGGTGCGCCAGACCGACCACGAGGGGGAGCTGCTCGGCTGGCTGCACGACGCCGCCGACGCGGGCACCCCGGTCGTGCTCAACGCCGCGGCCTGGACGCACACCTCGGTGGCCGTCCGCGACGCGTGCGCGCAGCTCACCGCGCCGCTGGTGGAGGTGCACATCAGCAACGTGCACGCCCGCGAGGAGTTCCGTCACCACTCCTACGTCTCGGCGGTGGCCAGCGGTGTGATCATCGGGCTCGGCGTCGCGGGCTACGCGCTCGCGTTGCGGTGGTTGGCCGAGCAGGACGCCCCCGCGCGCCCGTAGGGTCGCACTCATGTCCTTCCCGTCCCGCCGCACCGCGTTGCGCGCGCTGCTGCGCGCTGCCGAGCTCGACGCGCTGCTGGTCACCGACCTGGTCAACATCGGTTACCTCACCGGGTTCACCGGCTCGAACGCGGCGCTGCTCGTGCACGTCGACGGCGACGCGGCGAGCCTGGTGTGCACCGACGGGCGGTACCGGAGCCAGGCCGCGGAGCAGGTGCCCGACCTGGAGATCCTCATCGAGCGCGGCAGTGCCCTCGCGCTCGCGCGCAGCGCCCCCGAGCGGGGTGTGCGCAGGCTCGGGTTCGAGTCCGACGCCGTCACCGTCGACGCGCACACGGCGTTGGACGAGGCGGCGCGCGAGGTCACCCTGCACCGGGCGCCGGGCCTGGTGCAGCGGCTGCGGCTGGTCAAGGACGATGCCGAGGTCGCCGCGCTGCGCGCCGCCTGCGCCGCCGCCGACGCCGCGCTGGCCGACCTGCTGGCCGCGGGCGGGCTGCGGCCGGGGCGCACCGAGCGCGACGTCGCCCTCGAGCTGGAGGCCCGGATGCGCAGCCACGGCGCCGACGGTCCGTCGTTCGAGACGATCGTCGCGGCGGGGGAGCACTCCGCGGTGCCCCACCACCGGCCGACCGGCACGGTGCTGCGTTCCGGAGACCTCGTGACGATGGACTTCGGTGCGCTCGTCGGTGGCTACCACTCCGACATGACCCGCACCGTGGTGCTCGGTCCCGCCGCCGGCTGGCAGCGCGAGCTCTACGACCTCGTCGCCGCGGCCCAGGCCGCGGGCCGGGCCGCGCTGGCCCCGGGCGCCAAGGTGTCCGATGTGGACGCCGCGGCGCGCTCCGTCGTCGAGGACGCCGGCCGTGGGGACGAGTTCGTGCACCCGCTCGGCCACGGCGTCGGCCTGCAGATCCACGAGGCACCGATCCTGGCCAAGACCAGCACCGGCGCGCTGGCCACCGAGATGGTGGTCACCGTCGAGCCCGGGGTGTACCTGGAGGGGTGCGGCGGGGTGCGCATCGAGGACACTCTCGTGGTCCGCGACGGCCCCCCCGACCTGCTGACCCGCACCACGAAGGACCTGCTCGAGGTGTAGGCGCGATTCGCCCGTCCCGCGACCGGTATCCTGGTCCACGGACGACGGCGCCGAGCACGGCGTCGATCACTGGAGCACACCCCGGCGCGTGACGGCGGTGCCGGGCACCGGCACCCTTGCGCGCCAGCAGAGACGCAGGAGAAGCCCACCCGTGGCCACCACGAACGACCTGAAGAACGGCTTGGTGCTCAATCTGGACGGCCAGCTGTGGTCGGTCACCGCGTTCCAGCACGTGAAGCCCGGCAAGGGTGGGGCCTTCGTGCGCACCACCCTGAAGAACGTGATGACCGGCAAGGTCGTCGACAAGACCTTCAACGCCGGCACCAAGGTGGACACCGCCACCGTGGACCGCCGCGACATGACCTTCCTCTACCGCGACGGCGCCGACTTCGTCTTCATGGACGGCGACACGTTCGACCAGATCACGATCCCCGACGCCACGGTCGGTGACGCGGCGGACTACCTGCTGGAGAACGGGTCCGCGGTGGTCGCGCTGCACGAGGACGTCCCGCTCTTCGTCGAGCTGGCCACCTCGGTCGAGCTGGTCATCTCCCACACCGACCCGGGTCTGCAGGGCGACCGGTCCACCGGCGGCACCAAGCCGGCCATCCTGGAGACGGGCGCGGAGATCCAGGTGCCGCTGTTCGTCACCACCGGCGAGAAGGTCAAGGTGGACACCCGCGACGGGCGCTACCTGGGCCGCGTCTCCGGCTGACACCGGGAGCTTGCTGATGCCCAGGGCCAGGACGAAGGCGCGCAAACGCGCACTCGACATTCTCTTCGAGTCCGAGGCCCGCGGCGAGCACCCGCTCGCGGTGCTGACCCAGCGCCGCGAGACCGACGACGCCCCGCCGGTCTCGGACTACGCCGCGATGCTCGTCGAGGGCGTCGTCGCGCATCGCGAGCGCATCGACCAGCTCCTCGCCGAGCACGCCGAGGGTTGGACGGTCGCGCGGATGCCCGCCGTGGACCGCACGTTGCTGCGGATCGGCGTCTTCGAGCTGTTATGGGTCGACGAGATCGACGACCCGGTGGCGATCACCGAAGCAGTAGAGCTGGCCCGCACCCTCTCCACCGACGACAGCCCGAGGTTCCTCAACGGCGTCCTGGGCTGCATCGCCGACATCGCCGAGCAGCTGCGCGCCACCCGGTGACCCGACGAGCGGCACGCTGGTAGCCCAGGCCCTACCCGAGCACGCGCAGCACCGCGCCCGCGGCAAGGCCGAGAATCAGCAGCGCGCCGGCCTGGCGCACGTGCACCCACGCCAGCGCCGCGTACCACAGCGGCCAGACCGGGAAGCCGGGCGGTGGCTCCTCGGGTGGCGGGCGCCGGTAGCGCGGCCAGACCTTCGCCAGCCGGGGCAGCGCCGCCACGACGAGAAGCGCGGGCCACGGCATCGCCCCGATCAGCACGGCCAGCCCGACGAGGACGTAGAACCCGGCCATCAGGCCCAACGTCACCGCGCGCGCCCGGCGCTCGCCGAGGATGACCGGCAGCGTGCGAATCCCCAGCGGCGCGTCATATGCGATCTTGTCGATGTGCTTGCCCATCAGCACGGTCGTGCACAGCAGCCCGTAGGGCAGCGACGCCACCAGCACCGGCCACGGGATCGACCCGACCGCGGCGTAGTACGTGCCGCCGACCATCAGCGGGCCCCACACCACCAGCACGTCCGGCTCGCCCAACCCGCGGCGTTTGAGCCGCAGCGGCGGCGCGGTGTAGGCGAGGCTGAGCACGAACCCGGCGAGCGCGAAGGCGGCCACTCCCCAGCCGCGCGCGATCGTGAGCACGACGAGGATCGCCAGGTCGGCGGCGTTGACGACGACGATCGCGGCGACCAGCACGCGCCGGCTGACGAGCCCGGACAGCACCGGGTGCGGGGCGTAGAGCGCTCGCGGGTAGGTCGCGGTGTCGCTGCCCGCGTCGGTGTCGTACAGGTCGTTCATCAGGTTGTTCGCGACGTGGGCGAGGGTGATGCCCACGACCGCCAGCACCAGCCACCGCACGTCCAGGCCCGGGGCACCGATCGCCAGCAGCGCCGCGACCAGACCGGAGACGACGGTCATCGGCAGCACCGCCGCCCGGCTGACCACGATCCACCGCGTCACCGCGTCGATGCGACCCCCCGGTGGCGGGTTGGTAGTCCGCAGGGCGTACCTCCACGCCCTCAAGCGCGAACCCACGGCACCCCCACCCACACTCCCGATCATATGGCCCGTGCGCGGATAACGCTGTTCCAGCGACGATTGCCGCGCACGAGGGGTGCGGGGGACTGTTCAGGGGAGGGGGCCGGTGAGGTAGCGCTGCAGGGTGGGGGCGATCGCCGCGACGACGGTGGCGTGGTCGGCCGAGGCGAGCGGTTCCAGCGTGAGCACGTAGCGCACGAGCCCCAACCCGAACAGCTGGGAACCGCACAGCGCGGTGCGCAGCTCCGGCCGGTCGGGCGCGACGGCCGCCGCGATGCGCCCGACGAGGACGTTGCCGAAGAACTCACGCAGCATCCGGGCGGCCGCGCCGTGGCTCGCGACGCTCTGGATGATCGCGGGCAGCGGTTCCCCGCCGGTGGCGTCCCACACGGTCAGGAACCGGGCGGTGATCCGCTCCCCGATCCGCTCGGGGTCGCCGGGCAGGACGTCGGCCAGGATCTCCGTCGGGTCCAGCGGCAGGTCCAGCGCGGCGGTGAACAGCGCCTCCTTGCCACCGAACCAGTGGTTGACCATCGCGGGGTCCACGCCTGCCCGATCGGCGATCATGCGTACGGTGGCGCCGTCGTAGCCGCGCTCGGCGAACTCGACGCGCGCGGCGTCGAGGAGCTGGGTACGGGTGTCCGCACCGCCGGGGCGGCGACCCCGGCGGCGACGCTCGGGTTGTCCCGCTGTCGCTGCCACCACCCCACCATTGTCCGGGGGCGCCCGCACCGAGGACCCTCCGGGCACTCACCCGCCTCGGGGCGGCCTGAGATGATGCCGGCCATGACCGTTCATACCGCCGCCCCGCTCGGCGCTGCCCCCACCGGAGCGCTGGGCACGGTCACTCCCAGCCGCGAGGAGTTCCGTGCGCTCGCTGCCGAGCACCGGGTGATCCCGGTGACGCGACGGCTGCTCGCCGACGACGAGACCCCGGTCGGGGTCTACCGCAAGCTGGCCGGTGACCGTCCCGGCACGTTCCTGTTCGAGTCCGCGGAGAACGGGCGGTCCTGGTCGCGCTGGTCGTTCGTCGGGGCCCGGTCGGTGGCCGCGCTGACCGTGGTGGACGGCGAGCTGTTCTGGACCGGCGAGGTGCCCGCGGGGATGCCGGTGTCCGGTGACCCCCTCACAGCGCTGCGCACGGTGGTCGAGGAGCTGCACAGCGAGCCGCTGCCCGACCTACCGCCGCTCACCGGCGGGATGGTCGGCTATCTCGGCTACGACGTGGTGCGCCGGTTGGAGCGGCTGCCCTCGCTCGCGGCCGACGACCTCGGGGTCCCCGAGCTGGTGATGCTGCTGGCCACCGACCTGGCCGCGGTCGACCACCACGAGGGCACGATCACGCTGATCGCCAACGCGATCAACTGGGACGCCAGCGATGAGCGCGTCGAGGAGGCTTACGACGACGCGCTCGCCCGGCTGGACCGGATGACCGCCGAGCTCGCGGCGTCCGCGGCGTCGACCGTGGCGGTGTACCGGCCCGTCGAGCCCGCGTTCACCCGCCGCCGCACACCACGCGAGCACCACGCCGCCGTCGAGATCGCGAAGGAGCAGATCCGGGCGGGCGAGGCGTTCCAGGTGGTCGTGTCGCAGCGGTTCGAGACCGAGTGCCGCGCCGACCCGCTCGAGGTCTACCGCGTGCTGCGCGCCACCAACCCGAGCCCGTACATGTACCTGCTGCGGCTGGAGTCGGCCGGGTCGTCGTCGCGGCCCGCCCGGCGCTTCGACATCGTCGGGTCCAGCCCGGAGGCGCTGGTCACCGTGCGCGACGGGCAGGCGACCACGCACCCGATCGCGGGCACCCGCTGGCGTGGGGCCACCGAGGAGGAGGACCTGCTCCTGGAGAAGGAGCTGCGCACCGACGACAAGGAGCGTGCCGAGCACGTGATGCTCGTCGACCTGGGCCGCAACGACCTCGGGCGGGTCTGCGAGCCGGGCACGGTGAAGGTGCACAGCTTCTTCTCCGTGGAGCGCTACAGCCACGTGATGCACCTGGTCTCGACGGTCACCGGCACGCTGCGCCGCGACTGCAACGCCTTCGACGCCGTCACGGCCTGCTTTCCGGCCGGGACGTTGTCGGGCGCGCCCAAGCCACGCGCGATGGAGATCATCGAGGAGCTGGAGCCGACCCGTCGGGGCCTCTACGGCGGGATCGTCGGCTACCTCGACTTCGCCGGTAACGCCGACACCGCCATCGCCATCCGGACGGCGCTGGTCCGCGACGGGATGGCGTACGTGCAGGCCGGTGGCGGGATCGTGGCGGACTCCGATCCGGTCGCGGAGGACACCGAGTGCCTGAACAAGGCGCGCGCGGTGCTGTCGGCGGTGGCGACGGCGGCGACGCTCGCCCCGCCGTCGTGACCCGGCCCGCCCGCGGCCCGCGCACGCTGGCAGCGGTCTGCGCCGGGCTCGGCCTGTCCGCTCTGCTGCTCTGGGGGGCCGCGGCCGCGTTCGACGGGGCCCAGGGGTCGCCGTCGCTGACCGGGGTGGCGTTGCTGGCGCTGGCCGGCGTGGCCGCGGTGGTGGCCACCGGCGGCCTGCTACGCCGGGTGCTCGGGGGGCTGCTCGGAGTGACCGGCGCCGTGGTGGCGGTTCTCGCGGTGCGGGCGTTGGTGGCGACCGAGACCACGGCGGCGTCCTGGCTCGCGGTGGCCGGCGGCGGCACGTTGCTCGTCGTGGGGTTGTTCGTGCTGGTCCGGGAGCCGCGACTGCCCCGGCTCGGGGCGCGGTACGCGGGCCCGGGACGGCCGCGGGCCGAGCTCGACCCGGATCGGGCGACCTGGCAGGACCTCGACGCCGGGCACGACCCCACCGCCGACGCGCCGGGAGACCACGGGAACGATCCTGGCGACGCGTCCCGGACCGGGGCTGTCTAGCATGACTCGCGCCCGAACCAATCGGAGAGGGGAACCACTGCGATGGAGCACGGCGGAGGCAGCGTCCTCGAGTCCATCGTGGACGGTGTCCGGGCGGACCTCGCGGTGCGCGAGGCCGAGGTGGACTTCGCCGAGATCAAGCGGCGCGCGGCCGCGGTCGCGCCGGCGCGCGACGTGATGGCGGCGCTGCAGGCCCCGGGTATCGGGGTGATCGCCGAGGTGAAGCGCCGCAGCCCCTCCAAAGGTGACCTGGCCGCGATCACCGATCCCGCCGACCTCGCCGCGTCCTACGCCGAGGGTGGCGCCCGCGTGATCAGCGTGCTCACCGAGCGGCGGCGTTTCGGTGGCTCGCTCGCCGACTTCGCGGCCGTGCGCGCCGTCGTCGACGTCCCGGTGCTGCGCAAGGACTTCATCGTCAGCCCCTACCAGGTGCACGAGGCCCGCGCCTACGGCGCCGACCTGGTGCTGCTGATCGTCGCGGCGTGCGAACAGAACGCCCTCGTCGCCCTGCTCGACCGCGTCGAGTCGCTGGGGATGACCGCGCTCGTCGAGGTGCACACCGAGGAGGAGGCCGACCGCGCGCTGGAGGCGGGCGCCAAGCTCATCGGCGTGAACGCCCGCAACCTGCACACCCTCGAGGTCAACCGGTCGCTCTTCGGCCAGATCGCGCCCGGGCTGCCCAGCGACGTGCTGCGGGTGGCCGAGTCCGGCGTCCGCGGCCCCGGGGACCTGCTCACCTACGCCGGCTGGGGGGCCGACGCGGTGCTCGTCGGCGAGGGCTTGGTGACCAGCGGGGACCCGCGCAGCGCGGTGCGCAGCCTGGTGGCCGCCGGCTTCCACCCGTCGTGCTCCAGAATGGTGCGGTGAGCACCACAGCCAGGGCCAGCGACGGCATCTCCACGCCGTCGGGGCACGAGCCCGACGAGCGCGGGCACTTCGGTCGTTACGGCGGGCGGTTCGTTCCCGAGGCGCTCATTGCGGCGCTCGACGAGCTGACCACCGCCTACGACAAGGCGCGCACCGACCGCGAGTTCCTCGACGAGCTCGACCGCCTGCACCGCGACTACTCTGGTCGTCCCTCGCCGCTGACCGACGCGTCCCGGTTGGGTGCGCACGCCGGCGGCGCGCGCATCCTGCTCAAGCGCGAGGACCTCAACCACACCGGTTCCCATAAGATCAACAATGTGCTGGGCCAGGCGCTGCTCACCCGGCGGATGGGCAAGTCGCGCGTCATCGCCGAGACCGGCGCGGGCCAGCACGGGGTCGCGACGGCCACCGCGTGCGCGCTGCTCGGCCTGGAGTGCGTGGTCTACATGGGTGAGGTCGACACGCAGCGACAGGCGCTCAACGTCGCCCGGATGCGGTTGCTCGGGGCGTCGGTGGTCCCGGTGACGACCGGCTCCCGCACCCTCAAGGACGCGATCAACGAGGCCCTGCGCGACTGGGTCACCACCGTCGAGAAGACCCACTACCTGCTCGGCACGGTCGCCGGGCCGCACCCGTTCCCGACGCTGGTCCGGGACTTCCACCGGGTCATCGGTCTGGAGGCGCGCGAGCAGGTGCTCGAGCGCGTGGGGCGGCTGCCCGACGCGATCGCGGCGTGTGTCGGTGGCGGCTCGAACGCGATCGGGATCTTCCACGCGTTCCTCGACGACCCCGGCGTGCGGCTGGTGGGCTTCGAGCCCGGCGGCGAGGGCGTGCAGACCGGCCGGCACGGCGCCACCCTCAGCGAGGGCACGCCCGGCGCGCTGCACGGCGCGATGTCCTACCTGCTCCAGGACGACGACGGGCAGACCAGCGAGTCGTACTCGATCTCCGCCGGGCTGGACTACCCCGGCGTCGGTCCGGAGCACGCGCTGCTGCGCGACCTCGGCCGCGCGCAGTACCAGCCGGTCCCCGACGCCGAGGCGATGGACGCCTTCGCGCTGCTGTGCCGCACCGAGGGGATCATCCCCGCCATCGAGTCGGCGCACGCGGTCGCGGGGGCGTTGCGCCTGGGCCGCGAGCTGGGGCCCGAGGGCGTCGTGCTGGTGAACCTGTCCGGCCGCGGGGACAAGGACGTCGACACCGCGGCCCGGTGGTTCGCGACGATCGGCGAGGACGAGAGCGCGGCGGAGGCGAGCGGCACCGCCGTCGCCGACGGTGCGCCCCCCGCGGGCGGGTCACCCGCGGGCGCCGACACCGGGAGCGTGCAGCGATGAGCGGCGTCGAGTCGATCTTCGCTGGCTGCCGGTCCGAGGGCCGCGGGACGTTGGTCGGCTACCTCCCCGCCGGCTACCCGACCGTCGCCGGGTCCGTGGAGCTGCTGGGGGCGATGGTCGCGGGCGGGTGTGACCTGCTGGAGGTCGGCGTCCCCTACTCCGATCCCGTGCTGGACGGCCCGACGATCCAGGCCGCCGCCGAGACCGCGCTGCGGGCCGGCACCAGGCTGCGCGACGTGCTCGACGTCGTCGCTCAGGTGAGCGCCGCAGGCGGGCGGGCGGTCGTGATGACGTACTACAACCCGGTGCTGCGCTACGGCGTGGACGCGTTCGCCCGCGACCTCGCGGCGGCGGGCGGGCTCGGGGTGATCACCCCGGATCTGATCCCCGACGAGGCAGGTGAGTGGCTCGCCGCGTCCGACGCCCACGGGCTGGACCGGATCTTCCTCGTCGCCCCGTCCTCGACCGAGGAGCGGATCGCTGCCACCGCGGCGGCGAGCCGCGGGTTCCTCTACGCGACCTCGACGATGGGCGTCACCGGCGCGCGGGACACGGTGGCGACCCTCGCCCCGGAGCTCGTCGCCCGCTGCCGCCCGCACACGTCGCTGCCGATCGGTGTCGGACTCGGGGTGCGGTCGGGGGACCAGGCCGCCGAGGTGGCGGCGTTCGCCGACGGGGTGATCGTCGGGTCGGCGTTTGTCACCGCCGCGGAGAACGGCGGCGCCGACGGGGTGCGCGCGCTGGCCGCGGAGCTGGGAGCCGGTGTCCGCCGGGCCGGGCCGGCGGTCGGGAGGCCGAACGAGACAACGCCGGGCCGGGTGCGGTCGGAGGGTCGCGCTACCGTGACCGGGTGAGCTCTGCTGTAGCGACCGCCGTGCTGGCTGCCATCCCGAGCCCGGATCGCGGGGTCTGGATGCTCGGCCCGATCCCGATCCGGGCGTACGCGCTCTGCATCATCGCCGGCATCGTCGTCGCCGTCGTGTGGGGCGACCGCCGGTTCGTCGCCCGGGGTGGGCAGCCCGGCACGGTCACCGACATCGCGGTGTTCGCGGTGCCGTTCGGCCTCGTGGGCGGGCGGCTCTACCACGTCGCCACGGACTGGCAGACCTACTTCGGCCCGGGCGGCAACCCGGTGGACGCGCTGAAGATCTGGCAGGGGGGCCTGGGCATCTGGGGCGCGATCGCCCTCGGCGGGGTCGGGGCGTGGATCGGCTGCCGCCGCCGCGGGATCCCGCTGCCGTTCTTCGCCGACGCGGTGGCGCCCGGCATCATCGTCGCGCAGGCGATCGGGCGCCTGGGCAACTGGTTCAACCAGGAGCTCTACGGTGGCCCCACCACGTTGCCGTGGGGACTGGAGATCTACCAGCGGGTGGACCCCCAGACCGGTATCCCGGACCCGCTCGGGGGCGTCGCGCTGGACACGACCCCGGTCGAGGTCGTGCACCCGACGTTCCTCTACGAGCTGCTGTGGAACCTCGTCGTCGCCGCGCTGGTGGTGTGGGCCGACCGCCGGTTCCGGCTCGGACACGGGCGGGCGTTCGCGCTCTACCTCGCGGGATACACCGCGGGCCGGTTCTTCATCGAGCAGATGCGGACCGACACCGCGACGCGGGTGTTCGGTGACATCCGGATCAACGTGGTGGTCTCGGCGCTCGTCTTCCTTGGTGCGGTGGCCTACCTGGCGTTCGTGCGCAAGCCGCGCGAGGTACTGGCGGCGCCGGACGGCGCGGACCCCGACGCTGATCCGGACGGGAGCGTCGTCGCGGAACCCGGCGCCGACGCGACGAGCGACCGGGCGCCATGACGGCGTTCACCGGCTTCGGCGACGGCGCCGTCGAGTTCTACGACGGCCTCGCCGTCGACAACTCCCGGGCGTACTGGACCGACCAGCGCGAGGTCTACGAGACCCACGTCCGCGCTCCCATGCAGGCGTTGCTCGCCGCACTGGAACCCGAGTTCGGGGCGGGCAAGATCTTCCGCCCGTACCGCGACGTCCGGTTCTCGAAGGACAAGACCCCCTACAAGACGCAGTGCGGCGCGACCGCGGGCCCGTACTACGTGCAGGTCGGGACGGACGGGCTGATGGTCGCGGCCGGGCACTACCAGATGGCGCCGGACCAGGTCGCGCGCTTCCGCGCGGCCGTGGACGACGAGCGGCGCGGCGCGGACCTGGAAAAGCGGCTCGTCGCCGTCCAGGCGGGTGGGATCACCATCGGCGGCCAGACGCTCGCGACTCGCCCCCGCGGCGTCGATCCCGACCATCCGCGGCTGGAGCTGCTGCGGCACAAGACGCTCTACGGCTGGCGGAGCTGGCCACCGGACGACGTGCTGCACACGGCCGAGACGCTGGGGCGGGTGGTCACCACATGGCGGGCGCTGGGGCCGTTGACCGAGTGGCTGGCCGACCACGTCGGGCCCAGCGAACAGCCCCGGCGCTGACGTTCGTCCCTGTCCGAACGATCGTGCACGGCGCCCGCCGAGGGTGCTTCCATGGGCATCACTGCGGATAGCCTCGTGGTGACGGCAACCGTGGGCGACTGAGTGGAGCAGGCTCGTCGGCTCGCCCGAGAAGCTCTCGGCCGACAGTGTGCTGACTGACCTGGCATGGCGCGGCGCGATCGAGGCCGTGCCTCGGCATTCAGAGCGTCGCGAAGGTTGTCGCGCTGCCAGAACTCGGCGCAGTGCAGTTGGGGCTCGTCACGACTGGTGCGCCGGCGGGCGCACGGGCTGCACCACTCTTCGCGCTGGTCAGCGGCGAGTCGTGTGCCGCACGACTCGCAGTAGCGTCTCTGTTCGCTCATACGTCAGTCCCATCTCGATCTCGCCAAAGTGTAGGCGATCTGCCACAGGCTATGATGATCAATATACCTACGAGGTATGTCTGCGGGATACGGGGTATACCTGGACGTTGTTTCGTCGCTGGCGCGCTTGGTCGATGCTCAGAGCATGTTTCGTTGTGACCGAGAGCTACTGGGCAGTCTCGCGACAGGTCAGTTCCGGTGATCTTGACCCGGTGCTGGCCAAGTCTCGACGTGCCGGGCTTACAGTGAGCGTCGGCTGAAGTAGGAAGGTGGATCGGATGACGGTTATCGCGGATCAGTTTGTTGCTGACCCGTTCGCACCGACGAGCACGCAGTTTGCGCTCGACGGCTCGACGGCTCGACGTTCGACGAGCGACGTGACGACCAGCCATCACGGGTCGGCGTGCGTCCGTGGGGTCTGCGTCGGGCTCGGCCAGCCGGGCTCGGTCGTACCCTGCCGGTGTGGCGTTACGACGAGCATGAGCAGAAGGCCGTCGAGGTCGAGACCGGGCTTCCGCTGGTCGACCTGCGGGTCGCCGGAGACCCATCGGCAGACACAACGTCGACGGTCGACGGCGAGGACGCGCCGAGTTCTGAAGATTGGGACAACGACTGATGACAGTCCTCATCTTAGCACCTGAGCGTGATATCACAGCCGACTACATGGTCAGGGTGTTGGAGCAGCGCGCGGTCCCGACCGCGCGTGTCGACACTGCGTGGTTTCCGCGGAAAGCCAGTCTTGACGCGAAGTTACGTCGCGGGCGTTGGGTGGGAACTCTGTACGCTGAGGGTTATTCAGCCGTATGTATAGAAATGCAAAGCGACGACAGTAGAAATGGTCTCCTGGAATGTAGTAATCGGGCGACGGTAGTCGGTGTGCAGGATTCGCCAGGTCTTGAAGTTGGCGATCGTCCGTTCGATGACG